>NZ_JBVHFT010000003.1:249779-255538 GCF_055562215.1 Kribbella sp. NPDC020701 | reverse complement strand
GCGGCGAGCCCCAACGTCGCCGAGTCCCGCGGTATCACCGGTCCGCGACTGTGGAGGGGGCTCTTCGTCGGCTTCACACCCGCAAGGCTGCTTGGGGTGTAGCGCGTTCGCCCGGCGGGCTCTCGGAGCCGGTCGTGGTGGTCGTGGTGGGTGGTGGGGCTGGTCCTGGTTGATCGGGTTCGGAGGTAGGTGGTGGATTGTCGTTGCCCAAGATGGAGTGGCGGATGACGTCCCGGGTGGCGTTGTGGGCGGTGAGGTGGTTGGGCGCCCAGGTTCGGGTCGCGGAGGGCGAGGGTTCGCGCGCCGCATCGTTGTAGGTAGTGGGTTTGTATCTGCCGGGTGGTGGCGGGTCGGGGGTTGCCCAGGTGGGCCGGGTGACTTGTACGACGTCGTCGATGATGGCGATTGTCCAGTGGCCGGCGTGGAGGTCGATGTGGTGCCGTTTGCAGAGCAGTACGAGGTTGGAGATGCAGGTCTGGCCGCCGTCGATCCAGTGGACGAGGTGGTGTGCCTCGCACTGGATCGGCGGGGCGCCGCAGACGACGCAGCCGCGGTCTCGGGCGTTCAGAGCTAAGCGCATGGGGCCGGTGACGAGGCGTTTGGTTGTGCCGACGTCAAGTGGTTGGGATTTTGAGCCGAGAACCACTGGGATGACCTGTGCGTCGCAGGCCAGCCTCCGCACCGCAGCTGCAGAGAGGTCGTCGCCGAAGACAGTGTCGCCGAGCGCATCCGCCGTCGCGGCCTTCAAGGCTTTGTAGTCGATAGTGATCGTGAGGTGGGCCTTCGGTCCGTGGCCGGGAATGTTGTCCTCTGTGACCTTCGAAGCCTCGTCGTTCGTACTCCTCACCGCACCGCTGGTGCTCGCCACGATCCCGCTGTCCTGCGTGCCTTTGCTATTGGTGTGAATGACGCCGGCAGCAACGTTGAGGAGGGTGGTGAGGGCGTCGGCTTGGCGCTTGTCTCGGGCGCGAGGGTCTGGGGCGCCGTCGACGGTTCTGTGGGGTTTGGCGCCGGCGTGGATGAGGGTGCGGAAGAGCTCGGCGTTGTCGTTGGCGAGGTAGCCGCGGAAGGTGACGCCGTTGTCGGCGGGGTTGAGGGTGAGGGATTCGCGTTTGTAGGCGCGGTTCTCGTCGGGTTCGGGGCCGTCGGGGTCGAGGATGGCGCGGATGCGATGGCCGGCGCGGCGCAGTTCGGCGGGGGTGAAGGTGCGGGCGAGATTGATCAGCTGCTGCTCGGCGACAGCGAGGTTCTCCGGTGGGGTGTCTGCCGGAGCCTTCTCTAGCTCGGAGACGATGACGGCGGCCTGGGCGGGATGCATCGGACGGGTCGGTGCGGTGCTGTCCGAGTCCTCAGGCGAGCCGCCTGGGTCCGGTAGCGCGGCGGCGACAGCGTCGTACTTGCTGAGGGCTCTGGCGAGGCGGACATCGCGGCGGGCCTCGGCCGGGTCGATGCGGTAGCGCGTGGACAGGAAGCGCGCGGTGTCGCCGGCGCCGATGTCCTTGGCGTAGCCGGAAGCGTCGAGGTCGGCCGTCAGTTGCAGGTAGTAGGTCTTCTGGCGAGCGATCTCGGCGACGGTCGCATCGAGTCGCGACAGCTTCTCGCCGTCGGTCATCGACCACGCGGGCCGCTCGCCGAGGATCTCCATGCCCGCAACTCTAGACGCCCCCACGGACAGTCCCAAGGCGGAATCCCCTGTAAAACAAGGAGAATCCGGCTATCCACAGAAACTCATCTCACACCGATCAGCAGCCCGAAACGGGTAGGCGTCAGCGGTTCTGCCAGGTGGGGCTGTCGACGTAGTGGTTGTCGTAGAGATCGCTGGTCTTGGCTAGTTCGGCGGGGTTGGTTTCGCCTCGGTAGACGGACTCGAGGAGGCGGTAGTAGTCGAAGCGCGGCTTGGCGTGGGTGAGGACGAACAGGACCTCGGTGGCCGAAGGGCCGGCGGCTTCGAAGGCGTGCGGGGTGTTCGGCGGGACGACGAGGAAGTCGCCTTGCGCCAGGGTGATGAGGTCGTCGCCGGTCAGGACGCGGAGCGTCCCGGTGAGGACGAAGAAGAGCTCGGACGCCTCGTGATGCAGGTGCGGGGGAGCGCCTTCCTTGCCGGGCTGGAAGATCGAGCGGTGGCTGGTGAGGTGGCCGCCGGTGTCGGGTACGTCGGCGAACAGGGTGACACCGCTGGCCGACAGGACCTCGGCGTCGGTCGCGCGGACAAGAACGATGGAAGTATTCTGGATATTAGACATCTTGAATTAGCTCCTGGGTCTGGACGGAATTGGGAGGGGTCAGGACTTGAGGTTGGCGAACCGGGCGCGGGTGCTGTCCGGGGTAGCCGGGAACTGTTTCTCGACGCGGCCGGCGATGTCGGCGATCGTCGTACCGGCCAGCTCGCGGCGGTAGGTCAGCTCCGCCGCTCGCATCGCCTGGGAAACAACGCAGGTCTTGCGGTAGTCGGCGTGCGGATCGGCACCGGGGCCGGCCTTCAGGATCTGGGTGCAGCGGAATGCATCCTCAGGCCCGTCGATCGCGACGACGATGTCCAGCAGCGTGATGTTGCGGGGATCGCGGGCCAGCTGGAAGCCGCCCTTCGGTCCGGAGACCGAGGAGAGGATGCCGGCTCGGGTCAGCGCCTGGAGCTGCTTGTTCAGGTACGCCGTGGGAAGGTCGTAGAAGGCGGCGAGTCGCTTGGCGGTGACCGCCTCGCCGGGCAGCCAGCTGAGGTTCACGCAGCTGTGCATCGCCCACTCGACGCCCTCGTTCATCTTCATAACCTGGATACTAAGTATCCTGAATGCGTGACGTCAAGCGACTTCAGACGGCGGAGGCGGTCATCGCGGCTCGTTCGAGGGCGATCGAGCGGCGACGGCGGTTCATGCTGTCCCAGGTGAAGATCACCAGCGCGATCCACACCAGCCCGAAGCCGGCCCACCGCATCGACGACATCGCTTCGTGGAACACCAGCACCCCGACGGTGAACTGCATGATCGGCGCGATGTAGTTCAGCAGTCCCAGCGTCGTCATCGAGACCCGCGTGGCCGCAGCGCCGAAGAGCAGCAGCGGTACGGCGGTGATCGGCCCGGTCAGCAACACGAGCACCAGGTATCCGGTCCCGACGTGCGTGACCGTCGCGTCACCCTGCAGTCCGAGGATGACGATCGCCGCCAGCGCGAGCGGGACTACGGTGCCGGACTCGATCGCCATCCCCTCGATCGCCCCGGCGCCGGCCTGCTTCTTCGCCAACCCGTACAACCCGAACGAGAACGTCAGCGTGATCGCCACCCACGGCGGACGCCCGTTCTCGATGGTCAGCCCGACAACCGCGACGAACGCGATCGCCAGCGCGGTCCACTGCGCGGGCCGCAGGCGCTCCTTCAGTACGACGACGCCGAGCAGCACCGTGAACAGCGGAGTGATGAAGTACCCCAGCGAGGTCTCCACGACCCGGCCGTGGTTCACGGCCCAGATGTAGGTGCCCCAGTTCACCGAGATCAGGAACGCCGCCGCGATCAGCGGCCAGCGCCGGCGCGGCTCGCGCAGGAGCGCCCTCACCTGGCCGAACTTCCGCAGTACGGCGACCAGGATCGCGATGGTCACCAGTGACCACAGGACACGATGGGCGAGGAGTTCGATCGCGCCGGAGTGGTCCAGCAGCTTCCAGTACAGCGGGAAGAGACCCCAGATCAGGTACGCGGTGAAGCCGTAGGTGAATCCTCTTCGCTGTTCTGGCACGCCGTCAGACTAAGCCCGCGTGACAGTGGCATCCAATTGCTTTGCTCATGACGTGAGACGGGCTGGTGCCAGCGGGTTGGCTGGCTGGTGCCATGCGGTTGGATAGAGAGGTGGATACGAGGAGGCTCGCGTGGGTGTGAGGACCGGTCTGGTCTCGGTGACGTTCCGCCAGTTGCCGGCCGACGAGGTGGTGGAAGTGGCCGCGAAGGCCGGGCTCGCGGCGATCGAGTGGGGTGGTGACGTGCATGTCCCGCTCGGCAATCTGGTCACCGCCAAGCGGGTGAAGGCGCTGTCCGAGGTCCACGGGCTGCAGATCGCGGCGTACGGCTCGTACCTGCGGGCCGGCAGCGTCGACCGCGAGGAGATGCGGTCCGCGGTCGCCACGGCGGTCGCGCTCGGGGCGCCCCGGATCCGGGTCTGGGCCGGCAACGTCGGTACGGCGGAAGCCGGCGTAGGGGACCGGATGGCGGTGACCCGCGGGCTGGCCGAGCTGGCCGACGTGGCCGCGTCGTCGGGGATCGAGATCGCGCTGGAGTTCCACCGCAACACGCTCACCGACGAGGTCGACTCGACCATCACCCTGCTGCTCGACGTCGGCGCGCCGAACCTCAAGACCTACTGGCAGCCGCCGGTCGACCTGGGCGACGCCGAGTGTCTCGAACAGCTCGAGTCCCTGATGCCGTGGCTCAGCACGGTGCACGTCTTCTCCTGGTGGCCGTCCAACAACCGCCTACCGCTCGCGGGGCGGGCGTCGCTCTGGCGCCGGGTCATCGACCGCCTCGCCGCCGAACCCCGAGAGATCAACGCCCTCCTCGAGTTCGTCGCCGACGACTCCCCGGAGCAACTCGCCAAAGACGCAGCCGACCTCCACAGCTGGATCTAGTGTCCTGAGTCGGAAGTTCGACGGCGCTTTCGGCGCCCAGGCACGCACCTCGCGGCACTTGCCCAGCGCCCACGATGCTCCGCATCGAGGCCACTGACCAAGCACCGCGATGCACGCACCTGAACACCGAAATCTCTCGCCGAACTTCCGACTCAGGACACTAGGGCACGGACAGGTGGCCCGATGGTTGCCTCGTTGGTCGCCGGGGGTTGTCAGGAAGTTCCGCTGAGTACTGGCCAAGCGGTGGATGGTGACGGAATGCTGGCCGGTGACAGGTTCCTTCACCGCCCCGGAGGTCTCGATGCCCATGCTCAAGCCCATGCTCAAGCCCATGCCCAGGTTGCTCGCCGTGCTGCTCCTGTTCGCCGCGACGCTCACCACCAGCCAGGTCGTCACGACGATCGAGGCGCACGCGGACGGTTGTTATACCTGGGGGCGCACGCTCAGTCAGGGGATGACCGGCGAGGATGTGCGGCAGTTGCAGATCCGGGTCGCCGGGTATCCCGGGTACGGCGCTCACCTGGCCACCGACGGTGATTTCGGGCCGGCCACGAAGGCGGCGGTGCAGCGGTTCCAGTCGGCGTACGGGCTGGGGGCGGACGGCGTCGCCGGACCGGCCACGTTCACCAAGATCTACGCGCTGCAGGACGACGACTGCACGCCGATCCACTTCACGTACGCCGAGCTGGACGACGGCTGCGGTGGATCCGGGTGGGACGGCGGGCCGCTGTCGGCGGCGGCGACGAAGGCGAACGCGTTGCAGACCATGTGGCAGCTCGAGGCGATGCGGCACGCGCTCGGCGACCAGGCGCTGAACATCTCCAGCGGCTTCCGCAGCATCCCGTGCAACAACTCCGTCGGCGGTGCCAGCAACAGCCAGCACCTGTACGGACGCTCCGCAGACCTGACCGGTGTCCACTCGTTCTGCACGCTCGCCAAACAAGCCCGCAACCACGGCTTCGGCGGAATCTTCGGCCCCGGCTACCCCGGCCACGAGGACCACACCCACGTGGACATCAGGACCTCGAACTCCTGGAGCGCCCCGAACTGCGGAATTTAGGGTCCCGGGGGGGGGGGGGGGGGGGGGGGGGGGGGCGGCTGTAAACCCCGCATCGACCCCCCCCAAGACTACCACCACCGGATAGAGCTA
>NZ_JBVHFT010000003.1:166490-249769 GCF_055562215.1 Kribbella sp. NPDC020701 | reverse complement strand
CTGCCGCGTGGGTTCATCTGTCGTCTTTTCTCTACCTTCGCCCCCCCCCCCCCCCCCCCCCCCCCCCCCCCCCCGGGACCCTAGAGCAGCTGGCTGACGGTGTGGATGACCAGGCCGACGAGGGCGCCGACGACGGTGCCGTTGATGCGGATGAACTGCAGGTCGCGGCCGACGTGCAGTTCGATCCGCGCGGAGGCTTCGCGGCCGTCCCAGCGCTCGATCGTGTCGGAGATGACCGAGACGATCTCGTTGCCGTAGGTGCGGACGACGTACCCGACGGCCTCGGCGGCGCGGGCGTTGACCTTCGAGCGCAGGCCATCGTCGTTCTGGAGCCGTTTGCCCAGATCCTGCAGGGCCGCCGTGGCGCGGACCTGCAGCGTGCTCGACGGGTCCGCGATCGCCTCGATCAGCGCCGTGCGTACGGCGTCCCAGACGGCAGTCAGGCTGGAGCCCATGTCCGGATGGGTGAGCATCCGGGCCTTGAACGCCTCGAACCGGGCCATCATCTCGGGGTCGTGCTGCAGGTCGTCGGCGAGCTGGCTGAGCAGCCGGTCGATGGCCTTGCGGGCCGGGTGCGACTGGTTGTCCCGTACGTCGGCCAGCCAGGCGAGCGCCTCGCGGTGGATCCGGTCGATCACCAACCGGTTCACCCACTGCGGTGACCAGCGCGGCGCCCGCGGGCCGACCACGTCGGCGAGCAGCTCGCGGTTGTCCCGCAGCCAGTCGTACGCCTCGACCATGAGCAGGTCGAACAGGGCGTGGTGGGCGCCGTCTTCGACCACGCCCTGCAGGAAATGCCCGGCGATCGGGCTCAGCGGCTCCTGCACGAACCGGGGCAGCAACGAGCCGCGGACGAACGTGGTCACGTCGTCGTCGCCGAGTCTCGGCAACGCCGCGCCGATGGTCCGGGCGCCCTCGGCCACGATCCGCTCGGCATGAGTACCGTCGGCCAGCCACTCACCGGCCCGGCGGCTCACCTCGGCGGTACGCATCTTCTCGGCGACTACCTGTTCGGAGAGGAAGTTCTCGGTGACGAACTGCTCCAGGCTCTCGGCCAGGCTGTCCTTGCGGGTCGGCACGATCGCGGTGTGCGGGATCGGCAGCCCCAGCGGCCGCCGGAACAGCGCGGTGACCGCGAACCAATCCGCCAGCGCACCGACCATCGCCGCCTCGGACGCCGCGTTCAGGTACGCCCAGCCGCCGCTGCGGTGCAAGGTGGCCACGTAGATCACCGCGGCGAGTATCAGCAGCGACAACGCCACCAACCGCATCTGCCGCAGCCCACGCCGCCGAACCAGGTCAGCGGCGCCCAAAGTCATGGTCGCCATACCTTGATCTAACCAAGTCGCTGGTGATCAAACCCTCAGGCAAGCACCTGATTCGCCCCCCGGCGATCCATCAGACCCGAGATCAGCGCGAGGACCAGGCCGGCGGCGGCGAGCGCGGCGCCGAGTCGGCTGGGCCACTCGTAGCCGAAGCCGGCGGCCAGTACGACGCCGCCGAGCCAGGCCCCGAGCGCGTTGGCGATGTTGAGGGTGGAGTGGTTGAGCGATGCCGCCAGCGACTGGCCCTCGTGGGCGACGTCCATCAAGCGGGTCTGCAGCGCCGGGACCAGGATGCTGGCCGAGAAGCCCATCGCGAACACCCCGATCAACGCACCCGGCTTGGACTGCGCCAGCCACCCGAACGTACCGAGGACCACGCCGACCGCGACCAGTCCGCCGTACACGCTCGCCATCAGGTTGCGGTCGGCGAGCCGGCCGCCGACCACGGTCCCGCACGTCATACCTATGCCGTACACAGCCAGCACGATGGTGACCGCGGCCTCGGAGAAACCGGCCAGTTCCGTCATCGTCGGGGTGATGTAGGAGTAGGTGGCGAACATGCCGCCGAAGCCGACCATCCCGACCAGCAGGGCCATCCACACCTGCGGCCGGGACAGCGCACTCAGTTCGCTGCGGATGTTGACGTCACTGCCGACCGGCTGCGGTGCGACCCAGAACCAGACCGCAACCAGGGTGAGCAGTCCGAGTACGCCGACCGCGAGAAACGGCGCCTGCCAGCCGAGCCGCTGGCCCATCAGCGTGGTGACCGGTACGCCGATGATGTTGGCGACCGGGAGTCCGAGCATCGACATCGAGACCGCCCAGGCCCGCCGGTTGGCCGGCACCAGCGAGGCGCCGACGACCGCGCCGATCCCGAAGAACGCGCCGTGCGGCAGGCCGGTCAGGAACCGGGCGGCCATCAGGAACTCGTAGCTGGAGGCAACGGCCGAGAGTACGTTGCCGAGCACGAAGACGGCCATCAGCCCGAGCAGCAACCGCTTCCGCCCGGTCCTCGCGGCCAAGGCTGCGATCAAGGGCGCGCCGACCACGACGCCCAGCGCGTACGCCGAGATGACGTGGCCGGCCGTCGGGATCGAGATGTTCACCCCGTCGGCGATCTGCGGCAGCAGCCCCATCGTGACGAACTCGGTGGTCCCGATCGCGAAACCACCGGTCGCCAGCGCGAACAACGCCAGCCCGACGTGCCGCGTGGTGATGCGAGTGTCAGGAGTCACCGAACTTTTCACGGCTGATTGTCGCATTCACCAGCAGGATCACCGCCAACAGGGCGAAGACCGCGTTCCCGATCAGGTCGACCGTGTGCGAGGCATCCATCACCGGCGCCTCGGGGAACGCGTGCCACGCGTAGGTGAGCAGCGCACCACCCGCGAGGGCGAGCGAATGCAGCTGAGTCCAGCCGGTACGCCGGGACCAGCGCACGATCACGATCGCCCCGAGGACCTGGATCGCCGCAATCAGGCCGGCCTCGAGCCACCCGTTCGAGACCAGATCGTCCACCAGCATGAACGCCGAGGTCAGCACCAGGCCGGTGATCCCGACCAGCCAGGCCTTCGGCGCCGTACCGGCAGTGTGACGAGGTGCGCGGCCACCGATCCAGGCGCCGAGGGCAACGAGTACGACGATCCCGACGCCGACGCCGGCGAACTGGGCCGGTGACGCGACGAACGAGTCACTGCTCATCCCGAAGGCCGTGGTCGCGACGATCCCGGTGCCAGGAACAGCAGCGCGAACAGCTTGCTGATCGGGATGTTCCCCAGCAGGAACTCGGCTACCAACGGCGACAGGAAGAACAGTCCAAGCGCCGGCAGGGTCCGCTTCATCACTCCCACACCTCTCTCATCGGTCACGCTGACAACTCTCGCGGCCGGCGAGAGTGCCTACCGATGCGATCCATCCCGATCCACGGCTGACGGATGTCATGGCGTTGTGGGAGCATCCGGCATGGCCAACTTTGGGGACTTTCAGCTGCAGATCTACTTGCAAGGGATGTTGCAGGGGACGCGGCCGGAGATCACGACCGACCTGGCCCGGCTGGAGTCGCAAGCCGCCGGGAAGCTACCGGTGGAGGCGATGGGGTACATCGTGCCGAGCGCGGGCAGCGGAGCGACGGCGCGAGCCAACCAGGTGGCGTTCGATCGCTGGCGGCTGGTGCCCCGGATGCTCCGCGGCAGCACCGAACGCGACCTCTCCTGCACCGTCCTCGGTACGGCGATGCCCGCGCCGGTGCTGGTCGCACCGATCGGTGTCCAGACCTTGGCCCACGCCGACGGCGAGCTCGCGACAGCCCGCGCCGCCGACACCCTCGGCCTGACCTACACGCACTCCACCCAGGCCAGCCACGCGATCGAGCAGATCGAGGCGAGCAACAAGTGGTTCCAGCTGTACTACCCGACCGACCGCGACGTCTGCCTGAGCTTCCTCCACCGCGCGAAAGCCAGCGGGTACGGCGTACTCGTCGTCACCCTCGACACCGGAACGATCGGCTGGCGGCCGGCCGATCTGGACCGCGGGTTCCTGCCGTTCCTGAAGGGTGAAGGGCTGGCGAACTACTTCAGTGACCCGGCGTTCCAGTCGAAGCTGGCCAAGCCGGTCGCCGAGGATCCGGGTGCGGCGGTGATGCAGTGGGCGCAGATGTTCCCGAACGTCGGCCTGGCCTGGGACGACCTCTCGTTCCTGCGCGACAACTGGGATGGCCCGATCGTGCTGAAGGGGATCACCGCCGTCGAGGACGCCAAGCTCGCGGCCGAGCACGGTGTGGATGGCATCGTGGTCTCGAACCACGGTGGCCGTCAGGTGGATGGCGCGATCGCCTCGCTGGATGCGTTGCCGGCGATCGCGGATGCGGTGGGGGAGCAACTGACGGTCCTGTTCGATTCCGGCGTACGGACTGGTGCCGATGCGGCGAAGGCGCTCGCGCTTGGTGCGAAGGCGGTGCTGCTCGGTCGTCCGCTGCTCTACGGTCTCGCGCTGGCTGGGCAGGCGGGGGTCGAGCATGTTCTGCGGTGCTTCCTGGCGGAGCTCGACCTCACGCTGGCGCTGGCCGGGTACGCGAACCATCGCGAGCTGAACCGGGACTCGGTGGTTCGGGCGTGAAGGCGGTCATCTTCGACCTGGACGACACCCTGTTCGACCACATCGGGTCGGCGACGTACGCGATCCGCGCGTGGATCCCGGAGCTCGGTGGCACGCCCTCCGACGAACTGGTCGCGCAGTGGTTCGTGATCGAGGACCGCATCTACCCGCAGTGGCTGGCCGGTGCGCTCACCCACCAAGGTCAGCGCCGCGGCCGGCTCCGCGACTTCCTGCCGCTGATCGATCATCCGGTACCGTCGACCGACGCGGAGCTGGACCAGCTGTTCACTGGCTACCTGCGCCACTATCAGGGCAGCTGGACCGCGTTCGCGGACGCCCGGGCCGCGCTGGAAGTTGCCCGCAGCAACGGTTGGCGGATCGGCGTACTGACCAACGGGAGCACGACGCAGCAGAACGCGAAACTGGCCGCGATCGGGCTGGCCGACCTCGTCGACGTCGTCTGTACGTCGGAGTCCCTCGGCGTCAGCAAGCCGATGCCGGAGGCGTACCTGCTCACCTGCGCGGCGCTGGGCGTGGATCCGGCGGACACGCTGATGATCGGCGACAACCTCGAACTGGACGTCGTGGCCGCACAGGCCGCGGGTCTGACCGCACGGCACCTGGACCGCGCCGCCGGGATCACGCTCACCGAGCTCCTCTGAAGATTCGCGAGCCATTGCCGTGTAGCATCTATTCCAGCTATCGTCTTCTCTGAAATGTTTGTTACAGAGGAGAACTGATGGAGCGAGTCGCCGCGGTGGTACGGCGGTACGTCGACGCGGGACGGTATCCGGGCACGGTGACCGTCGTCGCCCATCGGGACGAGGTGCTGCTGTTCGACGCGTACGGGCGGGCCGACGCCGAGCGGGATCGCGCGATGCGCCCGGACACGATCTTCCGTATCTACTCGATGACCAAGCCGATCGTGAGTCTCGGGCTGATGCAGCTCTACGAAGACGGCCTGTTCCAGCTGGACGATCCGGTGGTGAAGTACCTGCCCGCACTCGGCCGGCCGAAGGTGCACGACGACGGTGGCCTGCGGGAGTCGGATCGCGAGATGACGGTGCGAGACCTGCTGATGCACACATCCGGGCTCGCGGCGTCGAACGGCAAACATCCAGTCAGCTTGATGTACCAAGAGGCTGGGCTGACCGGCATGGATTCGGACGCATCACTGTCGGAGCTGCCGGCGCGGCTGGCCGGGCTTCCGCTGCAGGCGGATCCGGGGTCGCGCTGGATCTACGGGATCTCCACCGACCTGGTCGGGTTGCTGTGCGAGGTGATCAGCGGGCTGCCGCTGGATCGCTATCTGCGGACCAGGATCTTCGACCCGCTCGGGATGGTCGACACCGGGTTTTCGGTGCCTGAGGCAAGCAGTTCCCGGCTCGCCGCGAACTATGCGTACGACGACGGTGGCTTCAGGCTCATCGATGATCCGCTGACGAGTGCCTACACCCGGCCGCGGTCGTTCCTGTCCGGGGTCGCCGGGCTGGTGTCGACGGCGGGGGACTACCTGCGGTTCACGCGCATGCTGGCCGGTGGCGGTTCGCTCGACGGCGTGCGGATCATCGGACCGCGGACGCTACGGTTCATGACCACCAACCATCTCCCGGGCGGTCAGGATCTCGCGGCGTACGCCGACTTCGGCGGTGAGACCAAGCGGGCGGGACAAGGCTTCGGCCTCGGCTTCGGGGTGCTACTCGATCCGGTGGTCGCCCAGACCATCGGCACACCCGGCGAGTACTTCTGGGGCGGCGCAGCCTCGACCGCCTTCTTCGTCTCCCCGGCCGACGAGCTTGTCGTCGTCTTCCTCACCCAACTACGTCCTTCGGCCAGCTACCCCGTCCGCCGAGAGCTGCGTGCCGCGGTCTATGCCTCACTCGACGACTGACGACGGCGGCCGGCTCCGGACCCAGGCGGCCGACGACCGACGACCCTGGACGCGGACCCAGGCGGCCGACGACCGACGACCCTGGACCCGGACCGACGACGGCTGCCACCTCTGGACCGAGGTCTCCGGTGACGGTCCGCCCGTCGTACTCGTGCACGGCGGCCCCGGCTGGTGGGACGTCTTCCAGGACCTCACCCTGCCCGACGTCACCATCCACCGCTGGGACCAACGAGGCTGCGGCCGCTCGGACCGCCGCGGCCCCTACACCCTCGCCCGCTTCGTCGCCGACCTCGAGACATTCCGCCAGAACACCGGCCACGACCAGGTCACCCTCATCGGCCACTCCTGGGGCGCCGCACTCGCCCTGCAGTACGCCGACGCGCACCTCGACCACCTCAGCCACCTGATCCTGGTCTCGAGCACCGGCCTCGACGGCCCGCCACCCACCTACCGCCAACGCGTCGCGGAGATCCTCGCGGACACACCGTCCGACGACCCCTGGATCGCCCGCTTTTCCACGGGTTTCGCCAACCGAACGACCGCACTCGGCGACACGCTCCGGCTCAACACCCCTCGCTTCGAGCCCAACCAGGAGTGCGCCGACGCCCTCCGCGCCGAGCTCCGCACCGTGCCCGACCGGGCGGCTGCTTGCCGACGGGTCGCCGTACCGACGCTGCTGATCCACGGCTCCGACGATCTCAGGCCGCCGTACGTCATCGACAGCCTCCTCGAAGCGCTCCCGGACGCAGAACGGGTAGTGCTCGACGGCGTCGCGCACTACCCGTGGGTGGAGGATCCCGACGGCTTTCAGAAAGCCGTCGGGTCCTTCCTGAGCTAAAGACTCAGCATCAGTTGACGGTCCAGGTGTCCGCGCCGGTGACGAGGGCCTGCAGGTCCCCAGTGCCCTGGGCTTCCTGAGCGGTGCTGATCTGCTGCCGGACCATGTCGTCGTACGCCGGGCGGTCGACCGAGCGGAACACGCCGATCGGAGCGCGGTGCAGAACGCCAGCGTCCGTCAGCCGGGACAAGGCGAACGCGTACGCCGGGTCCTCGGTGTGCGCGTCGTGGACAACGAGATCCGCCTCGCCGCCAGGCAGGTCGGCGACCTCGCGCACGGCCAGCGAAGCGAAGCCATCACGGACGACACCCAGCCGGCCGTCGGTGCCGAACCGGATCGGCTCACCGTGCACCAGCGGGATGATCGCGTCGTCCCGCGTCTCCGGATCCTTGAACGCCTCGAACGCGTTGTCGTTGAAGATCGGGCAGTTCTGGTAGATCTCCACGAACGCCGTGCCCCGGTGTTCCGCGGCCGCGCGCAGCACCGAGGTCAGGTGCTTGCGGTCGGAGTCGACCGTGCGGGCCACGAACGTCGCTTCCGCGCCGAGCGCCAGCGACACCGGGTTGAACGGGTTGTCCACCGAGCCCATCGGCGTCGACTTCGTCACCTTGCCCGGCTCGGAGGTCGGCGAGTACTGGCCCTTGGTCAGCCCGTAGATCCGGTTGTTGAACAGCAGGATCTTCATGTTCACGTTGCGGCGCAGAGTGTGGATCAGGTGGTTGCCACCGATCGACAGCGCGTCGCCGTCACCGGTCACGACCCACACGCTGAGGTCGGGCCGGGACACCGCGAGGCCGGTCGCGATCGCCGGCGCGCGGCCGTGGATCGAGTGCATGCCGTACGTCGACAGGTAGTACGGGAACCGGGACGAGCAGCCGATCCCGGACACCATCGCGACGTTCTCGCGCTTGATCCCGAGCTCGGGCAGGAAGCCCTGGAAGGCCGCGAGTACGGCGTAGTCACCGCAGCCGGGGCACCAGCGGACCTCCTGGTCCGACACGTACTCCTTGCGGTTCTGTGGTTCGGTCGCGGCCGGTACGCCACGCAGGCCGCCGGGCAGACTCGGCAGGCCGAGGTCGACCGTGCTCATCGTGCTCCCTCCGGGTGGTGCAGCTGGCCGTTGGAGCGGCCGTTCGGCTCGGTGTGCAGCGCTTCGCCGTGCGTCAGGCTGGCCGCGGCCTCGCCCATGTGCCGGGCGTCGTCGTCGATGCCCTCGGTCTCCTCGACCAGGTTGCCGATCACCTCGGCCAGCTCGGCCGCGCCGAGCGGCATGCCCCGGACCTGCGCGTACGAGACCACGTCGACCAGGTACTTCGACCGCAGCAGCATCGCCAGCTGGCCCAGGTTCATCTCGGGCACCAGGACCTTCTCGTACGACTTCAGCAGGTCGCCGAGGTTCGACGGGAACGGGTTCAGGTTCCGCAGGTGCGCCTGCGCGACCTTGCCGCCGACCTTGCGGACCCGGCGGACACCGGCGCCGATCGGGCCGTACGTCGAACCCCACCCGAGCACCAGCACCTTCGCCGTACCGTCCGGGTCGTCGACCTCGATCGGCGGGACGGCGATCCCGTCCACCTTCGCCTGCCGGGTACGGATCATCAGGTCGTGGTTGGCCGGGTCGTAGGAGATGTTGCCGGTCTTGTCCTCCTTCTCCAGACCACCGATCCGGTGGTCCAGACCCGCCGTACCCGGGATCGCCCAGGCGCGGGCCAGGGTCTCCGGGTCGCGCAGGTAGGGAAGGTAGGCCGGCTCGCCCTTGTCGTTGGTCGCGTTCGGCTCGAGGGTGAAGTTCGGGTCGATCGTCGGCAGGTCCTCGATCACCGGGATCTGCCACGGCTCGGAGCCGTTGGCCAGATAGCCGTCGGACAGCACGATCACCGGGGTGCGGTAGGTGACCGCGATCCGGGCCGCCTCGATGGCGATCGCGAAGCAGTCCGCGGGGGACTGGGCCGCGAGCACCGGCAGCGGCGCCTCGCCGTTGCGGCCGAACATCACCTGCAGCAGGTCGGCCTGCTCGGTCTTGGTCGGCATCCCGGTCGAGGGGCCGGCGCGCTGGATGTCGCAGACCACCAACGGCAGCTCGAGCATCACGCCGAGGCCGATCGTCTCGGACTTCAGGCTGATGCCCGGGCCGGACGACGTGGTCACGCCGAGCGCACCACCGAACGACGCGCCCAGGGCGGCGCCGACACCGGCGATCTCGTCCTCGGCCTGGATCGTGGTGACGTTGAACCGCTTGAGCTTGGAGAGCTCATGCAGTACGTCGGACGCTGGGGTGATCGGATACGCGCCGAGCACCAGCGGCAGGCCGGCTCGCTGGGCGCCCGCCACCAGGCCGTACGCCAGCGCGAGATTGCCGGAGATGTTCCGGTAGGTGCCGGTGGCCATGTGAGCCGGCTTGACCTCGTACCGGACCGAGAACTCCTCGGCGGTCTCGCCGAAGTTGTAGCCCGCGCGGAAGGCCGCGATGTTCGCGTCCCGGATGGCCGGCTTCGACGCGAACTTGGTCTCCAGGAACGTGATCGTCGACTCGATCGGTCGCTGGAACAGCCAGGACACCAGGCCGAGGGCGTACATGTTCTTCGCCCGGGACGCGTCCTTGCGGGTCAGGCCGAACTCCTTGACCGACTCCACCGTCATGCCGGTCAGGTTCAGCGGTACGACGTGATAGCCGTCGAGCTCGCCGGTCTCCAGCGGGTTCTCGTCGTACCCGATCCGCTTCAGGTTGCGGGCGGTGAAGTCGGCGGTGTCGACGATCAGGGTGGCGCCGCGCGGGACGTCGCGCAGGTTCGCCTTGAGGGCCGCGGGGTTCATCGCGATCAGCACATCGGGCGCATCACCAGGCGTCAGGATGTCGTGGTCGGCGAAGTGGAGCTGGAACGACGACACTCCCGGCAGAGTCCCGGCTGGTGCCCGGATCTCGGCGGGGAAGTTGGGCAGGGTCGACAGGTCATTGCCGAACGATGCCGTTTCCGCTGTGAACCTGTCCCCCGTGAGCTGCATCCCGTCGCCGGAGTCGCCGGCGAAGCGGATCACCACGCGGTCGAGCTGCTTGACCTCGATGGTCACTGTTCTGTTCATCTCCAAGTCGAAGCTTGGGTCGGCTTACCGCTTGGTGGGCGGCAGGTCGATCCCCCCAGCAGGGCGATAACCCCAATATTAGTTCGCCCTTAGAACAGAACCATGCAGAAGCCCCGGTGGTCCACAGCCTGGGACGCAGTGTTAGAGGACCGCATCCGTGGGATAGGACGAAATCTCCCAGCGTCACACTGCGCAGCCGCTCGCTTGCGATCAGCAGTGCGAGGCGGCAGGGTGTCGGCATCAAGTTGTGATCCACCTGGTTGGAGTTGTCCCATGGGCCGTCGCCCTCGCCCTCGCCGTAGCCGTGTTCTTGTCGCGCTGCTGGCCTTCGGGCTGGCCGGATGCGCGGCTCCGGCGGCCCCGGCGGACAGTGCGCTGAGTCTCGGCAGTACGGCGGTCGCGGTGGTGCCGGCGTCCGTGACCGCGACACCGCGGACCGCGAAGATCTACAGCATCCGGACGACGGACGCGACCAAGGGCGTGATCACGGTGATCGGCACGCTCTCGCCGGCGCCGAAGACCGGGACCCGGATCCCGCTGCACCAGTGGATCCCGTCCGCCAAGCGGTGGCGGGAGGTCGCGCACGGGTACTCGTCCGGCACCAGCGTGACGATCATCACCGTCCAGCCGGGGTCGGTCCGGACGTATCGCATCGCGATCGGTGCGCAAGCGCCGTACGGGGCGGCCATCTCGCCGATGATCAGCTTCAAGCACTACGTGTGGCGCGGGATCTTCAAGAAGGGGCTGCTCGCCGCGGGTGGTCAGGGTCAGCCGCAGTTCAACATCGTGCCGCCGAAGGAGGGGCCACGGCGGGCCGAGGCCGACCTGCTGGCCGACCGGGGCGGCTACGTCTGGGGTGAGGTCGACTCGACCGGCTGCAGCTACGTGCGGAACTGGCTCGGCAACCTGACCGACGGGACCGTCCGGGTGTCGCTGCACAACGGGATCAAGGCGATGACCTCGGTGCTGCAGAAGCAGGAGACCGAGACCTGGCTCAACTACAAGATCCTCGGCGTGACCCGGCTGCGCTTGCAGGTCGCCGACGTTCGCTCCGGCTACGGTCCGTACGTCGCGGTCGACTCGATCCTGCTCTGTACCAACTAAGCTGCTGTCCGTGTCGGAGAGCTATGGCGTCGTCCTCGCGGTGGTCGCGCTCGGCCTGGTCGGGCTACTCGGTGCCCTCGCGCTGAACAAGGCGCTCACCGTCACCTATCCGACCGAGGGCAAGCTCAAGACCTACGAGTCGGGCGTCGACCCGGTCGGCGAGGGTTGGGCGCAGGTCCACATCAGGTACTACCTGTTCGCCTACCTGTACGTGATCTTCGCCGTCGACGCGATCTACCTGTTCCCCTGGGCGACCATCTTCGCCGAACTGGGGTTCGCGACGCTGATCGAGATGTTCGTCTTCCTGGCCTTCGTTGCGGTGGGCCTCCTCTACGCCTACCGCAAGGGCGTCCTCCGCTGGACCTGAGCCGCGTCTGTCGTCTAGGCGCGGGCGAGGGCTGCGGCGATGGCCCAGTCTTGGGGGCCGATGCCGACGGACTTGAAGACGGTGCGGCCGGTCGCGGGTGGGGGCGCCGACAGGGCGGGGCCGAGTTCGACCAAGTCCGTGGTCTTCAGTTCGCCTGAAGTGATGGCGTCGACGATCTCGCCGGATTCTTCGAGTGCGGCTTCCCGCTGGTCGACGAGCACTGTGGTCGCGGTGGTGAGGAGGTCGCGGGGGAGTTCGCGCATGGTGGGGCGGAAGGCGCCGATGGCGTTGACGTGAACGCGGGCCGGGAGAGCGTCGGCGGTGAAGAGTGGGGTGGCCGACGAGGTGGCGCAGCAGACGATGTCGGTGTCGGCGATCGCCTCGTCGATCGACGTACTCGGGGTGAACTTCACGTCGGGGAACTCGTCGGCCAGCTCTCGGCTGAGGGCCGCCGCGCGATCGGCCGAGCGTCCGGTGACGGTGACCGCGGCGATCCGTCGTACGGCGAGGACCGCGCGGACCTGGTCGGGAGCCTGAGCGCCGGTCCCGATCAGCGTGAGGCGAGACGCGTCAGCCGATGCGAGCAGGTCGGTGGCGACCCCGACGACCGCGCCGGTCCGCAAGGTGGTGATCGAGCTGCCGTCGGCGACGAGTTGCTCGCCGGCGCCGGTCCAGATCACGGTCGCCCGGATCGCCGGCACCTGGTCGAGCGCGATGCCGATCTTCTTCACCACCGCGGTCCCGGTCGGCGAGTGGTACGCCGACATCACCAGCACCGTCCCGTCCCCGAAGATCTGCCGCGGCGGGAGCACGAAGTTCCCCGCGGCGAGCTCCCGGAACGCGTCCCGCACCGCGTCGATCGCCATACTCATCGGAACCGCACGGCGGACGTCTTCGGCAGAGAGAACCTTCACCGGCCCGAGCATATGGCGGCTGCGGGGGAGTGCATGAAAAGCCGGCGTTGCGGGAACCAAGTCTTCGTCGCGCGGCGTATCTGAACCAGGCGCTCGTCGTGCGACGTATCTTTGGCGAGGTAAGTGAGTCCCGCCCCGCGATAACTGAGAGTAGGTGCGTTCGGAGTCCCGACTTCGTTGCTCGATCACCGTATGTGATTGCAGTGGGCAACAAACGCGAGTTTGAATCGCTCGGGGATAACAGAATGCGTACAGCTGGTCGCCAAGCGGTCGGTTCGGGGTTATGGTGATTACGCGGGGATACGGGGTGAGTACGGGGTGGTGAGGCTATGTCGTGGCAACTGTGGGTGTTGATTGCACTCGCGGCGACCGGGCTGGTGCTGCTGGCCGCGGTGCGAATGCGGCACGCCCGCGAGGTCTTCGACGACATCGTCCGTCTCGACCGTCCGTCGCAGCACCGCCGCACAGACCTTCCCCGTGACGAGCTCGCTCGAGCCCGGGAGCGCCGCGTGCCGCCCGAGCCCGACCGGCACCGCAAGCACGGCTAGCACCAACAACCGCGATCGCCCGGTCCCCACCCGGGTTCCGCCCAGTGCCGCTCACGTTCGGTGGCCCGCACAGCGCCGAAGGTGAGCGGCCGTGGGTAGGTCTACTGATCCAGCAGGCCGTCGCGGCGGGCTACCGCGGCCGCTTCGGTGCGGGAGCGAACGCCCAGCTTGGCCAGGATGTTCGAGACGTGCACGCTGACCGTCTTCTCGCTGATGTACAGCTCGCGCGCCAGCTGCCGGTTGGTCCGCCCCTCGGCCAGCAGCGCCAGTACTTCGGTCTCCCGCGACGTCAGCGCACCCGCGCCACCCGTGTCGACGCCACCGATCTCGTCAAGCAACGGCTTGGCGCCCAGCTCGCGACCCACCTGGGCGGCCAGTGTGGCCTGCTCGTTGGCCTCGGCAACCCGGCCGGCAGCGCGCAACGCGGCCGACAACCGCACCCGCGACCAGGCCTGCTCGAAGATGTATCCGTACCCGAAGGCGTCCACGGTCCGCTCCCACGCGGCCACGTGTTCCTCAGGTGTCGGCGGGTCGATCCCGGCCAGCCACCGAAGCCGCTCCCACTCCGACTCCAGCCGCGCCAGCCAGGCCAGTCCCTCCACGCCCATCAACCGGCCAGGCGGCAGACCCTTCTCCGCCGTCGCCTGCCCCCTGGCGAGCAACTCGGCGCCGCGTGCGACCAGGGCCTCAGCGGCCGCCGGCTCGCCGACCGCTCGATGGCACAACAGTTGCAACCCGAGCGTGGCGAACCGGATCCGGGCGAGGAACCACTCGCTCTGGAAGATGTCGGCACACAGCGCGGACACGTCGGTGATCAGCTTCTCCGCCTCGGCGGGCTGATCCAGCTGCCGGTAGGCGTCGACCGCCGGCTGCAGACCGAGGATCGGCAGCATCACGTCGAGGTCCCACCACTTGCGCATCCGCTCGAGCTCCTCAGCGACGGCGGTATCACCGCGCCCGCCCCGGACGGCGAACTCCACCGCCCGCAGCGCCGCTCCGGCCGCGGCCGGAGTCATCGAGTCCGTCCGAGCCGTCTCGGTCGCGTCGTTCCACTCGCCGAGGATGAACTGTGTCAGCGCCAGCATCCGCCGCGCGTCGAACCCGTACGCCGCCCACTGCCGGCCGAGCTCGCCGGCGCGCTTCGTCGCGAACGCCAGCGCGGACTTCGCGTTGAGCAGATCGCCCTGCTCGTAATGCGTCGACCCGAGCAGGAACCGGCTCCGCACCTCGGCGGCCGGGTCTCCGAGGAGTTGTGCCCGGACGGCGGCCTCCTCCAGCTGCTTCGCGGCGGTCTCCGGATCACCGGCCCGGCGGCGCAGCTGGGCGAGCGTGATGCCGGCGTCACTGGCCGCGGACTCCTGCCCGGCCTCGCGAGCGATCTCCAGCGCCTTGTGCGCCCAGCGTTCGGCCTCCAGCGGACGGCCGAGCGCGTCGGACACCCGCGCGTACAGCGAGGCGACCTGGGCCTTGAAGACGGTGGACGGCTCGTCGTGCACCAGCTTGAGCGCCTGCGAGACCGCTTCGTTCGCCTCCTGATCCTGGTCGATGATCAGCGCGATGTCCGCCAGCGGCAGCAACAACTGGGCGCGCTGCAGCTTGGGCGCGTCGGGAGGCAGATCCGCGAGCGCCTTCCGGAGTAGCTTGAGCGCCCGCAGGTGCTGTGAGGACAGTGTGGCCGCCAACGCGGTGTCGACGATCAGCCAGGTCTTGTCGATCGTGTTGTCCGGCGAGGCGTTCGGGAACAGCTCGAGGGCCATCTCGTAGTGCTTCAGGGCCTCCTGCGGAGCGGCGACCGAGATCGCCTCCTGGCCGGCCCGCACGCGCGCCTCAAACGCGGTCGCCAGGTCGTGCGACCGGGTGGCGTGTCCGGCGAGCTCGGCCGCCGTACCCGCGACGGTCTGGTCCTTCAGCGCCTGGACGTACGCCGAGTGCTGGCGGACCCGCTCACCGGGCAGGAGGTCGTCGTATACAGCCTCGGCCAGCAGGGCGTGGCGGAAGTAGTACCGATCGCTGGTCGGTACGTCGATGATGTGGGCGTCGATCAGCTCACGCAGCGCGTCGTCGAGCTCGCGGTCGGGCAGGTCGGCGACGGCCGTGAGCAGATCGTGCGGGACGCGCCGGCCCGCGACCGCGATCACCTTGGCGAGTTGCCGGGCCCCGTCGGACAACGGGTCGAGCCTGACCAGCAGCAGATCGGCCAGATCCGGAGGCACGGCGTCGCCGTCGCCCATCGACGCCGCGGCGACCAGTTCCTCGGTGAAGAACGCGTTCCCGCCGGCGCGGTCGAGGATGCGCCGTACTTCGGTCTCCGGGAGCGGCTCGGTGATCAGCGAATTCAGCAGGACGCGGGACTCGTCGGCGTCCAGGGGGAGCAGGTTGACCCGCCGCACCCGCGGGTTGCGGGACCACTCGGCGATCGGGCGGCGCAACGGATGCCGTCGGTGCAGGTCGTCACTGCGGTAGGAGACGACCAGGGCCAGGCGCTGCGAGGTCAGCCGGGTGATCAGGAAACCGATCAGGTCCCGGGTCGAGTCGTCGGCCCAGTGCGCGTCCTCGATGATCACCAGCAACGGCTCGCTCGTCGACAGCGCGGTGAACGCGCCGAGGACGGCGTCGAACAGCGCGGCACGGTCCAGCTGGCCGTCCTGCGGCGCCGGCTGAGCGCCGATCAGGCGGTGGGTGGGCAGCAGCCGCCCGATCGCCGGGAAGTTGGTCAGCACGCTCTCGACCAGGTCAGGCCGGTCACCGGCCAGCCGGCCGAAGATCTCGGTGAACGCCAGATACGGCAGGCCGGCGTCGCCGAAGTCGGTGCAGTGCCCGACCAGGACACCGAAGCCGCGCTCGTGCGCGCCGGTCGCCACCTCGTCCAGCAATCGGGTCTTGCCGACGCCGGCGTCACCGGACAGCAGAACGGCACCGGCACGACGCGTTTTGGCGTCGTCCACGGCGCTCAGCAGCGCGGCCATCTCGGTCGAGCGGCCGACGAGAGGTGTCGAAGTCCAGGGCACGTCGTCCATCTTCGCCCCTGGCGCCGACACAAATCGACGGCATCCCGTCCGGTGTGGCTTCTCTGACATGAAAACGCCGTCCCTGATCGCAGCTGCGGGATCAGGGACGGCGGTCCGGGCGCTCATGCGGCCGTGGTGTAGTGGACGGTCTTGCGCGCGTACCGCGGCTGGTGCCGCTCAGCGCGACGCCGGCGGGTCCCCGCCCGGAACTCACGCTTGGTCCGCTCCTGCTTGTAGGCGGTCTCCGCCTGGATCAGCTGAGGTGTGATGTACATGGTGTGCCTCCCTTCAGGCTTTCCGGCCGAACAAGTGGGTGAGGTTCCGGCGGGTCCGGGTGGTCCGGTGGTGCCGGTAGTCACGGGCGAGGCGCTCCCTGCGGTAGTCGACCTCTGCCTTGGCGGTGTCTACGGTGAACATCTGCTTCTCCTTGTTTGCTGCCGGCTTCCTGCCGACACCCGTAATCTGCTCGTCTGAGGTAGGTGCGCACATCGGAACTCCTCCCTATGTCCGCCTCCCAGCGGGCCTTAGGCGCCCTAGGTACGCCGTACGCCGCGTCTAGGGACCCTGGAAAGCGGTTCCGATGCCGGTTCGCGCGCGGCAGGCCGCTGCCGGGAATGACGGCGGCGCGACCGGCTCGGAAAGAGCCGGCCGCGCCGGGTGGGAAGGGGTTTCGGGCGGTGCTCGAGCCGTCACATCGCGGGACGGGCTCGGAGCTCGGGCGCGCAGGGCTCGGGAGCCTGCTGCTTGGGCTTGCGCTGGAACCAGGCCGGGCGCTGGAAGTCGCGCCGGATACGGTCCTGCCGGTAGCGAATCTCAGCCTGGAGCGAGTCGAGTGAGTGGTAAAGCATGATCTCCTCCGCGAGCTTGTCGATGAGAAGACAGTGCGCGCCTGAGGACCCACCCCACATCGGCACATATCCCTACCCCCGAGGCAACAAACCCCTTAGACGCATCCCCCGCGCACTACACCGCCACCCCTCGCCGCGGGGAAGCCCCCCGCGCACTACACCGCCACCCCTCGCCGCGGGGAAGCCCCCCGCGCACTACACCGCCACCCCTCGCCGCGGGGAAGCCCCCGCGTGCTACGCAGCCACTCCCGTCGCTCCGCTCCTCGTCGCAGCCGCTCCGCGTGCTCTCCCACCCACCCTCCGGCCCCTCGCCGGCGCATCCTTGCCGGCTACCGCCGGCGCCTGCGCGCTACCGCGCGCATCTACCGCCCCGTGCTGGCGAATTCCGATGCGCCGGGCGATTGGTCGCGGTTATGGTCCGTTCGTGGCCCCGACCGACGATGAGCTCGATGCTTTGCGGCCGGTCTCGATCAAGGACGGGACCGTCACCAGACCCGCCTCTTCCTGGTCACCGACCGTGCATGCATTCCTGCGGTACTTGCGCGGCCAAGGACTCACGTGCGTACCAGAACCGATCGCTGTCGACGGTGATGTCGAACGGCTCGTGGTCATCGAGGGAGACGCCGGCGCGGACGGCTGGGCGCACCAGCGCTCCGAGGCTGGGCTACGTTCTGCGGCCCGGCTGCTGCGGACACTCCACGACGCGTCCATCGGCTGGGAGCCACCACCGGATGCAGTCTTCTGCGCGCCCGACGTGGAATCCAAGGCGGACACCGTCTGGTGCCACGGTGATGTCGGCCCCTGGAACATGGTGTGGCACGGCGACGAGGCAGTAGGTCTTATCGACTGGGACTTTCTGCATCGCGGACCGCGGCTCGATGACGTTGCCTACGCACTTCAATGGTTCACACCCGCCCGCAGCGACGAGATGGCGCTGACCTGGCACCACTTCCCGACCGTGCCCGATCGGGCCGCGCGAGTACGCGTCTTCCTGCAAACCTATGGCGGATTGCCTTCCTTCGACGTCGCCGAGGCGATCGCCACCCGGATGGAGGCAACCATGGCCATGGAGTTGTCGCTGGCCGAGGCCGGTGTCGAGCCACAGCGGACCTGGGTCGCCGAGGGCAGCCAGGAGTGGGCGGCCGGCGAGGCACGATGGGTACGCGAGCATGCCAACCTGCTGACCCCCTGACAACGGCATGGACGCGCGATCAGCGGCACGAGAGTGCGTTCGCGCCTAGTGTGTCGCCATGGTCGCCCCGATTCCGATCTCAGTCGCTGCACTTGTGCGCGACGGTCTCGTGCTCCTGGTGCATCGCCACCCATCGCGTCGGTGGTATCCCGACTGCTGGGACCTCGTCGGCGGACATGTCGAGTCAGGCGAGTTGCCTCACCAAGCCGTCAGTCGGGAATGCCTCGAAGAACTCGGCGTCCACATCCACCACCCCGTACCCATCCCGATGACGATCAGCGACCCCACCCTCGACAAGCACGCGTTCCTCGTCACACGCTGGGAAGGCGAACCTGTCAACGCCGCACCCGAGGAGCACGACGATCTTCGCTGGTTCCGGCCCAGCGACCTCGCAAACTTGAAGATGGCCGACCCGGCCAGCCTGTCGAGCATCCTGAGCGCCATCCAGATCGCAACCGGTTAGCCGCTACGAACCGCCCGCTCGTCGGCATGAGCGGGCTTCACTCTCGGCGGCATGAGCGGACGCCGGGCCGTCGTCTTGTTGCCGACTGCGGTAATGAGGTCTCGACAATGACCGGCGAAGGCGACGGGCTGCGATTCCCCCGCTGCGCTCGCTCGGGTTCGACGCGGCCCGGATGGGACGTCCCGCTGAATGTGGTGGGGTTCGCGGTCGACCGGACTCAGGCCGGTTTTGGTCGGCGGATCAGATGGTAGGCCTTGCAGCCCAAACACAGCCCGGTGGATGCGTTGAGGGCTGCCAGTCCGAAGGCGAGAGCGGTGAGGCCGTAGCCAGCGACATCGACGCCGAGTACAAAGGTGGTCAGCGCCGGAGCGGTGAACACGAAGCCGACGAATTGGGCGAATCTCGGCGGCCGAGCATCCTCCAACTCGGCCGGCGCGCCGATCCGCGGCCAGATGACACGGGCGAAGATCCGCGCCCACAACGACCACTGAAAACTCACGAACGCGGTGAACGCAAACACGGCGACCTGGGAGGCGAGCAGGCCGAGACCCAATGGTCGAGCAACGTCAACGATGAGCAGCACGACGGCGAGCACGCTCGCTGTGGCCCCGGCGCTGAATCGCAAGAGGCGCGGATCGACATGGGCGCGGAGCGGGCACGCGCCAATATTGGTGCGGCGCATGTGGTTCTCCAGAGAGTGGGATGCCACCTAGTCCGATCCAGATCATGGTACTCGGCCCACACCTGCATCTGTTCGGACCAGTGTTTCAACCACGGGCGCCGCCGGATGCGAGCCGTAAAAGGCGAGACCACGGTGCAGGCGCCCGCTCTCGCACCGTGCCCGTGTCCGAGACGGGCCCGGGAGGACAACGGGGACACGACTCTGACTCCAGCGCGACCGGCTGACATCCCCACACCGCGGGCTCTTCGGACAAGTCACTTCCCGGACCCGCCACCACAAAGCCTACGACCCCACTGCCGGCCGCCTCTTGACACAGAGGGGAGCCAGATCCGGACGTTCAGCGGGACAAGCTTGGTCACTCAGCCTCGCACTCGACGCAACCGGAGATAGCGCAAGACGCTCTGCGAGGCTTGGGTGACGAACCCAGTACTCGACTTTCACCCTCTCGACGGATGCTCTCAACGCGCCGGCATACAGATCGCCTGACACGCACGGATCGCTCTCAAGCCGCTCGATCGCCATCGGGACCAGCCAAAGCAAGCCCTCGTTCTGTCCGACCATGACACGGAGCTCTTCGTCAGTGAGCTGGGGCCACCGTCCTCCTCCGCGGCGATGTTGTCGACGGTAACCCACTGCTGGACTATGAGCTTTCGGCATGACTGCCCTTCGGGGCGACGAGGAGTGGCTGCGTAGCACGCGGGGGCTGCCTACAGTCTCGTGGTTAGGTGCCGTAGGAGAGGCTTAGTTCGTAGTGTTCGGGGTCGAGGAGTTCGTCGGCGTACTCGGCGAAGCGTTCGTCGGCGGTCCAGCTGGTGCGGGTGGTGTGCAGGAACCAGGACCCCTCCGGACGGCTCAGCAGGTCGGCTTCGCCGGGGCTCAGGGGGCGGCCGCGGAGGCGTTGCTCGCAGTGGTCCAGGTACAGCCCGGCGCGGTTCAGGGTGGTGCTGATCGAACCGTTGTCCAGGCCCCGGTCGGGCAGCGAGCGTAGTGAGTCCAGCGCCGGGATCCGGCTGTGTTCGAGGGAGATCGCCGTACCGTCCAACAGTTGCCGCACGCGCTCGATCACGATCACGTCCGGGGACTCGAGCCCGAGGCGTTCGGCCAGGGCGGGATCCTGTGCGAGCTCGATTCGGACGGTGCGCATCCGGGTCTCCACGCCCTGCTCCGACAGCGCGTGGGTCCAGCCGAGCCGTCCGTCCAACGGCCGTCCGTCGAAGAGCACGAACGACCCCTTCCCGGTGCGGGTGGTGATCAACTCGTCGTCGGCCAGTACGGCGAGGGCCGCCCGGACCGTGTTCCGGCTGACCGAGAACCGCCGCGCCAGCTCGACTTCCCCGGGCAGCTGAGCACCACGCCGTACGATGCCCGACTTGATCTCCCGGGCCAGCACCGCCGCGACCCGCTCGTGTTTCAACGTGATTCGGCGCATCATCACCACTGGTCGAGGCTGACGATCTCCAGCATCGGTGCGTACAACCGCATGATGTCGATCGCCTTGCGATGGTTGTCGTCGGTGGACCCGGCGCACGCCTCTTCGACCACTTGCACGTGGACGCCGGCGTCGACCGCGGCGAGCGCCGTACTGATCACGCAGCAGTCCGTGGTCACGCCACCCAGGACCAGCTGCCCGTCCGACCGGGCCGCGAGCTCGGGGCCCCAAGCGCCGAACGTGGTCTTGTCCAGCGTTGGAGCGCCCTTGAACTCGTCGACGAGCTGGTAGTCGTCCGCATCCGGCGGCTGCAGGGCGAACGGGAACTCTTCGTAGTACGGCACCCAGGCACCGGTCGGATTCGCCGGGGCCACGAAGCGGGTGAAGACGACGTTCGGTGCGAAGCGCTCGATCAGCTGCTTGGTCGGCTCGATCACCCGCCCGAAGTCCGGCGTAGCCCAGCCGGACTCCGGGTCAGCGAAGATCCGTTGCAGGTCGATGAGGGCGAGCACCATCAGGCGATCGTCTCCTGTTGCCGTACGGCGGCCGCCCCGGCGAACCGCTGGACGACGAACCCGGCCACCAGCGCGACCAGGACACCGAGGTTCGCGTAGGCCCAGTTGCCGCCCTTGCCGCCGAGGCCGAGCGGGTCGAGCAGGTAGCCCTGCCAGGTCAGCCAGGACGCCAGCGTGTTCGTAACCAGGCCCCAGCCGATGCCGGTGGCAACGAGCATCGTGACCACCGGCAGCCACCGGATGTCGCCGTACCGGCCGTTCGGGGCGTAGAGGTCGTCGTCGGTGTAGTCGCGCCGGCGGGTCGCGATGTCGGCGAGCATGATGCCGCACCAGGCCGCGATCGGGACGCCGAGCGTGATCAGGAAGCCTTGGAACTCGCCTAGGAACTCACCGCCGTAGAACACCACGTAGACGGTCCCCGCGATCATCACCAAGCCGTCGATGAAGGCCGCGACATACCGCTTCACGGGTACGCCGAGCGACAGCAGAGCCAGCCCGGACGAGTAGATGTCCAGCACCGCGCCGCCGACCAGACCGAGCACCGCCACGATCACGAACGGCACCAGGAACCACGTCGGCAACGCCTCCGCCAGCGCACCGATCGGGTCGGCGGCGATCGCCTTGCTCAGGTCCTCCGACGACCCCGCCAGCAGCAGACCGAAGATCAGCAGTACGACGGGGGCCACCGAGCCACCGAATGTCGTCCAGCCGACCACGCCCCGGCTCGACGCGCGGCGCGGGAGGTACCGGGAGTAGTCCGCGGCCGCGTTCACCCAGCCGAGCCCGAAGCCCGTCATCAGGAAGACCAGTGCGCCGATCACCTGCTGGGCAGATCCGCTCGGCAGCGCGGACACCGTGCTCCAGTGGATCTGGTCGGCGACCAGGATGATGTAGACGACCGTGAGGACGCCGGTGACCACGGTGATCACGGTCTGAGCGCGCATGATCAGGTCGAACCCGAGCACGCCACAGGCCACGATCAGTACGCCGACCACGAGCAGCGCGACCACCTTCGTCAGGTTGCCGCCGCCCCAGCCGAGGCGCTCGAACACGGTCGCCGTGGCCAGCGTCGCGAGGATCGTCAGCACGGTCTCCCAGCCGACCGTCAGCAACCAGGACACCAGCGACGGCAGTTTGTTGCCCCGGACTCCGAACGCGGCCCGGCTGAGCACCATCGTCGGCGCCGAACCACGCTTGCCGGCCAGCGCGACCAGCCCGCAGAGCAGGAACGAGAAGACGACCCCGATCAGCCCGGCGATCACCGCCTGCCAGAACGAGATCCCGAAGGCGAGCGTGAACGCGCCGTAGCTGATGCCGAGCACGGAGACGTTCGCCGCGAACCACGGCCAGAACAGCTGCGCCGGCCGGCCCTTCCGTTCGGCCTCCGCGATCACGTTGAGCCCGTTGCTCTCCACCGAGAGCGCGCGGGTCTGTTGCACCTCGAGCTGGTCAGCCATGGTGTCTCCCACCCAGGAATGGACCTGTTCAGTCCTGTTCAATCACGGTAGATCGGCCCACCGGCCCGGTCAAGCAGTCCGGTCAGGGTGCAGCTCGACAGGAGGTGTCACCGTCACCCCGAGCGGTCCGGCCGATTTCACGCCTGGACCCCGGCCCGAGCTTTCACCTGGGACCGACACCTCCTGTCGAGCTGTACATGCGGCGGATGATGGAGATCGCTCATCTGCCGACGAAGGAGCTGAGGATGCCGCTTGGTACAGACGTGGACGGGTTCAGGTTGGCGTACGACCGGATCGGCGAGGGGCCGGCGGTGGTTCTGCTGCACGGCTGGCCGGGCGATCGCACCGACTACCGGGTGCTGGCACCGATGCTGGCCGAGCGTGGGTTCGAGGTGGTGGTCCCGGACCTGCGCGGGTTCGGCGCGTCGGACCGGACGTCCGTGGATCCGATCCAGTACGGCGCGGCCGCGCAGGCGAGAAGCGTGCTCGGGCTGGTCGAGGAGCTCGGGCTGGAGCGGCCGGTGCTCGCCGGGTACGACGTCGGCAGCCGGATCGCGCAGGCGATCGCCCGTTCGCGGCCGGACCTCATCGATGGCATGGTCGTCGCGCCGCCGTTGCCGGGGATCGGGAAGCGGGTGTTCTCCGAGCACGCGCAGGCGGAGTTCTGGTACCAGGCGTTTCACCGGCTGCCCGTGATCGAGGAGCTGATCGACGGCAACCCGGACGCGGTCCGGTCCTATCTGCGGCACTTCTGGACCCATTGGTCCGGGCCTGGGTTCGAGCCGGAGCTGGATCATCTGGTGGAGGTGTACTCGCGGCCGGGGGCGTTCACGGCATCGCTCAACTGGTACCGGGCCGGGGCGGGCTCGGTCGCCGTGTCCGCGGCCGAGATGGCGCCGCCGTCGTACGACCGGATCGCCGTACCCACGGTGGTGCTGTGGCCGGAGTTCGATCCGCTGTTCCCGCGGGCATGGTCGGACCGGCTCGACGACTTCTTCAGCGACGTACGGCTCCGGCCGGTCGACGGCGTCGGGCACTACGCGCCGCTGGAGTACCCGGAGATCCTCGCGGAAGAGATTGTCGGACTAGGCTGAGGCCATGACCGAGCTGGGGATGCCGACGGTGCGGCCGGCGGTGGGTGCGCTGGCGAAGCTCGCGCCCGAGCCGGTCCGGTACCTGCTGAACTGGGGCCGCAAGTACTCGCTCTGGGTGTTCAACTTCGGCCTGGCCTGCTGCGCGATCGAGTTCATCGCGGCGTCGATGGGCCGGCACGACTTCATCCGGCTGGGCGTGATCCCGTTCGCGCCCGGGCCGCGGCAGGCCGACCTGATGGTGGTGTCGGGAACCGTGACGGACAAGATGGCGCCGGCGATCAAGCGGCTCTACGACCAGATGCCGGAGCCGAAGTACGTCATCTCGTTCGGCTCCTGCTCGAACTCCGGCGGCCCGTACTGGGACTCGTACTGCGTGACCAAAGGCGTCGACCAGATCATCCCGGTCGACGTGTACGTGCCGGGCTGCCCGCCGCGGCCGGAGGCGTTGCTGCAGGGGATCCTCAAGCTGCAGGAGAAGATCGCCGGCGAGGACATGACAAGCCGGTACGACGAGCCGTCCGCCGCGGCGCTGACCCGCGGACTGGTGAAGCCTTGAGCGACGACGCCCTCAACGCGCTGACCAGCGCCGGGATCGCCGCGACTTCGGTGGACAGCTTCGGTCCGACGGCGATCGACGTACCGCTGGAGTCCTGGGTGGCGGCGCACGAGGTGCTGCGGGACGCGGTCGGGTTCACGTTCTTCGACTTCCTGAGTGCTTCCGACGAGCTCGGCGACGGGTTCCGGGTGGTGTCACACCTTGCCGACTTCTGGGGCGGCTCGCATGTCGACCATCTGCTCGTCCGGACGCTGGTCCCGCGCGACCTGCCGGTACTGGCGTCCTTGTCGGAGCTCTACGCCGGTGCGAACTGGCATGAGCGCGAGACGTTCGAGATGTTCGGCATCACCTTCGCCGGCCACCCGAACCTGATCCCGCTGCTGCTCCCCGACGGCTTCGAAGGCAACCCGCTCCGCAAGGAGTTCATCCTCGCGTCTCGGGTCGCCAAGCCGTGGCCCGGCGCCAAGGAACCCGGCGAGTCCGACCACGCCCCCGCCGGCGCCCCCAGCCGCCGCCGCACCCTTCCCCCCGGCGTCCCCGACCCCGATACCTGGGGCCCCCGCCCACCCGGATCCCCCGACCCCAGCCCGCTGGCCCCCGCCGAAGCCGCCGCCACACCGGCTCGCCCCCGCCGAGGTCCTGGGGAACGACGAGCCCGCAAACAAGCCGAGTCACCACCAGCCGAGGCACCCCCCGCCGCCGACCCGCCGGCTACGGACTCGCCTCAGGAGTGAACTGGGGTGTAGTAGAAGACTTCCTCTCGGGTGATTTGGCCGGACTGCACCGTGCAGAGGGAGAGCTTGGTGGTGCGGGAGCGGATGCCGGTGCGGACGTTGAGCTGGTCGAAGCTGAAGCGGACGGCGAAGCGGTCGTCGAGGAGTAGTGGACCGACCAGCTGGACCGCCAGGTACTCGACGTCGGCGTTGAGCCGCCGGGCGTTCTCGAGGATGGCGTCGACGCCCTTGACCTCGATCTCTTCGCCGCCGGTTTCGAGTGGGGCGACCCGGACGACCTCTGGAGCGGACAGCGAAAGTGCCTGGTCGAGGCGGCCGGTGCTGAGCGCGTCGACGTAGCGGTCGGCGACCTCAGCCGTGGTCAGCACGCGGAACTCGTCGGCGTGTTCTTCGGCCCACGCCTCGAACGTCAGAGCCGGGCGCCCGGTGAGCTGGACAACCGTGGTCGTGACGGGCTCGGGGTTGTCGACGAGGGTGGACCAGTAGCTGACTGCGCTGTCGGCGATCGCGGGTGGAGCGCCCTGGTCGAGCATCGCCTGCCGGGCGTCGGCGCCGGTGAGCCCCTCGATCCGCAGTTGCTTGCCGACGGCCCGCGCGATCGTCTCGACCTGCTCGGCCTGCGTCAATACCTCCGGCCCGGTCAGCTCATAGGTCTGGCCAACGTGCCGATCATCCAGCAGCGCGAGTACGGCGACCGCGGCGATATCCCGCTCGTGAATCAGCGATCGGCCGGCCTCCGGGTACGGCAGCCGGACGACGTCTCCCTCGCGGAACTCCCGAGCCCAAGCCTGCGCGTTCACCGCGAACCCACCCGGCCGTACGAACGTCCACTCCTTGCCCGCGTTCCGCAGCAGCTCCTCGACCTCGCCCCACACGCCGCCATCCGGGGCATTGAGCGACGACAGGTACACCACCCGCCGCGGCAACTCGCCGACCACGGCCGCCGCGCCCGACGCGTCGAACGACGGCCACAGCAGGAATGCCGCATCCACGTCGGCCGCAGCCCGTCGTACGGCGTCCGCGTCGTAGAGATCACCGCGCACGAGCTCGACGTCCGGCGGTAGTCCGGCGAGGTCCGGCGTACGCACGAGGGCCCGGACGGTCACGCCCGCCGCGCGCAGGCCCTCGACGACGTGCCGGCCGACGCGTCCGGTGGCTCCGGTGACTAGAACGGTGGTCATCTGAATTCTCCTCAACCTGGGTCACTGCGACCCACCTTTCGACCTCAACGTTGGTTGAGGTCAAGTCGGAGTCGATAGGGTGCGGTCATGCTGGAGTTCGTGGTGCGGGTGGTGGGCGTCCTGGTCGCCTTCCTGGTGGCGCCTCTGCTGGTCGGTCAGGCCGAGCACAAGGTGATGGCGCACATGCAGTCGCGGCTCGGCCCGATGTACGCCGGTGCGTTCCACGGCTGGGCGCAGTTGGTCGCGGACGGCGTGAAGTTCGTGCAGAAGGAGAGCGTGGTCCCGGCCGCCGCGGACCGGCGGGTGTTCGAGTGGGCGCCGATCGTCGCGATCCTGCCGTACATGGCCGCGCTCGCCGCGATCCCGCTCGCGCCCGGCATCGTCGGCGCGGACCTCGACTCCGGTCTGTTCTTCGTCCTCGCGGTGATGAGCATCGGCGTCCTCGGATCGCTGATGGCCGGCTGGGGGAGCGGCAACAAGTACAGCCTGCTCGGCGGGCTCCGGGTCGCGGCGCAGCTGATGAGCTACGAACTCCCGTTCGTGCTCTCCGCGGCGAGCGTCGCGGTCGCGGCCGGCACCCTCAGCCTGACCGGCATCGCCCACGCGTGGAACCCGTGGTGGCTGCTCTGGCAGCTGCCCGGGATGATCGTGTTCTTCATCGCCGGACTGGCCGAGTTGCAGCGGCCGCCATTCGACATGCCGGTCGCGGACTCCGAGGTCATCTTCGGCCCGTACACCGAGTACACCGGGCTCCGGTTCGCGATGTTCCTGCTCGCCGAGTACGCCGGGATCGTGATCCTCGCGGGTCTGACGACGGTGCTGTTCCTGGGTGGTTGGAGCGGGCCGGGACCGGAGTCGATCGGCTGGATCTGGACTCTGGTGAAGGTCGCCTTCGTGTCGGTCGTGGTGATCTGGGTCCGTGTGTCGTTCCCGCGGATGCGCGCCGACCAGCTCCAGAAGCTCGCCTGGCAGGGCCTGGTGCCGGTGGCGCTCCTCCAGCTAGCGCTCACCGGCATCGGCGTCACCCTGTTCTGAGAGCTTCTGTAGGCGACAGGCGGGCAGCCCGGATGGCCGGATAAAGGCCGGCGAGACCGCCGATCACCAGGGTGGCCGCGACGCCGCCGGCCAGGGACCAGACGGGGATGACTGTCAGCCAGTTCTGGTACGACGAGTACGCCGCGGTGACCGCGGATCCCAGTAATGCCCCGCCGGCACCGCCTAGTGCGGACAGCAGCAAGGACTCGGTGAGGAACTGGGTCCGGATCTGCCCTCGAGTCGCCCCGAGTGAGCGGCGCAGCCCGATCTCCGCCCGGCGTTCCAGCACCGAGATCACCATGATGTTGGCTACCCCGACCCCGCCGACCAGCAACGCGACCGCGCCGAGCCCGAGCAGCAGCCCGGTGAACGCCTGGCCCGCGGCCTGCTTCGCGGCGAGTGCGTCGGACGGCCGGGACACGTCGACCTCGTTCGGCGCCTCCGGGTTGGCCGTTGCCCCGAGCACCGAGCGGACCGCCTCCACCTGGGCGTCGTCCGACCGGGTGTAGATCGTGGTCGGGTGCCCGTCGAAGTCCAGCGTGGTGTCCGCCGCGGGCCATCCCATCAGCGCGGCACTGTCCAGCTCCGGCGCCAGCGCGGCCGGCTCGAGAATCCCGAGCACGGTGAACCACGTGTTCCCGATCAGCACCTGGGTGTCCGGGCCGGCCTTCGTGATGCCCAGCCGGTCGGCAGCGCTGGCGCCGAGGACGGTCGCCGGGTAGTGGCCGGTGGCCGCGTCGATCCACTTGCCACTGCGCAGGGTTGCTCCGATGGTGTCGAGCAGGTTGGTGCGAGCGGCGTACGCGATGATGCCGTTCGTCTCGACGGCCGGGATCTTGTTGCTCCGGTACACCGCGGCGTCGTCCACCTTGCCGACCGCCGACTCGGCCCGGACCGGGGCGATCCGGCGGACCATCGCCTCGGCGGTGAGCGGCAGCTGGGCCTGCTCGCCGGTCAGCCGGACGCCCGGCGCGACGGTGAGCAGATTGGTGCCCAGGGCATCGAGTTGACCGTCGAGCTCGGCTCGCGAGGACGACGAGATACCGACCACCGCGACCATCGCGGCGATCCCGATCGCGATCCCTAAAGCGGACAGGAACGCCCGCGTCGGCCGGGTCCGCAGACCGACCGCCCCGACGCGAATGACGTCCCTTGGTGTGAGGCCGGCGGGTCTCAGCTCGCCTTTCATGTCCGCACCTCCTCGAGGATCACGCCGTCGCGCATCCGGACCTGGCGGGGCAGGGACGCGGCGATGTCCCGGTCGTGCGTGATGACGACGACCGTCGTACCGGCCGCGTGCAGGTCCCGGAGCAGTTCCATCACCCCGGCACCCGACGCCGAGTCGAGTGCTCCGGTCGGCTCATCGGCCAGCAGTACGGCGGGTTCGCCCGCGACCGCCCGTGCCACGGCGACCCGTTGCCGCTCGCCGCCGGACAGCTCATGCGCTTCGTGGTCCATCCGGTGGCCGAGCCCCACGCGCTCCAACGCAGCCGCGGCCCGCTTCCGCCGTACCGCCGGACGCAATCCGGAGTAGAGGAGCCCGTCCGCGACGTTGTCCAGCGCCCGTACGCCGGATGCCAGGTGGAACTGCTGGAACACGAACCCGATCCGGGTCGCCCGGAGCGCGGACAGACCCGAGTCCGACAGCCGCGCCACGTCGTACCGGTCGATCCGGACAGTGCCGGCGGTCGGCCGGTCGAGCGTGCCGAGCACGTTGAGCATCGTCGACTTGCCGGAGCCGGACGGCCCGACGATCGCGACCAGCTCACCGCGGTCGATCCGCAGGCTGACCCCGCCGAGGGCCGTCACTCCGCCCGGGTACACCTTGGTCACCTCGGTCAGGTCGATCACTTCGGGATCCCCACCGCGATACCGGCCTTGATCCCGGTGCCGCTGATCTCGACCTGACCGCTCGCGAACAGTCCGGTCTTCACCGGCACGTAGTGCGACGACGTACCGTCGGTGACCTCGACTCCGAAGCCACCCTCGCGCAGGGCGACCAGCGCGGCTACCGGAACCGTGAGCACGTTCTTGCGTTCCGAGGCGGTGAAGGTGACGTCGACGGCCGCGAGCGACCAGGCCGCCACGGCCTTCTGGTTGTCGATGGCAACGACCACCTCGACCTTGGTCTCCGGGTCCTTGTCCGGGCTCTCGGCCGGGATGATCTTCGTCGACACCTTGTCCACCCGGCCGGGCACGGTCTTGCCGTCCGGTAGCGCGACGGTGACTGCCGCGTCGGGCTTGGCCAGGCGCTGGTCCGCGACGTCGAGCTCGACCGTGACGGCCTTGGTGGTGCCGGTGTAGGTGAGGACCTTCTGCTCCGGGCCGAGCGGCGCGCCCTCTTGTGCGTCCACACTGTCCACCCGGATGTGACCGGGTGCGAAGAGGACACTGCCGAGTTCGACGACACCGGTCTCGTCCAGGCCGCGGTCCTCCTGCCACTCCTCGACAGCCTCCGCTGTGGCAGCGGTGTACTCGTCGTCGACGGTGAAGCCGGTGTAGCCCAGCGCGCTGAGGTTCTGCTCGAGTTGCAGGACGTCAGTGCCCTCGCTGCCGTTCGCGAGTCGCCGGTACGCCGGGAGTGCGCCGTACAGGAGTGTGGTCGGCTTGTTGTCGAGGCTGTAGACGGTGTTGCCGCGCCTGAGTTCCTGTCCGCTGTCGGGCAGCCCGGTGATCGTCCCCGCGGACCGGTTGACCGCGGTGGACGTCGTACCGAAGCCGAGGTCACCGTCTTCGGTCTCGGTGTCTTTGAGAGTCTGCTGCGTGACTTTGGCGGTGTTGACCGGCAGTGCCTGCGCGGTCTGGTTCGCTGCTTGGCTGGTGTCGCCCCGGTTCACCAGGAAGGCGCTGACAGCCCCTCCGGCGGCCAGGACGACCACAGCGGTCCAGGCTCTGCGCATCACTGGCCTGCCAGGATCGGCTGGCAGGTCTGCTGCGCCTTCTGGAAGTCGGGGTCGTCACCGACCTCCGGACCGATCATCACGCCGCGCTGGCCGGGCGTCGGGTCCGGGAACTTCTCCACGCCGTTCTTGCGCATGCACTCGGCGAACTTGCGGCCGTTCTCGTCCTGCTGCGGGTTCGCACTGCTCTCGCCCTGCGGGTTGTATTGCTGGCAGGCTTCCATCGCCTTTTGGACCTGCTCCGGGCTGACACCGGAGCTCTTGTCGAACTTGAGCAGCGGACCCTTGCCCGGTTCGGGGTCCGGCACGTTGAGACCTTGTTCCCGCAGGCACTGGGTGAACTTGACCGCCATTTCGTCCCGGCTCAGGCTGGGCGGGGCGCTGCTCGGTGCGGTGGACTGAGGCTGGGCGCCACTTCCCGAAGCGACCTGAGTATCGGGGTCCTTCGCGCCGCATCCGGTCAGCCCTGTGGCCGTCAGTAGGGCGGCCGCCAGGACGACGGCCAGGGTGGTCTTGCGCATCATCTCTCCTTGGATCGGTTCAGGCTGACAGCCTTCGCCGGATGCCGTTTCCAGACGGTTTCCGCAGTCGCTAACGCTGGGGAAACACGGGCATCGGGGATCATGGGAGGCGTGCGTGTGCTGGTGGTCGAGGACGAACCGTTGCTGGCGGCAGCGATCGCGGAGTGGCTGCGCGACGACTCGCATGCCGTCGATGTGGCAGGTGACGGCGGCGCCGCGCTCGAACGGCTGGCTGTGAACGCGTACGACGTACTGGTCCTGGACCGTGACATTCCCGTCGTACATGGCGACGACGTGTGCCGGCAGTTGGTGGACTCCGGCTCGGCCACGCGAGTACTGATGCTGACGGCCGCGGCTGCGGTGACGGACCGAGTGGAAGGGCTTGGGCTCGGTGCGGACGACTATCTGACCAAACCGTTCGCCTTCGCCGAGTTGGCGGCCCGGGTGCTGGCGCTCGGGCGGCGGAGTCGTCCGGCTGACCCGCCAGTACTGCGTCGTGCGGGGGTCACGCTGGATCCGGCCCGGCACGAGGTGTTCCGGGACGGTCGGTACGTGCCGCTGTCGAAGAAGGAGTTCGCCGTACTCGCGGAACTCCTCCGGGCCGACGGCGCCACGGTGTCGGCCGAACAACTCCTGGAGAAGGCATGGGACGAGCACGTGGATCCATTCACCGGAGCGGTCCGGCTGACCATCCTCAAGCTGCGCCGAAAGCTGGGGGAGCCGGGACTGGTCGAGACCGTCACTGGCGTCGGGTACCGCATCCCGTGAGACGGCTGACGCTGCGGGGGCGGCTCACGTTGATCTATGGCGGTCTGTTCATGGTGGCCGGCGTACTGCTGCTCGGTGTCACCTATGCGCTGTTCACCAACAACTTGGGCCAGCAGTACCGGGTGATCGTGCAGGGCACGTACCTCAACCCGCCGCCGTCCGCGGGTGCGTCGCCGAAGCCGGACCAGGTTTATGTGATGAACAAGGACGGTGATGTACTCACCGGCTCGGACGCCGAGCGGGTGCTGGACCAGCAGCGCCAACAGGTGCGCCAGGCCGCGATCAAGTCGTTCCTGACCCAGGGCAGCATCGCACTGGTCGTAGTGGGTGGGCTGGCAGCCGGCTTCGGCTGGCTGGTCGCGGGCCGAGTCCTGGCACCCCTGCACCGAGTCACCGACACCGCGCGCCGCATCGCTGCGGCACCCGCGGCTCTCCATGAGCGGATCGCACTGGACGGCCCTCAGGACGAGGTGAAGAACCTGGCCGACGCCTTCGACACCATGGTCGAGCGCCTGGACCACTCCTTCGACGGCCAACGCCGCTTCGTCGCCAACGCCTCCCACGAGCTCCGCACCCCACTGACGCTCGGCCGCGCGCTGGTCGAGGTCGCGATGCACCGCCGTACGGCATCCAGTGATGTCAAGGAGCTCGGCGAGAGCCTCCTCACCATCAACGCCCGCCACGAACAACTCATCGACGGCCTCCTGATCCTCGCCGACTCCGAGAAGGCCCTGACCACCGTCTACCCCGTCAACCTGGCCGACATCGTCAACCACGTAGCCACCCAGCTGACCCCCGAAGCCACCGCCGCCCACGTCGACCTCATCCGCGCCCCCGCGGACGTCCCCGTCTCCGGCGACGCCCTGCTCCTGGAACGCCTGGTCCACAACCTCGTCGAAAACGGCATCCGCCACAACATCGCCAGCGCGGACCGCCAGGCCATCACAACTGCCCACCGACCGACCGGCGCAGCGGGATCTCCCGCGGCTTTCGCGAATGTGATGGGGCTGGAGTCCGCGGCGTGGGTCCGGGTAGTCAGCCGGACAACCCACGACCACGTGGAACTGGTCGTCACCAACACCGGACCCGAGATCCCGCGGTACGAAGTCGAATCCCTCTTCAAACCCTTCTACCGCCCGGGCGCCGAACGCCTGGTCACCGGAAAGGGCGCCGGCCTGGGCCTGTCCATCGTCCGCTCAGTAGCCGAAGCCCACCACGGCACCGTCACAGCGATCCCCCGAGAATCCGGCGGCCTACAAGTAACCGTCACCCTCCCCCTCGACCCCACCTAAAGCCCGCTGCCCCCGCAAAGGGACGCCGCTCCACGGCGCCACCTACTTCGAGAAGCTGCCTGAGTCTCCGGACCTGGGCCACTCACCAAACCCCCGTGCCGGCGACGTTCAGCCGGGTTCCAAGCGTGAGCCGCACGCGTCCTACTCGGTTGGTGAGTGGCGGAGGTCCGCCGTCACGCAGGAGCCCGAGCCGGAGCCTGCTCGGAGCGGCCGGAGCGCTGGCCTGGCCCGCCGCGCCGTACCACTCCATCGACACGGTCCTAGCCAGGGCTGAAATTAGGGTGGCGGTGGTGTCGATGTGGGGTGGCGGTGTTCGTGTAGGTGGTGTCAGCGCGCAGCGGGAGGTTGGGATGAATCAGTACTTGCTGAGTATTTATCAGCCGGATGGGCCGCCGCCTGGGCCGGAGGTGTTGGGGCCGATCTTGCGGGAGTTGGAGGCCTTGAACGGGGAGATGCAGGCGGCTGGAGTTTGGGTGTTTGCGGCCGGGTTGCATCCGCCGGAGACTGCGACTGTGTTGAAGGCGTCCGATGACGAGGTGCTGGTGACGGATGGGCCGTTTACCGAGGGGAAGGAGCACCTTGGGGGGTTTACCGTGATCGAGGTCGAGGATCTGGATGCGGCGCTGGGGTGGGCTCGGCGGTTGGCGAAGGTGTTGCGGCCGTTGTCGGTTGAGGTCAGGCCGTTCCAGTCGTGAATTCTGAGATCGCCGGGGTGTTCCGGGCTGAGCATGGGCGGGCGGTTGCCGTGCTGGCCAGGGTGTTCGGCGATCTGGAGATTGCCGAGGACGCGGTGCAGGACGCGTTTGCCACGGCGGTCGAGAAGTGGCCGGAGACCGGCGTACCGCCGAGTCCGGCCGGGTGGATCATCACGACCGCGCGGAACCGGGCGATCGACAAGTTGCGGCGCGAATCGGCGCGGGCGGACAAGCAGGCCCAGGCCGCGCTGCTGCACGCGCAGGACGAACCAGTGGAGGAGGGCGCCGTGCACGACGACCGCCTCCGGCTGATCTTCACCTGCAGCCACCCGGCGCTGGCGCTGAACGTTCGCGTCGCGCTCACGCTGCGGATGCTCGGCGGCCTGACCACGGCTGAGATCGCGCACGCGTTCCTCGTTCCGGAGCCGACGATGGCGCAGCGCCTGGTTCGCGCCAAGGCGAAGATCCGCGCGGCCGGCATCCCCTACCGCGTGCCGTACGAAGCCGATCTACCCGAGCGCGTCCGCGGCGTACTGGCCGTCGTCTACCTGATCTTCAACGAGGGCTACGCCGCCTCGTCCGGCGAAAGCCTCGTCCGCGACGAACTGAGCGCCGAGGCGATCCGGCTCGGTCGACTCCTGGTAGAGCTCATGCCGGATGAGCCCGAGGCAGCCGGTCTGCTCGCCCTCATGCTCCTCCAGCAGTCCCGCCGACCGGCCCGAGTCGCCGCCGACGGCTCGTTGATCCGCCTCTCCGACCAGGACCGCGCCGAATGGGACCGCGCGCTGATCGACGAAGGCCAAGACCTGGTACGCCGTTGCCTCCGCCGCAACCAACCCGGTCCGTACCAACTCCAGGCAGCCATCAACGCCGTCCACTCCGACGCCGCCACCGCCGCGGACACCGACTGGCGCCAGATCCTCCAGCTCTACGACCACCTCCTCACCATCGAACCCACTCCAGTCGTCGCCCTCAACCGCGCCGTCGCCGTCGCCGAGGTGCACGGCCCAGCCGCAGCCCTAGCCCTCGCCGACGACCTCGACCTCGGCTCCTACTACCTCTTCCACGCCATCCGCGCCGACCTCCTCACCCAACTGAACCGGCCGGCCGAGGCCCGCGCCTCCTATGCCGCCGCCCTGGAACTAACCGCCAACGAGGCCGAACAAGACTTCCTCCAGTCGTGCCTCGACCGGCTTTGACTGTCGGTGGTGCCTGACAGGCTTCCGCGCATGACGGAGCCGCCTGCACTGCACAACTGGCACATCGAGCCGCGGGAGTACGCGCGGCAGGAGAGCCGGCGCGGCCGCCGACATGCGTACGAGCATCTCGATCCATCGCGGACTGCTCTGGTCGTCGTGGACATGGTGCCGTTCTTCGTCGGGCTCGGCGGGTACCAGCAGGGCATCGTGCCGAACATCAGCCGGCTCGCGGCCGGACTGCACTCGGCCGGCGGGACCGTCGCCTGGGTGGTGCCCGGATACACCGAGCCGACCGCGGTGGATGTCGAGTTCCTCGGTGCGGAGGTGGCCAAGCTGTTCGCTGAGTCCGGTGGCAGCGGGCCGGTGCGCGAGCGGATCTGGTCGGAGTTCGAGATCGACGCCGCGGATCTGCTGGTGGAGAAGACTGCGGCCAGCGCCTTCTTCCCTGGGTATTGCGACCTCCATGAACAACTGTCCGAGCGCGACATCGACATCGTGCTGATCACCGGCACCGTGGCCAACGTCTGCTGCGAGTCATCCACCCGGGATGCGAGCACGCTCGGCTACCGCGTGCTGATGGTCGCCGACGCCAACGCCGCCCGCCGCGACGAGGACCTCAACGCCACGCTCTACACCGTGTACCGGACATTTGGTGACGTCAGGACCACGTCCGAGGTACTCGCGCTCCTCGGCGACTAACCCGCCGAGGCCAGGTCTGGCGGTGGGGACGGCGGGCGGGTGCGGGGGGGGTGGGACGGGGAACCGGTGGGCTTGAACAGGTTATTGCTTGTCCAAGCCCACCACGAGGTGTCCGAACCCCCGGCTGGATGCCGCTAGTGGTGCTTGCGCTTGTCGCGGCGTGAGCGGTCGGAGCGGTCGTGGCGGGTGGTGTACGGGGAGCGGCGGGCCGAGGGGCGGGTTATGCGGAGGAGGAGGCCGGCTACGGCGCCGGCGGCGGCGCCGAAGAGGGCGGCGAAGGGGGAGAGGGCGATGGCTGAGTGGGTCCAGTCGGTGTGGTCGGGGCCGCTGGTGAACCAGGCGAAGGCGACGCTGACGACGACCATCACGAACGCGCCGAAGACGGCGCCCGACACCGCCTCACGGCTGCCCATGTCACCACGGTAAGCGCGCCGCGGCGATGTGGACCGCCGAGTGGGCGTGCCGTCTGCAGGAGGTCGGTGAGTTGTCGCCGGGATGTGGAATGTGGGGTGAGCGCGCCGCCGGATTCAGTAGGGTCCGGGGTGTGCGGGGATTCGAAGTGGTGTGCGAGGTGGAGCCGCCGACGCGGCCCGATCTGAAGAAGGTGCGGCACCAGATCGGCGTGATGAGCCCGATCGCGGACGCGTTCCTGATCCCGGACAACCACATCGGCCGGGCCACTGTGTCGAGTGTCGCGGTGGCGAACGAGGTCCAGGCGATGGGTTCGCGTGGCATCGCCTGCCTGAACTCGCGGGACCGCAACCTCCTCGGGTTCAAGCGGGACCTGCTGACGGCAGCGGCGTACGGCGTCGAGCAGTTCCTGTTCGTCCACGGTGACGACCCGGCCGAGGGTGCGCGGACCAGCCAGCTCACGGTCCGCACGATGATCGAGCAGGCGAGGGAGACGTCGTTCCCGGGCTGCAACCCGTTCCAGGTCGGCGCGGCCACCCGCCTCCGGCCGGTCCCGCGGTGGAAGGCGGAGGCGGACTTCCTGTACGTGCAGGTCAGCTATGACCTCGACGAGCTGCTGCGCTGGCGGGACAGCGTCGACCTCGATATCCCCGTGTACGCCGGAGTGATGGTGCTCGCGTCGGCCAAGATGGCCCACAACCTGGCCTCCCTGCCGCAGCTGAATATCCCGGAGACCCTGATCGAGGCGGTCGAGCGGGATCGCGACGCCGGCGTGGATCATGCTTGTGAGCAGATTCTGAAGGTCCGTGACTCCGGCGCCTTCGACGGCGTTCATCTGATACCGGTCAGCCGCTACCGCCAGGTTGCTGCCCGGCTCGAGCGTGAACTCCGACCGCCCCGGGGCGCACCGGATCGGGCCGGAACCGACTAGTCTCCTGCAAGCAGGGGTTCTACTGACGGGAGGTGGGAACGTGGGTGTGCCTGGCAAGGGGTTGATCGAGGGGCTGAAGGTCACCGCGAAGACGCTGGCCCGCCGGTCCGTCACCGAGCAGTACCCGGATGTCCAGCCGGAGTTGCCGCCGCGCACCCGCGGGGTGATCGCGCTGCTTGAGGAGAACTGCACGTCCTGCATGCTGTGCGCCCGGGAGTGCCCGAGCTGGTGCATCTACATCGACTCGCACACCGAGACCGCGCCGTCGGTCGGTGAGCAGGCCCGGGAGCGCAGCCGGAACGTGCTGGACCGGTTCGCGATCGACTTCAGCCTGTGCATGTACTGCGGGATCTGCATCGAGGCCTGCCCGTTCGACGCGCTGTTCTGGTCGCCGGAGTTCGAGTACGCCGAGACCGACATCCGCAACCTCACCCATGAGAAGGAGCGCCTGCGGGACTGGATGTGGACCGTCCCCGCACCGCAGCCGATCGACCCCGGCCCGACCGTCACCCCGGCCCCGGAGGGCGAGGCGTGACGACAGTCCTCTTCAGCGTTGCCGGAGCACTCGCCCTCGTTGCCGCCGTCCTGGTCGTCACCTCCCGCCGGATCGTGCACGCCGCGCTCTGGCTGGTCGTCGCCCTCGGAGCGATCGCCGGATGTTTCGGCGCCTTGCGGGCCGAGTTCGTCGCGCTGGTCCAGATCCTGGTGTACGTCGGCGCGATCGTCGTCCTCGTCCTGTTCGCCCTGATGCTGACCAAGGCCCCGACGAACCCGCTGCCCAATCTCACCACCGGCCGCAGCCCGTTCGCCGCGGTCGTCGCCGCCGCGCTCGCACTGCTTCTCGGCACCGGCGTAGTGCTTGCCTTTGGCAACGAGAAGGTCAAGCCGGTCGCCGACGGATCCGCGAAGGCCGTCGGTACGGCGGTGTTCAAGACCTGGGTGCTGCCCTTCGAAGTCCTGTCGGTCCTCCTGCTGGCCGCGCTGATCGGAGCGATCGCCCTGTCCCAGCGGAAGAAGGAGGACTGACATGCCGTTGATCCTCCCGCTGCTGCTGGCCGTCGCCTTGTTCTGCATCGGCGTGTACGGCGTCCTCGCCCGGCGCAACGCGATCACGATGCTGATGTCGTTCGAGCTGATGCTCAACGCGGTCAACCTCAACCTGGTCGCCTTCGACGCCTGGCGGCTGGACGAAGCCACCGGCCAGACGCTCGCGGTCTTCGTGATCACGCTGGCGGCGGCCGAGATCGGCCTCGGGCTGGCGATCGTCCTGCTGCTGTTCCGCGGGCACGGCAGCGTCGACGCCGACGCGGCCCGGGACCTGGTCGAACAGGAGAGGGCCCAGTGATCGCGACCGTCTGGCGGGTGGCCGGCGTCGGCTTCTCCCTGCTCGTCGTCCTGATGGCCATCCTTTTGTATGGCGCCGACCCCGGCCAGACCTCGTTCCTGAACTCGTCGGTCGGCGACCTCACCATCGGCTTCGCCGTCCGCACCGACGACCTGACGGTTGTCATGCTCGCGGTCGTCGGCGTGATCGCGACCTGCGTCCAGGTCTACTCGCTCGGGTACCTGCACCAGCGCCCGGCGTCGTACCACGCGCTCGTCACGTTGTTCACCGCCGCGATGGTGACCGTGGTGGTCTCGGACAGCCTGTTCTTCCTGCTGATCGGGTGGGAGGTGATGGGCGCCTGCTCGTACCTGCTGATCGGTCACTACTGGGAGCGGCGCGACGCGCGGTCCGGTGCGGTGAAGGCGTTCCTGATGACCCGGCTCGGCGATGTCGGGTTCCTGTTCGGCATCTTCGTTATCGGTGTCGGCGCCGGCACGTTCCGGATCTCCGAGCTCGACCCGGCCGCCATCTCGCCCGGCGTACTCACCACCGGCACTCTGCTGCTCCTGGTCGGCGTGGTCGGCAAGTCGGCTCAGGTTCCTTTGCAGACCTGGCTTCCGGACGCGATGCCTGGCCCGAGCCCGGTCAGCGCACTGATCCACGCGGCGACGATGGTTGCCGCCGGCGTCTTCCTGATCGCGCGGCTCTACACCATCTTCTCCGCCTCCGAGACCACGATGACGGTGCTGGCCGTGGTCGCCTGCGTGACCATGCTCTTCTCCGCGCTCTGTGCGATGGCCGCGGTCGAGGTGAAGCGAGTCCTCGCCTGGTCGACCGTGAGCCAGTTGGCAATCATGTTCTCCGCGCTCTCCCTGGGTACGGCGGACGGCCGGCACGCAGCCCTCTTCCACCTCGTCACGCATGCCGCGTTCAAGGGCCTGCTGTTCCTCTGCGCCGGTGTGCTGCTGCACCAGGTCGGTAGCGCGGCCTTCGTCGTACTGCGTCGGTACACCCGCCGCGGGCGGCTGCGAAAGGCGTTGCCGGTCACGTTCATGACCATGACGATCGGGCTCGCCGCGCTGGCCGGCGTCCCGGGAACCGCCGGGTTCTTCTCCAAGGACGCGATCATCGAGGCGGCCTGGGAGCAGGCGCGGGACGGGTCGGTCGTCGGTTGGATCGTGCTCGTCTCGGTCTGCGTGACGGTGGCCTTGACCGCCTTCTACTGCGTGCGGATGTGGTTGTGGGTGTTCTTCCGGACGCCCGCGCTCGCCGGTGCGCCCGGTGCCTTCGAGGACGACGAGGCGAGCGCCGACCTCGACGATCCCGACACCTCCAAGTTGCGGGACGCGCCGTGGGTGATGCTCGCGCCGATGGTCCTGCTGGCGGTGGCCTCGATCGTGCTCGGGTACGTCGACGGCCTCCACCTGAACTGGGTGATCGGGTTGGTATCGACCGCACTCGTGTTGCTCGGCGGACTCCCGGCGTACTCGCTGTGGTCACGAGGTGCGGATCCGCGGCCGGTGGTGCTGGAGCGTGAATTTGGCGTGGACACGGCGTACCACGGTCTGTTCGTCGTACCGGTGCGGTGGCTCGCGAAGCTGACGGTGGCGGGAGATCGGGACGTGATCGGCGGTTATGTACGCGCGGCTGGACGGACCGGGACGTTGGTGTCCCAGGGGCTGCGGCGGTTGCAGACCGGGAACGTGCAGACCTACCTGACCGCGGCCGTGGTCGGCGTCGTCGCGCTGGCAGTGCTTGCCGGGGTGATCGGCTCGTGAACGCGATCCTGCTGGGGATTCTGCTGCTGCCCATTCTTGCCGCGCTTGCCCTGTGGGCGATCCCGGCAGGCATCGGTGATCGCCTGGCGGCGGCGTACGGGTCGGTGATCTCGGGGCTCGTGCTGGTCGGGGCGGTGGTGCTCTGGCCGCGGACCGAGGGCTGGTGGGGCTACACCCCGCAGGACGGGCGCCCGCTGAACGCGACGACCGACGTGCCGTGGATTCCGTCGCTCGGGGTGCGGTTCCACGTCGCGGTGGACTCGATCTCGATGCCGCTGATCGTGCTGACCGCGCTGCTGACCTTCCTCTGCTGCCTGTACTCGCTGAAGATCACGCCACGGATCGGCCGGACCAGGTCGCTGATCGCGTTGCTGCTGGTGATCGAGGCCGGCGTGATCGGCACGTTCTCCGCGATGGACCTGGTGCTGTTCTTCGTCTGCTTCGAGATCGTGCTGATCCCGATGTGGCTGGTGATCGACATCTGGGGTGACGACCACGACCCGGTCGGGCGGAAGCAGGCGGCGACGACGTTCGTACTGATGACCGTGCTCGGGTCGGCGCTGATGCTGCTGGGGTTCCTGCTGGTGTATCGCCAGGCGGGGACGTTCGACATCGTCCAGTTGAGCAACAACCCGGTGCTCGGCGGTCACGGCGTACCGCTCGCGGCGGCCTTGCTGATTGCGATCGGTCTCGCGGTGAAGGTGCCGCTGTGGCCGCTGCACATCTGGCTTCCGGACGCGCACGCGAAGGCGCCGACGGTCGGGTCGGTGCTGCTGGCCGGCGTGCTGCTCAAGATGGGTACGTACGGTCTGATCCGGATCCTGGTCCCGGTGCTGCCGGACGCCACGGTGACGATCGCGCCGTACCTGGCAGGCTTCTCTGTGGTGGCGATCATCGCCGGGTCGCTGGCGTGCCTGGCGCAGACCGACGTGAAGCGCCTGATCGCGTACTCGAGCGTCGGGCACATGGGGTTCATCGTGCTCGGGATCGCGACGCTGTCGCCGGCCGGGCTGCGCGGCGCACTGTTCGCGAACATCGCGCACGGGATCATCACCGGCCTGCTGTTCTTCCTGGCCGGCGCGATCAAGGACCGCCACGACACCAGCGACCTGCGGGCGATCGGCCGGGCCCTGTACGCACGGTTGCCGCGGATCGGAGCGTTGTTGACGTTCGCCTGCCTGGCGTCGCTCGGGCTGCCGGGCCTGGCCGGGTTCTGGGGCGAGATGCTGGTCCTGCTCGGCGCCTACGACCCGGCGGAGCCGTTGCCTCGGACAACGTATCTGGTGTTCATGGTGATCGCCGGACTCGGCACCGTGCTGACCGCGGCGTACTTCCTCCGCCTGGTCCGCAAGCTGTGCCAGGGTGACCCGGCCGAGCACCCGGCGACCGCGTTCGCCGTCGACCTCAGCCGAATCGAGCTCATCACCTGGGCCCCCCTGATCGCCCTCACCGTGCTCCTCGGCGTCTGGCCCGGCTTCCTTCTGCAGCAGTGGGTGAGTCTGTGACTGTGCTTTTGGCCGGGCCTTCGGCGCCGGCGGGGTCATGGGGCTTTGACTCCCGCCCTTCCCTCGTCGCTCCAGTCGCTTCGCTCCCTCCGCTCCTCAGTCCAGGGCGGGAGGCCCCATGACCCTGACCTGGACTGATTGGCAGGCGATCGCCGTACCGTTGGTGCTGGCGATCGGTGCGGTTGCCGTGTTGCTGGTCGACAGTTTTTGGAAGAGCGCACCGCTGCGGTTGCGGCACACGGTTGTGACGCTGCTGACCACGGCCGTGATCCTGTTCGGGCTGGTGTTCGCCTGGGCGCAGCGGGACGGCTTCAAGCCCGCGTTCTGCCGGCCGGCGGTCGAAGGGCCGGCTGAGTGCAGCCTGGTGTTCGAGCCGTTGACCGCCGGGCTGTGGGCGGTGCTGCTGATCGGCGGACTCGGGGTCGTCGGGTTGTCGGCGTACAAGCTGCTGGCTTCGGATGTCCCGATCGGTGAGTACCACTTCCTGCTGCTGAGCGTGCTGGTCGGCGCGACCGTGCTGGCCGGGGCGCGGGATCTGGCCACGATGGTGATCGCGCTCGAGGTGGTGTCGCTGCCGAGTTTCGCGATGGTCGCGCTGCGCCGGGACCGGCGCGGATCCGAGGGTGCGCTGAAGGCGTTCCTGGTGTCGGTGCTGTCGACTGCGGTGATGCTGTTCGGGATCTCGTACCTGTACGGCGTGACCGGCTCGCTGTACCTGACCACGATCGCCAACCGGCTGACCGGGCTCGATCCGGACTTGAGCCGGGTCGCGTTCGCGGCCGGGCTGTTCGTGATCGTCGGGTTCGCGTTCAAGATCGCGGCGGTGCCGTTCCACGCCTGGCTGCCGGACACGTACGTCGGTGCGCCGGTCGAGGTCACCGCGTTCCTCGCGGTGGTGTCGAAGTCGGCCGGGGTCGCGGGGCTGCTTGTGCTCGTGACGGCCGGGGTCGCGCCGGACGGGTCTCAGTTGCGGACGGTCGTCGCCATTCTCGCGGCCGTGACAATGACGGTCGGGAACCTGGCCGCCCTGCGTCAGGTCGAGGCGGTCCGGCTGCTGGCGTGGTCGTCGATCGGTCAGGTCGGTTTCCTGCTCGCGCCACTGGCCGTCGGCGATGCCCAGGCTGTCGTCGGGTATCTGGCGGCGTACGTCGTGGTCACGCTCGGAGCCTTCGGGTCGGTCGCGGTCGTCCAGCGGCACCGGCCGGCCGGGCTGCTGTCCGACTACCGCGGGATGGTTCGCTCCGAGCCGGGGCTGGCCGCTGCGCTGATCTTCTTCCTCGTCGTGCTGGCGGGTCTGCCGCCAGGTCTGGCCGGTCTGTTCACGAAGTTCGCCGCCTTCCAGGCGGTCATCGACGCACACCTCGGCTGGCTCGCGATCGTGATGGCGATCAACGTGATGATCGGCCTGGCCGTCTACCTCCGCTGGGTCGCCGAACTCTTCCGCCTCCCCGCCGACGACCCCTTCTCCGTCGACATCGAAACCCCAGCCGTCACCATGATCTCCATCTGCGCCGCCGTCGCCGCAGTCCTCTCCATCCTCCCCAGCACCCTCTTCTCCCTAGCTACCTGATTCGGCCTGCTCCTGCTTCGCCAGGAAGTCCTCGTATTGGGTCCAGACTCGGCGCCAGAGAGCGTCGCGGTCGGCTGGGGTGTAGTGAGGGAGGGGGAGGTGGAAGACGTCGGCGAGGAGGGTGAAGTAGTCCTCGGGGGTCTCGATGATGGTGGTGTCGATGCGATCGGTGAAGATTTCGGACAGGCCGACGGAGCGTAGGGCGACCGCGGAGGTCGGCTTGCGGCGGAAGACGGAGGCGACTCGGCGGAACGCGGAGTCCGGGTTGGTGGAGAGGTTCGCGTGCTGGGCTGCGAAGGCGTCCAGGCCGACCGTGGCCGACTCGAAGTCCATGCCGATCAGGTTGGCCCGCGGGTCGTGGTCCATCCGCCAGCCGTCGGTCTTCTCGGACGGGCGCAACCGCAGGGTGAACGGCTCCTGATACGTACTGCCCACCTCCAGCGGCAGCGGGTGCACCAAGGCTTCGCCGAGTCCGGCATCGACCAGCCAGACGCGGTCCGGGTCCTCGACGAGCCCGCTGACCGTGAGCACCATGTGACTGGCGTCGACGTCGCCGGGGCGGTTCGGGGTCTGTGCGCCGCCGCGGTGCATCTTGACGCGGTAGCCGAGCTCGGTGAGCAGCAGGGCGAGGCACCCGTTCAGCTGGAAGCAGTACCCGCCGGTCTCCCGCGCGATGATCCGCTTCGCGACCTCCTCCGGCTCCAGCGGACCGCCCGGCGTCAGCTGGTACTGCACGGATTCGTACGGCACCTGGTCCACGAACGCCTCATGCAGCCGCGACAACGCCTCCCATCGCGGCGGACCGTCGTACTCGCCAAGTCCGATTCGCCGCAGGAGCGCCCCACTATCCACCGGTCTAGGCTAGATGAGGTGATCGACGTACTCGCCCCGGCCGAAGCGATCCAAGCCGCCCCCGAGCTGGCGTCCGTCTACCTGTCCGCCTTCGGCGCTCCTGGGTACGACGAGGAGCCCGAGAGGGCCGAGCAGTTCGCGAGCGAGCAGATCCCGACCCACGCCGCGCGGGAAGACTTCAAACTCGTGGTCTCCCGAGCGGACGGCAGCATGACCGGGTTCGCGTACGGGTTCACCGGACACCGTGGCCAGTGGTGGTCGGACAGGATCGCGGCAGCCGTGACTCCGCAGCTCGCGGACGAGTGGATCGGCGGTCACTTCGAGGTCGTGGAGCTGGCGGTGAGGGTCGAGGCTCAGCGCCGAGGGCTCGGGGCGGAGTTGATGAACGCGTTGATCAAAGACCTTCCGAACCGCCGGGCCCTGCTCACGACGTACTCCGACGATCGCCCGGCGCCGAGGCTCTACCGGCGGCTGGGCTGGAAGCTGCTCGTACCGGACCTGGGCTGGGGCTCCGCGCTCTATGGTTTGGACAGAGGAGTGCCCGTCGGCCAGTGACCTGGCAGGGTATGCCTCATGACTTCTGAGCGGATCTATGTCGGGAGCTATACCAGTCAGCCGGAGAGCGGGGACGGGATCGCGTTCGGTCCGCTGGACGGCCTCGCGCCGGTGGTGACGACCGCCGATCCGTCGTTCCTGGTCAGGTCCGCGGACGGCCGGTTCCTCTACGCCACCGACGAGGGGAGCGACGGGAAGGTCGCCGCGTTCGCGATCCAGCCGGACGGCGGGCTGGAGTGCCTCAACGACCAGCCGACCAACGGCAAGGACCCGTGCCACCTGGACATCGATCCGTCCGGGCGCTACCTGCTGTCGGCCAACTACACCTCGGGTTCGGTCGCGATCCACCCGATCGGCGCCGACGGTTCGCTCGGGGAGGCGACCCAGTTCCTCCAGCGCGAGGGCACCGGGCCGAACCAGGAGCGCCAGGAAGGGCCGCACGCCCACCAGATCGCGTTCGACCCGGCCGGTACGTACGTCTTCGACATCGACCTCGGCTCCGACACCGTCTACTCGTCCACGCTGACCGAGGACGGGCAGTTGAAGGAGGTCGACCGGCTGCACATCCACCCGGGCGCCGGTCCGCGGCACATGGTGTTCCATCCGCGCGCGGGAGCGGCGTACGTGATCAACGAGCTCGACTCCACGCTGACCGTCTGCGGCTACTCCGACGGCAAGCTGCAGATCGTGCAGACCGCGTCGACCCGGCCGGCCGACTCACCCGGTGAGAACTACCCGGCCGAGCTGCTGATCTCCGCCGACGGCCGTTACCTCTACGGCTCGAACCGTGGCGACAACACCGTCGCCGTCTTCGCGATCGCCGCCGACGGCCTGTCCGTCGAGCTGGTCCAGACCATCGGCTCGGGCGGCGACTGGCCCCGGCACCTTGCCTTCAGCAACGACGGCACCCGCCTGTACGCCGCCAACGAGCGCTCCAACCAGATCGCCACCTTCACCATCGCCGACGGCCGCCTCACCCAGGAGGGCGACCCCGTCAGCTGGCCGAAGCCGGTCTGCATCCTGCCGGTCTGACGACTCACGCGGAAGCAGTACGCCGACCGCCGGCCAGCGCGAGCGCCAGGCCGGCGGCGGCAACCAGAGCGGCGGCGAGGAAACCAGAGCCGCGACCCAAGCCGGCAGCGACCAGGCCGAAGGTCGCCGGGCCGAGGCCGGTGGCCAGGTCGATGCTCATGCTGACGGTGCCCATCACGGCGCCGCGCTCGCCGGCGCCGGCGCGATCCAGAGCCAGCATCATGATCGCCGGTGTGCCGAGCGCGACGCCGATACCCAGGACCGCCGCACCGAGAACGAGACCCGGTACGGTCGGCCAGCCGCCGATGAGCGCCAGACCGATCGTGCTGCAGAGCAAGGAGACCCGGACGCACCGGACAGCGCCCAAGCGGTCGGGGATCCGAGCGCCCACACTTCGGATGACCACGACGATCGCGGCGAATCCGAACAGCACGAAGCCTGCGCCCGGCAACCCCAGATCGAGCGCGTACAGCGGCACGAACGCCAGGAACCCCGCCATTCCCCAGACCAGCGCGACCAGGAGCAGACCAGGTACGACGGCCGCCCGCGGAATCAGCCGCACCGGGTGGTCGCCAGGGGCGTCCGTCGTCGGTTCGCGGGTGTCACCGACGCGCAGCGCGAGTAGTACGGCGACCAGCGCCGAGCCGGCCGCGACCAGCCAGACCGTGCCGAAGCCGGCCACGCCGACGAGCCCCTCGCCGATCGGCGGCCCGATCGCGAGACCCGCGTACAGGGAGAGGGAGAACAGGCTGATCGCCTCACCGCGGCGTTCGGCCGGGGCCAGGTCACTCATCGCGGTGACGGCGCCTACGAAGAAGAAGGCGTCGCCGACGCCGGTCAGCAGGCGGAGCACGGAGAGTGCGCCGACGGAGTCGACCAGGCCGTAGCCGGCAACCGAGGCAGCGAAGGTGATGCCGCCGCCGATCATCGCGATCGACCGGCCGTGCCGGTCCACCAGGCGTCCGGCCCAGGGGCGCAGGAGCAGCGCGGACAGGCTGAACGCGGCGACCACCAGGCCCACCGCGAGGTTGCCGCCGGCCAGTTGCCCGGCGACGTATCGCGGCACGGCCGGTACCAGCATCCCGTCGGCGAGGAAGTAGGCCAGCCCGGCCGAACCGAGCAGGACGAACTGCGGTGTGACCAGTCGGGGGACGGTGGAAGTCGCTGCTGTACTCATGGCATCTCCTCCGGTGAGGCCCACAATGGCCGTACGGGCTCCACCGGAGCATCGGTAGATCTGCCCATCTCCGAGCGGAACCGGGGAGGTGCGCGCGATGGCGAAGGAGGAGCTACGGCTCGCCGAGCTCCTCTGCGCGCTGTCCGTGAGCCTGGACCTGGCCATGGCACAGACGCCGGAGAAGTCGATCCGCAGCTGCCTGGTCGCGACCCGCCTGGCGGACCGGCTCGGGGTCACGGACCGGCACACGGTGTACTACGCGACTCTGCTGCGGCACCTGGGCTGCACGGCCACCACCCACGAAGAGGCCTACCTGATGGGGCCGCGCGCCGCGGAGCTGCGTCCGCTCGCCGAGCGCACCGACGCCGCCAACCGCCGTGAGTCGCTGGCCCTGCTGCGGCAGGTCGGCCGCGGAACCGGTATCCGCCGGCTACGGTACGTCGCTCGCACGGTGATCGCCGGCGATGCCGACGTGTACCGGGCGATCTGCGAGGTCGGCAGCATGCTTGCCGAAGGCCTCGGTCTCGGCTCCGGCGTTGCCGAAGCGCTCTACCAGAACCTGGAGCGCTGGGACGGAACAGGTGCGCCGAAAGGCCTCGCCGGCACCGAGATCCACATCGCCACCCGCATCGGCGAGGTGGCAACCCAGGCCGTCATCTTCCACAGCCTCGGTGAGCCGGTCGAGCAGACACTGCGGCACCGCCGAGGTACCTGGCTCGACCCGGACGTCGTCGCCGCGTACGACGACGACCTCGTCGCCGACCTGGCCGGGATCGACGTGTGGGAAGCGATCATCGACGCCGAGCCGCGCCCCTGGCGCCGTACGCCGGACTCCGGTTTGGACGAGGTGGCCCGGACGTTCGCGTACTTCGTGGACCTCAAGTCGCCTTACCTGTTCGGGCACTCCACCGGCGTAGCGACGCTGGCCGACGAGGCTGCGCGGCTGTTGCAGCTCGACGACACCGAGCGGGCGACGCTGCGTCGGGCCGCCCTCCTGCACGACCTCGGGCGCGTGGCGGTGCCCACCGCGGTGTGGGAGCGGCCCGGTCCGTTGCGGCGGGCCGATTGGGAGCAGGTGCGGCTGCATCCGTACCAGAGTGAGCGGATCCTCGCGCGGTCCGCAGTACTCGAGCCGATCGCCGTACTGGTTGCTCTGCACCACGAGCGGCTCGACGGCACTGGCTATCCGCGGCAGGCCACGGGCAATGAACTGCCCACCGCGGCGCGGATCCTGGCGGCGGCGGATTGCTATCAGGCTTTGACACAGGACCGGCCGCACCGGTCGGCACACTCACCGGAAGGTGCCGCGGAAGTCATCCTGGCGCAGGTGTCTGTCGGCCGGCTCGATGCCGATTGTGTGAAGGCAGTGCTCGCGGCGGCCGGGCACCAGGTGCCCGGCCGCCGGATGTCCCGTCCCGCCGGCCTGACCGAACGGGAGGTCGAAGTACTGCGTCTGCTCGCACGCGGCTCGTCCAACGTCGAGATAGCGCGCGAACTGGTCGTGTCACGCCGTACCGCGGAGCACCACGTCCAGCACATCTACACCAAGATCGGTGTGTCCACGCGGGCCGCTGCAGCGCTGTTCGCGATGCAGCACGGCCTGCTCACACCGTGACGAGCTTCTCGAAGAAGAACTCGTGCTTGAGGAACGACACGTCGTACTCGTGGCCCGGCTGCGGCGGCAGCAACTGCGCGGCCTGGAACAAGCGCCAGCCGTCCTTCAGTGCGTCGAGTCCGGTCGCGTACGGCGGGACGTCGCTGTCACCCGTGGTCGGGTTGGTCGCACCGGTTCCGTCGTACGTCGACCAGCCGACGGTGCGGGCGTCGAGCGCGGACGAGGCCAGGTAGAGGACCAGGACCTGCTGACGCACAGACGTCTGCTGGGAGACCTCGGAGGCGGGGGCGGTCATGCCATCTCCTTCTTCGCGGCGTGCGGGTTGAGGCTGCGCTGGGCGACGACGCGCTGCGGGCGGTTCGAAACCCGGGTGACCCAGAACTCCGGGTCGAAGGTGTCGTCACCGGTGAGGGCCTGCCACAGCTTGATCCGGTTGTACTTCTCCAGCCGGCCGGTGGCGTTCTCGTACCAGGGGAACGACTGGTCGAGCTCGCGCGCGACCTGCTCGTCGTACAGGTCCTCCAGGTCCCACAGCCGGACCTGACGCACGGTCGGGTTGAACCGGATCTTGAACATGTAGCGGTCGATGCTGCTGTCGTTCTTGCGGCCGCCGTGCCAGATGCCGTGGTGCAGGAACTGGACGGTGCCGGCCGGGCAGACCAGCCGGGTCTGGCCGAGCAGGTTCTGGTACCGGCCGGTGTCGGACTCGTTGGTCCGGCGCAGGTGGCTGCCGGGCACGCTCAGGGTGCCGCCCATCTCGAGCGTCACGTCCTGCGGGTAGTACATGAGCTGTACGTCGAAGGCGTCCTCGCGGACGTCGATGATCGCGTCACCGTGCAGGTTCTGCGCCTCGCCGGAGTTCGCCTTGCGGATGTGCACTGCGTGGTGGTCGACGGTCGGCTCGGGACCGACCAGGCTGTGAATGGCGCCGGCGACCTCGGGCAGCTGCACCAGCCGCTGGACGAACTCGCTGTCCACGAACGCCTCCGACAGCGGGGTCCCGTAGGGGACACCCGGGATGCCGGCCTTCAGGACCTCGATCGCCTGCTGGTTCATCTCGTCCGGGACGACGGCGTCCATCCGGAACGACCCGGTGGCCACGAAATGCGCCATCTGAACCGAGGTGAGTAGGTTCTTGCGATGCGGATGGGGCATGAGTCTCCCTCTCGGGGGTAGTGGTTACTACTCCTCCAGGTTAAGTTCGGAGATCGCTTGCTCGCGTGGGCTGTGATCACCACTGGTGGTAATTTTTCACCATGCTCGAATTGCACTTGGCCGCACCGCCGGAGGTGGTGAACGTCGGCGCCGGGATCCACGGCGTCCGCGGTCTGCGGGACGTGTTCCGGCTGCCCGACCTGTGGCAGTTGCACCTGTACACGTACTCGGCCGACCTCAAGGTCGCGGGTACGACGTACTCCGTGGCGCCGGGCTACGTGTCGCTGACACCGGCCGGGACCCAGGTCCAGTTCGACTACCGCGGTCGCTCGGAACACCTGTACGCGCACTTCCGTCCCCGAGTCACGGGCGAGCCGTCGTACGTCCCCGTCGTACAGGACGCGGGAGACGCCGCGCCCCTGCTGACCGGCCTGCTGCGATCGGCGGTGGAGGCGTCACCGTCAGGGTCCGCACGGATGACGGCCGAGGTGTGGACCGCGTTGTGGCGCATCGTCGACCTGACCGCCGCGACCACCGAGGGCGACGCCCGCCACCCCGCGGTCTCGAGAGCCGTCGCGTACGTCGAAGCGAACCTCACCCAGCCGCTCACGGTTCCCGGCCTCGCGCGGATCGCCGGGATCTCCCACAACCACCTGACCCGCCTCTTCCACGCCGAGACCGGCATGACCGTGATCGCGTACATCCGCCGCCGTCGCATGACTCGCGCGCGCCACCTGCTGGTCTCCTCGACCCTCTCGATCCCCGCGGTCGCCGCCTCGGTCGGCATCTCGGATCTGCAGGCCTTCAACAAGCTCTGCCATCGTGAGCTCGGCGGATCCCCGCGCTCGATCCGTAATGCAGTGGCCGGGCCGGTCGCCGCGGGCTAGCGTGCCGGGCGTGTATGAACTTGTTCCGGTCGCGCAGGCGCCGCAGTACGACGAAGAAGCCGAGCAGCGGTTCGTGGAGGAGTGGCCGGAGTTCATCTTTCACGACGCCGAGGTGAAGAAGTACCGCGAGCGGCGTGCGGAGTTCTTCCGGGACTGGGAGTTCTACCTGGTCTCCGCCGACGAGCGGTTGATCGGCGGCTGCTGGGGTGTCCCGATTGCCTGGGACGGGACCGTCGACGACCTTCCCGCGGGATTCACCGACACGCTCGCGCGGTCGGTGACGTCGTACGAGCAAGGTGTTGTGCCGAACACCTTTGTCTTGATGGCGGCCGCCGTACGGAACGACGAACAGGGCCGCGGTCACGCTGGTCGAGTGATCACCGCGGTTCGTGATCGGGCTGTCGCCGGTGGGCTTCCGCAGGTGATCGCGCCGGTCCGGCCGACGTTGAAGTCGCGCTATCCGTTGACGCCGATCGAGACCTTCATGACGTGGACCCGTGAGGATGGCCTGCCGCTGGATCCGTGGCTGCGAACCCACGTCCGGCTGGGCGCGACGCTGCTCGCGCCCGCGCCGGTGTCCCAGACCATGACGGGCACGGTCGCCGAGTGGGAGAAGTGGACCGGGATGCTCTTTCCGTCGTCAGGGACTTACGTGATCCCCGACGGTCTGACCACCCTGGCTGTCGACCGCGCGGGAGACACCGGCATTTACCGAGAGCCCAATATCTGGATGCGGCACGCCTAGTTGTCAAGGTGTCCGTGAGAAGGCGGTGGTGACCGCGGCGGTCCGGCTGGTGACGCCGAGGCGTTCGTAGATGTTCTCGAGGTGTTTGCGAGACGATCGAGTCCGCCAACTGTCGGTCGGTGAGGTAGTCCGACACCTTCCAGACGGTCTCGTAGTCACCGGTGAGTTGCGGCCGGCAACACGTCTCGCCCTCCCAGTACGAACGCCAGAACAGATCCTCCCAGCCGGCCTCGAGCTCGTCGTCGTCGACGTCGCCGACCTCATCGAGGCCGATGAACTCGCGATCCAGCGGCCGGCTGACCTGGTACGTGATGTCCTCGGCCGGGACGAGCTCGCCCAGCGCCCGGAGGAGGTCACGCGGGAACATCTCCTCAGGCCCGGCCTGCCGGCCACGGTCGACGACGTCGAGCATCGTGCGCAGGTCGCGTTCGGTGACTGTCAGCTGGTCCACCATCGCCGTACCCCTCCCCGCCGCCAGGCTATGCCCGCGACGACGTCGGGCCCATACGTCGAACTTCGTATGGCTGGATGCGGTCCCGCGTAGCCACGGTGGGGGTTCGGGGGACGGCGTCGAGTCGTTCCGTCATTTCCGTCAGGGGGGACGACTCATGAAAGCGCTGTTCCGATGGTCGGCGGCTGCCTTCGCACTCATGCTCACCGCAGTCGGGTGGTCGCCGGCTGCGACCGGTGTGCCAAGCTCGTCGGCGTCTCGGGCGGTGTCGGCGCAGCCGGTGCTCGATTGGAGCCGGTATGCGACCCAGGCGATCGTCGCCGGGCGGCCGCCGGCCAGTTCCGAGGTGCTGCTGGGGATCGTGCACATCGCGATCGCGGACACCGTGGCCGGTCTGGGATACGGCCGGCCGTTCCGGTTCGCCGTACGACCGGACCGGAAGGCGTCTGCCGCAGCCGCGGTCGCCACCGCGACGTACGACGTACTGCGGGCTCGCGTGGCAGCGCCGGGGCTGGACGGGACGTACGCCGACTATCTGGCCGGCGTACCGGATGGGGTCGGCAAGGCTCGTGGCATCAAGCTGGGGCGGTCCGTGGCCGCCGCCGTACTCGCGTGGCGCGCAGGGGACGGCCTGGGCAACACAGTGTCCTATCACCAGCCGAAACCCGGCCCAGGAGTGTGGGAGCCGACCCTGCCGACGCCACCCGTGGACATCGTGCTTACCCAGGTCAGGCCGCTGGCACTGCGCTACCGTGCGCAGTTCCGTCCCGACGGACCAGATGCGCTGACGAGCAAGCGGTACGCGCGTGATGTCGCCGAGGTCGCATCACTCGGCCGCAAGGACAGTACGACGCGGACTGCCGCGCAGACCGAGACTGCGATGTTCTGGTCCGAGCAGACCGCGCAGCAGTGGAGCCGGGCGCTGCTACAGCTGGCATCCGACCGGCATCTCTCCCTCTCCGGCACGGCGCAGATGCTCGCGCTGGCGCATGTGTCCGCCGGCGACGCGGTCGTCGCCTGCTGGGACGCGAAGTTCCACTACGTCTCGTGGCGTCCGGTCCACGCCATCCAGCGCGCCGGCACCGACGGCAACCCGCGCACGCAGGCCGACCTGACCTGGCAGTCCTTGCTGAACGTGAACCACCCGGAGTACCCCTCCGGCCACGCCTGCTTCACCGCCGGCGTAACCGGCGCCCTCCGCGCCTTCTTCCACACCACCAAGCTGCCCATAGTCATCACCAGCCTGGTCACCAACACCACCCGCTCGTACCCCAACCTCTCCGCCGTACGTGCAGACGTCCGAGAAGCCCGAATCCTCGCCGGCCTCCACTTCCGCCACTCCATGCTCGACGGCGACCACCTAGGCACCCAGGTAGCCACCTGGATCGCTGCCCACAGCTAACGCGGCGAGGCCCTTGGTGAGGATGCCTTTGACTACGGAGAGGGCGTAGGCGTTGTCGGGGCCGGTGATGACCTGGTCGGCCCAGGTGATGACGTCTTCCAGGGCTCGGACGTGCCGGTAGTAGCGGACGGCCTCGTCGTCGATGGGGTGGGGGCCGTAGCCGGCGAGGAAGGCGTCGAGGTGCTCGGCGGTGGTGGGGCCGACGTCGCCCATGCCGCCGAGCATGAACATCAGGTCCTGTTCACGCGGGGCCAGGATGACGTCGTCCCAGTCGATCAGGTGCAGGTGGTCGTCGACGAGGACGTTGCCGAGGTGCGGGTCGCCGTGGCAGATCACCCGGGGACCGCTCGGCTCCGGCGGGCGCGCGGTGCGCAGGTTGGCGATGGTGTCCTCGTACTGCTTCCACACCGCGCCCAGCTCCTCCTCGAGCTCGTCCTCGGGCGCCTGTGTGGTCAGTCGCGTCTCCAGCTTCTCCGCCACCGCCGGGACCCGCGCGTCGATGTGGCTGTGCTTGGGGAGCGCGTCACGCAGCCGGTGTGGCGGCTCTGCATCGTGCACCCGCCGGATGAGTACGCCGTACTCCGTCCACTGCTCGACGGTGAGCCCGCTGTCGGCCGCGCGTACGCCCTCGATCCATGGCGTGATCGTGAGCCGCTTCTTCTTCCCGTGGAATGTCCAGAGTCCACCTTCGGTGGTCCGGATCATCTCCGGGATCCCCCGCAGCCCACTGTCCGCCAGGAACGCGGCTGCCTGGTGGCCGGTGTTGGTGCCCGCGCCACTCCACTTCACGGCGTACGTATTGGTGGCCGTCGTGGCCCGCCAGACCTGCGCGGCCAGATCGGCCCCGTGCGCCACCGGTGAGAGTTCCACCACATCCAGCCCGAAGTCCTCAAGCACCCACCGCCGCAACAACGTGTCACCCACGCCCGCCAGCATGCCCGGCAACCGGCCGCCCATGCGACCCGATTACCGGGACTGTGCCTGGCCTTGGTCAGCGGTAGTTGACGAACTGGACGGCGAAGTCGAGGTCCTGGCCCTTGATCAGGGCCTGGACGGCCTGCAGGTCGTCGCGGCTCTTGCTGGAGACGCGGAGCTCGTCGCCCTGGATCTGGGCCTTGACGCCCTTCGGGCCCTCGTCGCGGATCAGCTTGGACAGCTTCTTCGCGTTCTCCTGGGTGATGCCGGCGTTGATCGAGGCGTTGATCTTGTAGATCTTGCCGGACAGCTTCGGCTCGTCGGCCTCCAGCCCCTTGAGCGAGATCTGCCGCTTGACCAGCTTGTCCTTGAACACGTCGAGGACGGCGTTCACCCGCTCCTCGGTGTTCGCCTGCATGTCGACCGCCTCACCGGACCACTTGATGCCCGCGTCCACGTTCTTGAAGTCGAACCGCTGGCTGATCTCCTTCGCCGCCTGGTTGACGGCGTTGTCCACCTCCTGGTGATCGACCTTGTTCACGATGTCGAAGGAGGACTCCGAAGCCATGGGCAGTTCCTTTCCGATTTGCTGTCAGGGGCACTGTCTGTTGTATCGTCTCCCACGCCGGTTCACGAACCGGCAGCACCCTGGCGGGTTGCCCGAGTGGCCAAAGGGAGCAGACTGTAAATCTGTCGGTGTATGCCTACGCAGGTTCGAACCCTGCACCCGCCACCAGCACCAAAACCAGCCCCTGACCTGCGGAAACGCGGTTGGGGGCTGTGTCGTTGTGTCCTGCCGAATAGAGGGGGAGCGGCCGGATGCCAGGGAAATTGCCAGGGAACGCACCAGTGCCCCGACCTCACCGGGTCGGGGCACTGGTCTCTGAACGGGGTCAGTCGCGGTCGTCGTACGGGCGCTGGTCGCGGTCCCCGGCTGGCCATCCCGGTCCGCTGCCGCTGTCGATCCATCCCGGCGGGACGGCCCGGCCGCCGTACGTGACTGGGATGCGGTCGAGCACCTGGCCGATCGCCAGCAGGACCTCCACGCTGCCGATGCCCCGCAGGTCCGGGTGCATCACGTGCAGCCCGTGGATGTCCAGCACCTGGCAGACATCGAACAGCATGCCGTGGGGGATTTCCTCCGCTGGTCGGCCGGTCGGCCGGATGGTGAGCTGGACCGGCTGAGGCCGGTCTGCTTGGCTGTCGTTCACGGTGACCTCCATGGGGTCTCCGAGGTCCCGGCCGGTGGTTGAGTCACCGCGCCGGGACCGCCTACCCGCTACCGGCTGGCGGCGGGAATCTGTGGGGTCAGCCGCGCCCGAACGCGGCCATTGCGGCGCCGACCGCGTCCCGCACGCCGTCGTCTACGCGGACGTGACCGTAGGTGTCGGCGGTGATGCCGATGCAGCTGTGGCCGATCAGCTTGCTGACGACCACCAGCGGCACACCGGCCTGCAGCAGCATGGTCGCGGTCAGGTGCCGCAGGTCGTGGAACCGGGTGACCGGCAGCGGCGCGAACGGGACCCGGGTGCCGGTCACGAGCCGGTGGTACGCCTTGCTGACCGAGTGCGGTTGCAGCCCGTTGCCGTCCTCCAGCGTGAACACCAGACCGCTGTCGGTGTAGTCCGGGCCGAACGCCAGCCGCTCGCTCACCTGCTGCCGCCGCCAGGCGCGCAGCACGTCTGGAACCCACCCGGTGAGCGGGACCTCCCGGTCCTCGCCGCTGGCCGTTTTCGGCGGGCCGTAGGCCACCACGCGGCCGATCTGGTGTGCCGCCTGGTGGACGACCAGGTAGCCGCCGGTCAGGTCCACGTCCGACCACCGCAGCCCGAGGACCTCACCGAGCCGCAGTCCGGTACCTGCCGTTACCTGGATGATCGGGAGCAGCCGACCGGCGGTGCTGTCGCTCGGCGCCGCCTCCAGCCTGGTGACGAACGCCCAGTACTGGTCAGGGGTCCACGGCTTCACCCGTGGCCGGTCCACCTTCCGCAGCCGGACGAACCGGGTGTGGTCGGTGGGCAATTCCCCGGCCCTCACCGCATCCCGGATGGCGCTGGACAGGGTGGCCAGGATGCGCCGCTCCGTGGACGGGCCGACCGGCCGCGGGTCGTTCGCGGTGTCCTTCCGGATGGCCGTGAACATGCGCTCGATGTGGTCCCGCCGCAGGTCCCGCAGCTTCACCTGCCCGAGGCGTGGGGTCAGGTGCCGGGTGATGTGACCCCGGTAGCTGCGGGCCGTACCCGGCCGCAGTGAGCCGCTGTCAACCTTCACCTCAAGCCACCTGGTCAGGTACTCGGCAACGGTTTCGTTGCGCCGCCGGTCGTCGCTGGGCAGGGTTCCGGTCCGGTGCGCGCGAATGACCTCCGCCCTGGCCTCGGCCGCCGCCTCGGCTGTGGGGAACCCGCCCTGGGTCAGCTGGCGGCGCTTGCCGTCCGGCCCTGCCGGTAGCTCCACCTGAAACTCGAACTTGTGCCGCCTGCACCGTGGCGTGCAGGTCTTGGTGCAGCGCCGCCGGACACCCGTCGTCTTGGCCATTACTCGTCCTTCCCTGGGTCGTGCTGGGTCGCGTACCGGCGGAGAGCGCGCCGGATCACATCGGTCACCGTCTCGCCGCGCGCGGCTGCGGCCCGCTGGGCTGCCTGCCATTCGTCATCCGGAATGCGGATGTTGCGGGTGGGCGTCTTCGGCATCGTGGCCTCCGTCGTCATAGGTCCTCGTGTACCCACAGCGTATCACTGAGTGTGGGTACACGTGTAAGTGCACTTTTCAGGCCAAGCTGGTGCGGTTGCTATAGGCAATCAATCCCATCAGGTGGGGGAAACCCGTTGTATATCAGGGGATTACGGAAACGGTGGCTACCACCCAGCCGCCCCAGCAGCGTACAGTTGGCCTCGGCCGCCACCCGTTGCACATAGTTGGAGATGCGCGATGCGTGACGCGAACGTGGTGGTCCCGAGGCCCGAGGACCTGACGAACGAACCGGCAACCCTGTCCATCCCAGCCGCTGGCCGGTACTGGGGACTCGGTAAGGACGGGTCCTACCGGGCCGCCAGGCACGGCACGTTCCCGGTGCCCGTGGTCAAGGTCGGCGCGCGCCTACGGGTCACCCGTGCAGCCCTGGCGAACGCGCTGGGCGTCACCATCCCTGGCGATCCCCTGGCGAACGGCGCAAACCCGCAGGTCAGCGACACGGCAGGCGATCGGTAATCCGACGCCACATCAGGCAGCGGGTATCGGAGGACGCACGCGCCACGCCTGGCGCCCGAATCGAGCGGGAGATGACCCACCACAACGCAAACACACGACCGTCCGGAGGGGTCGGCCGTGCGTTCGCAGCGAGATACAGCGATGACCAGGGCAGGGCCGACAACGATCGGACTGCTCGGTGTTTGTACTACGCCAGCCAGCGTACTCGCCGGATCGGCCGGGTGATGGCGTGATCCCGTTCGAGGAGTGGGTGGCGTTCAACCAGGACGAGGCCCGGAAGCTGGCAGAGGACCCCGAGATGCCGTTGCACCACCGCGTTCTGTGGACGGCCATCGGCTGGTGCAACCTGATCGGTCATGCCGAGTTCGCCTCCGGTGATCTGGCGCTGCACCTGTACACGGTCAACCGCAGGACCGGTGAGGTACGGATCCCGTCCGAACAGCAGGTGTCGAACGCGATCCGCAAGGCCAAGGCCCGTGGGTTCATCGCACCGGAGTCCACCTGTAGATGCCTGGTGGTGCCGCCCAAACGAGCGGCCAAGAACGGCGGCAGGGGTGGTACCGCGTGCAAGTTCCACGGCATCCGGGCGCACCGGCGGAGGCGGGCGAAACCATGACAGTCCACGCTCAGCAGTTCACAAAAATCGTGAACACACGACGGGGAAAGTTCACAAAAATCGTGAACTGGGTTGCCAAAAATTGTGAACCCCCAGGCGTGAAACGCCCTATCTCTGATCTGTTCTGTCCACCCCAGCCACGGTTTCGGTCCGCACCCCCACGAACGGAGGGTCCCAGATGATGCGCAGGCACCGGCAGCACCACAACCACCAGCACGCCGAGTCGATCGAGGAGTGGCTGGCCGGTGTGGAGGCCAGCGACCTGGACGCGGAGACCAAGGTCGTGATGCGCGTCATGGCCAGACACGCCAGGTTCGATCCCTCGTCCGGTGCGTTCCTGTTCGAGGAGACGCCCGAGTTCACGGCCGAGGCCAGCGCCGCGCTTGACCACTGGCGCACCTGGGGCCGGTCATGACCAGCTGCGCGGATTGCCTGCGCCTACAGCGAATCCGGCCGGACATGCGCTGCTGGCGGCACCAGGACAGGCGCGAGGCGTGCCCCGACCGCAGCCACTCGCCACGCCTGCACGGCGGGCACTGGTCCTGCCCCGACTGCGAACGGAGGGCGGCCGGATGACCTGGAGCCGGGAGGCGATCGATGAACGGGCAGCAACCCTCGTGATGCCGCGCAGCATCCGGAAGAAGCTCCGGCGGATGGTATCGGACGAGGCCCGGCTGTTGTACGTGATCGGTCTGCTGATCGCTGATGGCACCGGCTACGTGCACAAGGACCTGCTGGCGTCGGCCTGCCACAACCCCTACATCGTGGCCGTTGCGCACCGGCTGGCGAACGACTGGCGGCTGACATGACCGGCCGCCACCGCAGAACACCACCGCCCTGGCCCAGAATCCGGCCCGTAGGCGGCTACCGGCTGCGGATGTGCCGGGAGTGCGTCACCCGGCCCGCGACGGCCCAGAACGGCCTGTGTGACCGCTGCGCCGACGACGAACGGAGGGGGAACGATGGCTGAGCGCAGGTACGCGAACCTGCCGCATCCGATGACGGGCAGGCCGATGACCGTGGCCGAGGCACGCGCCGAGATGGTCACGCTGGCCGGGCAACTCGCCAGGTCCTACATCCGGCAGGCCCGCGCGGCCCGGGACCCCAGGCGGGCAGCCGAACTGCGGCAGCTGGCGATCGAGCAGGAGAACATCCGCCGGGAGTGGAGCGGCCAGCCGCCGATCGGTCCCGGCCAGCAGGCCAGGGCGGCGGCCGAGATGCAGGCCCGCGGACGGTACTTCGGGACGGTAGTGACCACGGATGTGTCATCGGTCGTGACAGCCGCAGCGGAATCCCTGCCCACACAGGGATCTGGGGCCGCAGATGGTGGGCTGGACCTGGACGCCGTCCGCGCGGCGTACCGGGCGTACTGGGACACCAACGAAACGAGGAGGAACCGATGAGCAGCACCAGCACCGCACGTGACCCGTACGCCGCCGCGCAGGTAGCGATCGAGCGGCACCGCGGCGATGTGCGCGCCGCCGCACGCGAACCGGCCGTGCGCTGGGTGGTGGCGGACGGGCAGACCGCCGCCTTCCTGGCTGCCGCACGGATCGCGATGGACCAGGGCAACCTGCGGGCCGCCGACCGGCTGATCGACTACGCGGAGGGGTTCGCAGGTGTGCGCGACCGCATCACGCTCCCGCGGGGCCGCCGGACCTGACCGGGCATCGGATTGGGCATCGCCTGCCGACCCGCTGACCTGCGGTTTCCCCTGCTATGCCAGGGAATCGCCAGGGCGGCGGACACCAAACACCAGAGAAGGGAACGAATCATGAGCAACCTGGACGACGCCAAGACGCGGGCCGCCAGCAAGGGCACCACGAGTGTGGCGCCGGGCAACGTGAACACTGCGGGCCTACCCCCGGCCCGGCAGGATGCCGGGAACCGCGTCACCGAGACGGTGTTCCGGCGCCGCCGCGACGGCAGGGACGAGACCGCGTCCAGCCGGGACGCCCTGCGCAGCAAGGGTGGTGCGCGATGAGCACCGGGGACCAGATGACCGAGGCGCTGACCGATGAGGAACGCGAGCGGTTCGCGCTGGACGGCCACCCAGTGCCAGAAGGCTGGACGCGCGAGCAGGTCATGGACCGCCTGCGCCAGAAGGTCGCCGCTGGCAATCGGCCACCGTCGGCCGACCTGGACGAACTGGAGTGGGAGGTCCAGAAGCTGCGGCGGTGGGAGAGGGAGGAGCAGCTGCGGGACAGGTGGATCGGCGGGTTCGACCTGATGGGCAACGGAATGGGCAGCCGGGACGCCGATGGCTGGATGCACACGATGCACGTGGTCGAGATGCTGGCCGACTACTGGCACGGCGACCGGTGGCGGGTTGAGTGCGAACGCTGTGGGCGGACCGCCGTTGTGGACGGTGACGACTGGCGCGACCGCAAGATCCGGTCCTGCCAGGACCTGCCGGTGACGCCCGCGTCAGACGGTGGCCCGGCATGACGCCCGAGGAACAGCAGCTGGCGCAGCAGCTGGCCGCGGAGGCGATCACCGACCTGGAGGCAGCCGGGTTCATCAGGCCGTGCGCCACGATCACCGACCTGACGCTGCGGCAGGCCCGTGCGCTGGCCGGTGTACTGGTCGCCCTGTCCTCGTGGTGGCCCGGCCCGATGCTGGAGCACAGCACCCTGGGCGATGTGCTGAAGGTCGTACCGCCCGAGACGGCCGAACACGTGCGGTTCCTGCTGCACTGGGGTGGGTTCCTGGACAGCGACCTGGTGGTGCCCGATGACTGACCAGCCGAGGTGCGCGTGCACGCCGCCGTACAAGGTCTGCTGTGCCTGCTACGACCGGCTGACCCCGGCGGAGCAGATCCGCTGGCAGTTCCGGCTGGGCATCACCCGGGCCGGTCACGCCCACGATCACCAGCCAGGGAGGGGGCTCCGCCGTGCCAGCTAACGTGTTCAGGCAGGTCGAGCGGCACGTGCGGGCGCTGCTGCTGATCATCGAGGACGAGTCGGCCGACGCCGATTCCCGGGCCGATGCCGCGCTGGAGGTGCTGCGGCTGGAACGCCTGGTGGCCCGGTACGTGGCGCTGCTGAACCGGCGGGACGAGATTGCGACTGGAGGCCACAAATGACCGCAGACGGGCCAACAGGGGCCAAAGGGGGCCAGAACCTGGCCCTTGCCCGGTACCTGGCCGCCGGATTGAGCCGCCGCGAGGCCGGGGCCAAGGCCGGGGTCGGTGAGCGCACGGTGAAACGCCGGATGGCGGACCCGGCGTTCAGGGCATTGGTCGAGGCTGAGCGCCAGGTCCACGTGAAGTCGGTGGTGGAGGAGCTTGCAGACTCGGCACCGATCGCGGTGCTGGTGCTGAAGGCCATGCTGCGGGACCGGGCGACGACGCAGGGGAATCGGATTCGGGCCGCGGGGCTGATCCTGGCTGAGTGGGGCCGCCATACCGTCCCGACGAAGGTCGAGTTGTCCGGCAGCCTGGCGCTGGAGCGGATCGAGGCCATGTCCCCGGAGGAGGTGGACGCCGAGCTTGCTGGGCTGGCCGAGGAGATTGCCAAGCTGAGGGACGATCCGGACGAGTACAGCGAGCGGCCCGGGCCGCCTGTACGCCCGTCTGCGCCGCCGGAACGTCCGGACGTACCCGAGGCTGTCCCGGCCGCGGAAACGGCTACAGCGCCGCCGCAGGACGCCAACGACACTGGAGATTCCGGCGATCAGCCGCCCGCGCCCGACGCCGCCGACGATGCAGCGCCGGGCAACGTGGTGCCGATGCCGCCGCGACCATGGCAGCCGGACCAGCAGCTGAACCCCTGGCGGGATGACGACCCGCTGGGCCGCCCGATCTGGCCGTGATGTGGCGTGCCGGTGAGATGGTGGTGTCGTGGTGGACCCCCTGGAAAAGGGTTCGCCGCCAGGCCCCGGGCGGTTGCCTGAAGGTGACGACCTGCGCCGGGGCCGCCCCGATCTGGACCCTGGATTTCGCCAGGGCCGCGCCAGGCAACGATCCGAAACTATGCCGTACGTTGCCGGACACACGGTTTCGGCTGAGGTACCGCTTCCCCTGTAAAACAACGGCTTTCGCAACCATGCGCAACGTTGCCGGACACCGGGCGGCTGACTGTAAATCTGTCGGCGTATGCCTACGCAGGTTCGAACCCTGCACCCGCCACCAGTACCAAAATCAGCCCCTGACCTGCGGAAACGCAAGTCAGGGGCTGCTTCGTTGTGTCCGGCCGGCGGAAGTACACTGCCCTCTCATGTCATCCGAGCAGGTCACCGTCGGCCCGGTCGAGCTCAGCTACACCCTCACCCGGGACGACTGGCTCGACGGCTTCATTGCCCACCGGCGCCACCTTCGGCGTCCGTGGCTGATCCCGCTGGTGATTGTCGCCGCGGTCGTCGGCCTCGTCCTTTCTGCCGACTTCAGGAACTTGTCGGCCGGTGACGTCGCGGCCCTCGGCATTTCGGCGCTCGTCGCCATCGGGATCGGCCTGCTGCTGTTCCGGCTCCTCATCGCCGCCCGCTGGATGTATCGCTGGCCGGTACGCCTGATCATGCGCGGGAATCCCTGGCTGACCGAGCCCATCCGAGCCACCGTGGATGACTCCGGGTTACGTCTCACCAGCGCAAGCCGGAGCGAAACAGCCGCCTGGTCAAACTACCTGCGGTACGTCGAGACCGACCGGTCCTTCGTTCTGCGCGCGTCTGAGCGACTTGGTGCCGCGATACTCGTGCTGCCGAAGCGCGGCCTGGCTACCGGCGATCCCGCGCCATTGCGGGCGCTGCTCGAAACCCACTGCCGCACCGCTTAAACGATCAGACGGCGTTCGCGGCGTACTCGTCGAGCGCGTCCAGCGTGCCTTCCAGATGCAGATGCAACTCGGCCTTGGGCATTCCTTCGACAAAGGACACCAGCCCGCTCATCCTCGACCTCCCCTGCGACCACTCTGCACTTCGAACGTCCGCAAGTCGACGTGCTGTCGCGGCGCGAACCCCTTCTAAGGAAGCTCTAAAGGTGGCTGAAAGCTCACCTGAGGCCGCGTTGTTTGTGTTGTCGCCACGGCGCCGGATCTCCTCCGGCGCGTTCAGTGGACGAAAGGAATCACGATGATGAAACGCAATCGGCTGGTCGCGGCCGCGGTAACGCTCGCCGCGCTGGCCACCACCGGTACGGCGTCAGCGGCGACGTCCGGTTCGGATCCGAAGCCCGGCGCCGCGAAATCCGGTGCGGCGGTGAAGGCGGACGGGAAGTCCAAGCCGGCCAAGGATGTCGACCTCGCCAAGATCGCGGCGAAGCTCGGCGTGACGACCGCCCGGCTCAACGCAGCGCTGGTCGCGGCCAAGCGGTCGCTGGCCGGCTCGACCAACGTCACGCCGGAGGCATTCGTCAAGGCGGTCGCAGCGAACCTGGGGCTGCCGGTCTCGCGGGTCAAGGCCGCTGTGGAACCGTTGTTCCTCGCGCCGGGGCGCGCTCGTGCCGGCGACGGCAAGCAGGGCCACAAGTCCAAGCAAGAGGACAAGGACAAGAAGGGGGCGGACGACCCGCGGACGTCGCCGTTCGCGAGCAACGCCGCAGCGGCACGGTTGGCCGCGGCGCTCGGCGTCAGCCAAGCCAAGGCCAAGGCCGCCCTGGTCACTCTGGTATCGGCTCCCGGCGGAATCGTTCCGACGTCCAAGGCCTTCCGCGACATCGCCCACTCGCTCGGGGTCAGCGCCGATCGGTTGAAGACCGCGTTGGGGGATCTGAAGCAGTCACTGGCCAACCGCTGACAGCTGCCGAACGTCACCTCATCAGAACTTCATGATCGACGGCGAGGATGGACGACCATGCGGATACTTGTCGTGGACGACGACCCGGCCGTGCGGCGGTCCTTGGAGCATGCGTTGGGCCGCGACGGGTACGACGTGGCATCCGCGGCTGATGGGGCGTCCGCCCTCGCGGAGCATGGCGTGTTCCGCCCGGACGCAGTGGTGCTCGACGTCCTCATGCCCGAACCGAATGGGCTCGAGGTCTGCCGGACGCTGCGTTCGGGCGGGTACGACACGCCGATCCTGATGCTCACGGCCCGGGACCTGGTCACCGACCGGGTCGCCGGGCTCGACGCGGGGGCCGACGACTACCTGGCCAAGCCCTTCGCCCTGGAGGAGTTGCGGGCCCGGCTGCGAGCCCTGCTGCGGCGCAGCGGCGCAAGAGCCGAGGTGCTGCACTTCAACGACGTCGACCTGGACTTGAGCGGCCGGCGGGCCGAACGCGCCGGCCGGCGCCTGGAGCTGACCAAGACAGAGCTGTCTCTGCTGGAGCTGTTCCTGCGCAACCCCCGCCGGGTTCTGAGCCGGACCCAGATCTTCGAGTCCGTCTGGGGCTACGACTTCGGCCCGGAGTCGAACGCGCTCTGGGTCTACATCAGCTACCTGCGAAGCAAGCTCGAAGCCGACGGCGGCAGCAGACTGATCCAGACGGTGCGCGGCCTGGGCTATGTCCTGCGCGAGGAGCCATGAACCTGCGTACCCGGCTCGCCATCGCCGGAGGGTCCATAGCCGCGGGCGCGCTGGTTCTCGTGTCGGTGGTCCTGTATCCGGCCGTGGAATCCAGCCTCCGCGGCCAGATCGACAGCTCTCTGGTGACGGCGGCCGGCCAGGCACCGGACGTGGCGAAGGCCATCAAGGAGAAGTTCAGGGGGACGTCCAACGAGGGGGTCTTCCCAGCTGTTCCGCTGGGGATCGGGAGCACCCAGCTGCAAATCGTCCCGGACCCGGTCCGTGCCGGGCCGTCGGCGCAGTTCGTCGACCTCACCGATCGCGATGTCGCCGTCGCGAACGGAACCGCCGCTGCCTATTTCCGTAACGCCGTGTACGACGGCGTCGCCTACCGCATCTACACCGCCCCGTTCCCAGGAGCTCCCGGTACGCTCGTGCGCACCGCGATTCCGCAATCCGATCCCGCACCCACCCTGCGCCAACTCGCCTGGCTGCTCGCCGCATCGACGGTGGCCGCCGGACTCCTGGCGGCACTTGCCTCACGCCTGGCCGCACGCCGCGTCCTGCGACCCGTACGTCGGCTCACCGAGACCGTCGAACTGATCCGCACGACCGGCGACCTGGCCATCCCGATCCCCGCCGACAGCCAGGACGAGATCGGCCGGCTCGGCTCCGCGTTCGCCGGGATGACCGCCGCCCTGGACGAGTCCGTCGGCGCTCAGCGCCGCTTGGTGGCCGACGCGTCGCACGAACTGCGCACCCCACTGACGAGCCTGACCGTGAACCTCGAACTTCTGGCGGAAGACCTGACCGACACCCAGGCCCCGCACCTCGCCGCAGAAGCGCTCGACCAGGCCGGCGAACTCAAGACACTGATCAACGACCTGGTCGATCTGGCCCGCTACGGCCAACCCGCTTTCCACACTGAAGACGTCCGCCTCGACCTCGTCGCCGAGCGCGTCGCAGCCCGCGCGACACGTCGGGCAGCACAGATCGGCTTCGACTTGACCTGCGCGCCCACCCTGGTCCACGGAGACCCCGACGCCCTGGAACGCGCCGTTGCGAACCTGGTCGACAACGCAGTGAAATGGAGCCCGTCCGGGGGCCGGGTCCTGATCCGCGTCCAGGAGGGCACTCTCGACGTCGCGGATGCCGGCCCAGGGATCCCCGACAGCGACCTCGAATTCGTCTTCGACCGCTTCTACCGCTCACCTGCTGCCCGCGCGCATCCCGGATCAGGACTGGGCCTGGCCATCGTCCGACAGGTCGCCGAGGCTCATGGCGGCACGGCCGAAGTCGTGCCGTGTCCTAGCGGCGCGCTGCTGCGCCTGAAACTGCCGGTGTGCAGCGAAGTCGCCGGGCCAATGTGACTTCGTGCTCTCAGGAGAGCGTGGCGATGCAGTTGCGCAGGCTCAACTCCGAAGAGCCAGTAATAGTGCTCAATTCGGCGAAGCTGCCGGAGGTCGCGTGTCCGGGGCGCAGTGGTGTGGTTTCGCCGCCCGGCATGGGCGGGCCTCGATCCCTTCTGCCGAAGGGGTCGAGGCCATCTTGTCGATCAGCAAGTGCCAGGGGTCAGATGCCGCCCCGTGACGACTTCTTCAGATCGAAGTGGCTAGCCGTTGATGAACACGTAGTCGGCCTGGTATGGGACGTTGACGATCGGCGTGGCCTGCGGGTCGCAGGGGCCGGTCGGGGCGACGCCGCCGACTGTGTTGAGGCGCAGCACCTCGACGGCGTTCGACAGCAGCCCGGAGGAGTCGCCGATCTGGGTGGCGTCGAGGTCCAGTTCGGCGATGTTGCCCGCGCCGTTGGCGTTCTTGGTGACGACCTTGCCGGTGACAGCGCTACCGTCGGCAGCCTGCCACTGCGGCGGGCCGGCGGCCGGCTGAACGAAGGTGTGGTGGATGCCGCCGGTGAGGCGCGCCTCGACGTTGTTCTGGGTGAAGGCGAACGAGCCGTCGAACTGCACGGTGCAGGCGTAGATCTGGCTGCCGAAGACCACCGACTCCTGCACTGCGGCAACTCCGGTCGTGCTGACCGCGTGACTGAGCAGGTGCAGCTGGGCACGTACGGCGCCGTTCGGGAAGTCATTGTTGCGCAGGTCGGTGTAGAAGCCGCTCGGGTCTGAGCGCAACGCGTCGAGCACGGTCGGGTCGGTGACGGTGACGCTGCCGGAGGCGGAGCTACCCGTTCCGCTCCGCGTGGTGAACAGCGGTACGACGACGGGCCCGTCCGCTCCTCGACCGGCGGCGTGGATGGCTGCCTCGGTCGGGGCGCTGATGCCGCGCCAAGACACCGAATAACTGAGCGTGTTGCCATGGATGCCGATGAGTTCCAGCGCCTGCCCGTCCGGATCGCCGCCCGCGACCTCGTTGCGGCCCTCCAGGCTCGCCACGAGGACGGCGGGTGCTGCGGTCGGGTCACCCGGCACGGTGATTCCCGCCGGCGGTGTCACCTGGGTGCTCGCTCCCGCCGAGCCGACGGCAAGGGTGGCGGAAGCGGCGGACGCGACGAGGGCGGCGCCGATGCCGCGGGCCAGGCGGCGTCTGGTGCGGTGAGACATGGTGATTGTCCTTCCGGATCTGCGGCCGACGCTTGTGCCCGGCCCGCATCAGGTAGTACGTCGACCAGCGGGCCGGCGCCCAACCGGAAGGTGCGACAAAGCTCACCGGCGGCCGGCTGAACCGAATCAATGCCGCATACGTGTCGCGCGCGACCTATCGTGGCGGCTCGTCGCCGCGAGCGGCCGTTGCCGGCCGGACGCTGCGTTCAGCCAGAGGGGCACGTACTGGCAGGTGACGTGTCGTTGCGCGCCATGGACGTCGAGCGCGCCCTCGCCGCCGTCTCGCGCCACTCCCTTGGTGAGAGCCCATATTCGGCGCGGAACAGACGCCCGAAGCTGGATGCATCGCGAAATCCCCAGCGTCGGGCCACGGAGGCGATGGTGACGTGCTGAGACAGGCCACGACCGAGCTCGTCTCGGCACGCCTCCAGGCGGCGGCTGCGGATCCACTCGCCGAGGGAGATGCCGCCGGCGGCGAGGACGTTGTACAGGTGACGGACGGAGATGTGGTGTTCGGCCGCGATGTGAGCGGCGCTGAGGGTCGGATCGCCCAGGTGCGCACGCACGTACTCCAAGATCCGCATCTGCAACGTGGCCCGCAATGATTCCCTGGCCGTCGTTGAGGTGACGTCAAGGTGCGTGCTGATCACTGCCCGGATGAGTTCCAAAGAGGGCTGGCTTACCGCGTCGCCCCCGGCGTCGGCGAACGCGCTCGGCCGGCCCGCGAGGTGCCGGAAGTAGACCGCGGCCAAGTCTGCGACCGGATGTCCAGGACTCAATCGCGTTGCCGTCACCTGCCGCACGACATCCCACGGCAGGGCCAGCTTCTCCAACGGCATGCGGAACTGGTGCTGTCGGTAACCCTCGGAGTCGACCAGTGTGTACTGGGACGTCGAGCTGTACACCACCAGGTCACCTGGGCGCACAACAGCTTCGCGGCCGTCTTGAACGACGAGGCTGGCTCCACTGACCTGCAGACCCAGCATCAGGCTGGGTGCCAGATCATCGCGGGCATGGCGCGGGGTCCGCTCGACTCTTGTGGCGTTGGAATGGATGGAGGAGATCCGCAGCGCACCAAGGTCGGCGAGCATGCCTCGCACGACAGGGCCCGCCTCGGGGAAGTCGAGCTCGACCGGAATGATCCTGGCGGCCACCGCTCGCATGGACTCGGCCCGCGTGCCGGCCGGAATCGTGCTCGAGTCGACAATCTGGATCACGGCTTGGTCCTCGGTAGTCGCCCTGCCCGCTGGACGCAGGCTCAGCGTGCCGCGGGCGTGACAGGCGCTGTCGGCGCCGGCTCGCACAGATGATGCTACCGGCCCTGCGCGCTCTCGGATGTCAGTCAGTGGGGGAGTGCATGCCGTGCCGAGTAAGCGTCGGCCGTGGACCATTCGTGCATGGCCATCTGCACGTTGTGCAGGATGACGCGCGCATCGGCGCCAGGGGCCGCGTACGGCCCTAGCGTCTGATCCGGCACCACGAAGGGTGTCCTCATCCCCGCTCGCCGCGTCCTTCAGGAACGGGGAGACCGCCGAGCGGATAACGAAACCGCAAAGGACAAGCCATGCGTACACCGAAGAAATCACTCCTCGCGGCCGCCGCGGCTCTCACCGCCGGCGTGCTCGGCATCAGCACCGCCACCGGCAGCAGCGCGCAAACCCTGCACCAGGACCAGTCAGTCAAACCGACCATCGTGCTCGTGCACGGCGCGTGGGCCGACGGCTCGAGCTGGTCTGCCGTCACATCAAAGCTGCAAAGCGCCGGATACACCGTCGATGTCGAGGCAAACCCGCTGCGCGGCCTCGCAACCGACGCCCAGTACCTGCGTGATCTGCTGGCCACCATCCCTGGCCCAGTCGTGCTCGTCGGGCACTCCTACGGCGGCATGGTGACCACCAGCGCTGCCACCGGCAACCCCAACGTCAAGGCCCTCGTCTACGTCGACGCCTTCATCCCCGACCAAGGCGACAGCGTCGGCGCGCTCGCCGCCGCACAGCCCGGCTCCGACCTGGACCCGAACAGCTCGATCACCGCGGTGCCGATCCACGACGCCGGCGGAAACGTCATCAACGCCGACGTCTACATCAAGCCAGATCAGTTCGCGGGCCTGTTCGCGGGTGGCATCCCGGCCAAGCAGGCCGCCGTCCTAGCCGCCACCCAGCGGCCACTGACCGCCAGCACGCTCGAAGAGACCCTCGCCGGTGTTCCGGCGTGGAAGACCATCCCGTCCTGGGACCTCATCGGTACGGCGGACAACGTGCTGCCACCGGCGGAGCAGCAAATCATGGCGCACCGCGCCGGCGCGCACATCACCAAGGTCGACGCGCCGCACCTGTCGATGATCTCCGACCCGGACGCGGTCACCGGCGTGATCGTCGACGCCGCCCGCGCCACCAGCTGACCGGGGACGGAGGGCGCCCTCGGACCCGAGTCCATCCCCAGGACGCAGCTAGCCGATGAGCTCGTCGAAAGAGTATGGATCGGTAGGGGCGCCCCAGAACTCGACGACCTTGCCGTCTCGCAGGCGGAATATCTGCGCGCCGTAGCTGCTCACGGTCCGGTCGCCGTGGCCGGCGGTGGAAACCACCAACGCGACGCCTTGCTCGTCGTCGGCAAAGACCGCCTGAAGGTCCATCTCGAACGTTCCCTGCAGCACCTCCGCGAGCTTGCCGAAATGCGCGTACACCGCGTCTCGCCCGCGGTGGTCGCCGGAAAGCTGATTGTGCCCGGGCTCGTGCCAGAGCAGATCCTCGGCGAACAGACCATTGAGAGTTTCGAAGTCACCCTTGGCGAAGGCGGCGTGCCCGCCTTTTGATGCGAGCAACATTGGGATGGTCAGTCATGCCTTGTCCTCGACGTAGACGGTGAGGGATGCCATGACTACCCCATGCGACTCGGCCAGACCGGCGGTTTCGGGAGGCGGTGAGGCCACGAACGCCTTGAAAGCGTCCAGGTCGTCGACTTCGGTGAGCACGGCAGTGCGAGTGCTGCCATCCATGGCCACCAGGTCGGTGACGCTCCCGCCGCCCGGAAAGGCCGCGGCCCGCTCCGCCTTTCCCTGCAGCCAGCGCTCAACGTCCTTGACGTCGTGCGTGATGAGAATCCTTGACATCTCTCTACTCCTAGCAGTGGTGGTTGTTCCTGGTCTTCGGCGCGGTCAATCCTTGGTGCGTCGGCCGGTGCTGTTGCCACGCCCGAGTGGCTCCCGCTACTTGCGCGGTCATGATTACTGTCATCGCTTCTTGCTCCTGTCTCTTTCGACGGCGGGCCTCGACGCGCACATCGCACGCCAGGTCAGAATCTGTTGGTGTCGAAGTCGAGCACCAGCTCCGGGGCGGCGAATTCCTTGTCCAGAGGGATGCCGTGGACCTGGCGGAGGTGGTCGCGGAACCAGCGATCGAACGGCTCCGGAGAGGTCTCCAGCATCCTGAACGCGATGCCGAGATCGTCGGCCTCCAGATAGACCACGGCCAGAGCCCCACCACCTGGTGCGGCCTGCAGCCAGACCGCTTCCCGGATGATGCCCGCCCGGCGCCGGGAGTCCTGGTACCCCTCCTTATGGGCACCGAGCTGACACGAGGCGAGTGCGGCCCGGCTTGCTTCGGCCTGGCCGGGCAGCAGGGGAGCGGCGTACGCGACTGACTGCATGCGATCGATCGTGCTGCGGGCAGGCGGCAGAGACATCACTCAATCGAGTCAGGCATCGGCCGCAGGACCGACCGGCACGGCTCCGAGCTGCTGCGTGAGCGACAGCATGTCCGCCACGCCCCAGTGCTCACAGACGAGACCGGCATCGTTGAACCTCATGATGTCGATGAGTGGCACGGATACCCGGGCGCCGCTCGGCGGCGCGCCCATGAACTCGCCCTTCTGCGTGCCCGTGACGGTCACCCGTGCCACGGCTTTGTCCTCGCTCGCGATCACGTCCTCGACCGTCATTCGCCAGTCCGGGAACGCGGACACCAGACTTCGGAAGAACTCCAGTGTCCCCTCCTTCGTCGCGGGGAGATCCGAGATTCGTTCGTACTCGACGAAGTCGTCGGCCAGCAGGTCGCCGAAGCCGGCGAGGTTTCCGGCGTTGATGCGCTCATAGATCTCCCGCATCGTCGCAGCGTTGTCCACGATCGCCCTCCCTTTCAGCGAGGTTGCAGCACGGGTTGCTGCCTGCGATCGAATCTGCTGCCGGCCACGGGCGGAGACATCACTCGATCGAGTGATGGACCACGGCGGCGAGCGCGACACGGTTCGGAACGCCGAGCTTGGCGAACACGTGCCGGAGGTGGGTGTTCACGGTGTGCGGCGACAGGTACAGGCGCCTCGCGACGGCTCCGTTCGTGAGTCCCTCGGCCACCAGCAGCGACACCTTCCGCTCGGTCGCGGTGAGGCTCTCCCAGCCTTCCGTCGGCCGGTGTCTTGACCCGCGCGAGCCGGGATGGACGCCGAGGGACCGCAGTTGCGCTCGGACTCTGCTCGCCCACGCGTCGGCTCCCGCTTGCTCGTAGCGTTCCAGCGCCTCGGCGAGCAGTGCCGCGGCTTCTTGCCGCCGCCCGCCCTGGGCCAGCAGGCTCGCTGCGTCCTCGCACGCGCCGGTGTGCTCGACCAGGAGCGGCGCACGGCGGGCGAGCGCAACCGCTTCGATCATCGAGTCGATCTCGCCGTCCACCAGTCCCTGGCAGCGCAGCGCCAGGCTACGCACGGTCGGGACCTCCGGTGCCAGCGCCGCTGCTGCCGCGACGGCGCTGGACACTTCGGCAGCCACTTCACGGTGCCCCAGTGCCAGGGCCGAGTGGACGAGACCGGGGGCGAGACAGCGGTAGTAGAAGCGGCACTCCCGTGCGGCGTCGAAGCGCCAGCACCGCAGCAACACGTCATAGGCGCCCTGCCAGTCGCCTTGAGCCCGTTTCAGTCCCGCCACCGCGGAAGCCAGGACTCCCGCGTTGTAGCTCAGTTGGTCGCCCTCCAGCGACGCGGCAATCCCGGCGGTCAGCTCGCTTGCCGCCCGGTAGTCACCGGTGGCCGTCGCGATGATCGCCTGGTAGGCGAGGGATTGAGACACCAGAAGCTGGTTGTTCTTCTCCTGCGCGGCCTGGCCGCCGGCAACCAGGCCTGGAACCGCGTCCTCCCATTCCCCGAGGACGAAGGACACCTCGGCGTCCGCCATCAAGGTGTCGGACAGCCACCATCCAGCGCCGAACTCGTCATCGAGAGCCTGTCGGTACGCGACTCGCGCCTCGTCGATGAGGTCGCAGTCGAACAAGGCGAGGCCCAGGAAGAACTTCGGCTGCAGCGGCATCGCTCTTGTGTCGTGCCAGCCCGCGGCCAGGGCCGCCGCCCGCCGGGCGTGGGTGAGCGCCTCGCCGTAGCGGCCTTGCCGCCCCACCGCCACCAACAACGCCGTCAGCGCCCAGACCGTCATCGCGGCATCGCCGGCCTGCTCGGAGATGACCAATGCCCGGCCGGCGGCCGACTCACCCGCTCGGGGGTCGCCCGTGTACGTCAACGCCCAGCTCTGCTGCGCCAGCATCGGCACCTGTTCGGAAGGCCGAAGCCGCTCCGGGCCGGCGAGGCCGGCCTGCGCCACAGCGATGAGCTCGGCCGCACGGTTCTGCAGAGCGAGCGCGCCTAGAAGCGCAAGGTGCAACGGGGTGTCCACCTCGGCAACGTGCTGCCGGGCGAGCACCGCTTCCGCACGCGCCGACGCCTCTGCCACCCTCCCGGCGCGCAGCAGCGCTTGGACAACCTCCGACGACACCAGATCCGCGTCGCGATGACCACCGGGCAGCAGTGCCTCGGCCCGGCGCAGGAGCTCGACGGCGACCAGGGGCGCCTGTGTCGAGGCGTCACGGGCGGCGTCCCGAAGCCAGGCGACCGCCTGCTCGTCACCCCGCTCCGCCCCGAGCATCAGATGATGCGCCACGTCGAGTGGCTCCGCTCCCGCGGCCATCAGGGCGACCGCGGCCTCACGGTGCAGCAGGCGCCGGGCCGACTGCGGAATGTGCTGATAGATCGCGTCATGCACGAGTTGGTGCCGGAACACCACCCGTCCTCCGGCCTCGTCCAGGAGCTGAGCGTCGAATGCGTGGCGCAGCTGCCCGACCACGTCGGCCGGCGGCCGGTGGGCGACAGCCACCACATCGCGAAGAGACACGGTATCGCCGAGTACCGCCGTAACTTCCAGCAGCTCGAGCGTCGCCGTCGGCAGCTCTCGCAGGCGGCGAACCACCAGGTCACTCAGCGGCACCGGCAGCTCCGACGTCGTCACCTCGACGTTGCCCTCGGCGCGGCGCAGCAATCCTTGATCGCTGAGCGAGCGCAACATGGCTACGGCCCACAACGGGTTTCCGCCGGTCTTGGCCAGCATGGCAGTCAGGGCCGGTCCAGGAGGTGCACCGACCACGTGACAGGCAAGCACGGCCACGTCCTCGGCCTTCAGCGCGTGGAGTTGCACGGTGAGTGCGCCGACAGCCGCCAGATCATCGAGCAGACGGACCACCTCGGGTGACAGGGGCGACGGCCGGGCTGTGAGCACGACAAGCAACGCCGCAAGCGGTAGCTGTCGTGCCACCGACAAGATCGTCAACAGGCTCGCGCTGTCTGCCCAGTGGACGTCTTCGACCACCAGCAACATCGGGCGTTCGGCACACAATGAGTCCACCAGGTCCACGATCTCCTCGACGACTTGGTACTGGATGTCGGCGGCCGAGGCCGGTGCTCCATCGCTCTCGCCACCCAGGAGCGCGCCGATTGCAGCCCTGCGCGGGTCCCGTGACCGTCGGCTCAGCCCCAGCGCCGAAGCGACCGCACCAAACGGACGGGTGCGCTCGAAGGGATGAGCCTGACCGTAGAAGACAGCCACGTCACCCGAGCGCGCATCATCGACGATGCTCCGCACCAAGCGCGTCTTGCCGATGCCGGCTTCCCCCGCGACCACCATTACCGACCCCCGGCCCGCGTTGAGCCGGCGGACCGCAGCTGCAGCCACGGCCAGCTCGGCCTCCCTCCCAACGAGTCCCTCGACCGAAGACACCCTCAAAGGCTCCCTCCGGCCAAACCCTGCGTCCAGCCTCCGATGGTCCTGGGGTGTCTGACGACTACGTTTGCCCTGGTGAGGCACGCTGCCGTCTGGGCTGTAAGTCTGTCGGCGGATGCCGACGCAGGTTCGGGGCCCTGCACCCGCCACCAGCACGAAACCAGCCCCTGACCTGCGGAAACGCAGGTCAGGGGCTGTCTCGTTGGGTCGGCTGCCTCCGGCGAGCTACTGGGCATCCGTGTCAAGTGCATGTCGAAGGTGGCTCGCTGCCTCCGGCCTCGTGCTCAGCGCCTAATGCATGCCCGATGCGCTCGCTGAGGGTCTGCGGCGGGTCGGTGGGGTCAGGCTAGGGCCTTGGCCTTGATGGATTCGTACTCCTCCTGGGTGATCGTTCCGGAATCGAGCAACTCTTTGGCGCTGGCGATCTCGTCGGTCGGGCTCTTGGACGTGCTGGCCACGTCCTTGATGTACTTCTCCTGCTGGGCCTGCTGTTGCGCTACGGCCGTCCGCTGCCGCTCGGACATGCTCCGGCCCCGGACAATCAGGTAGATCAGTGCCCCCAGCCACGGCACGAAGATGAGCAGGATCGCCCACAGCGCCTTGGCCCAACCACTGAGCGAGTGGTCGCTGAACAGGTCCCACAGACAACGGAACCAGACCATCAGTGCGGCGATCCAGATGAAGAACCAGAAGCTCCAGAGGAGAACTTCCCCGAAGTCGTTCGTCATTGCGTCCATAGCCAGTCCCTCCCAGAAATGAGCGCACGCAACGCCCGGTGAGCGTCACGTTCCCCCAACAGTTCGTGAAGTCACCATGGCAACGACGCGGGGAAAACGCCAGATCCTGGCCCCGCGTAGTCGCTGTCAACGGGCTTCGGTCGGGGTGAGGCGGCAGGTGACGTTGGCTGCGTCCAGGGTTTCCAGGGAGAGGACTTGGAATCCGGCTGCGGTTAGTTCGGCGTGGAGGGCGTTTGGGGTGAGGTGTCTTCGGTGGGGGAGGTGGGGGCGGCTGTTGATGTCGGTGGTTTGGTCACCGGGGGAGTTGGGTGCGGCCTCGCGGTAGAGGATGCCGGTGGAGGGGTCGTAGTGGTGGCCAGGCTCGGGGTTGCGTTCTGGGACGTGCAGGGCGGTTGAGATCACGTAGTAGCCGGTTGGGTTCAGGCGGGCGCGGACGGCTGCGAAGACGGCGGTGCGGTCTTGGTCGGTGACGATGGACTGTAGGCAGTAGCTGTCGAGGACGAGGTCGTAGCGGCGGGCTGCCGGCTCGGATGCCAGGGTGCAGATGTCTGCCACGTCGAAGGCGACGCGTACGTTCCGCTCTGACGCCATCCGTCGCGCGAGGGTGATTGCCTCGGGGATGAGGTCGATCGCGTCCACGTGGAAGCCGCGAGCGGCGAGGAAGCAGGCCGCGGGGCCGGTGCCACAGCCGTACTCCAGCACTTGAGCGGCAGCTGGTAAATCGAGTGTCGGCAGGATCCGCTCGAGGAACTCACGGTTCTGGAAGTCGTCGTAGGTCCACGCCTGGTCGAACAGGTCGTTCCACTGGGTGTACCCGAGCTCTTCGATCTTCCGGTACGCGGACTCATGCTCTGCTTGGTAGTAGCGCACACCGCCCAGTGTGATGGAGCGGCCGGGTGGGGGAATAGCGTTGGGATGGCGGGGAGTTTGGTATTGGGTCAGACCAGGTTCGGGACCGAGGAGAGCGATGAAGCCGACTGAGTTCGTGAAGGTGAACGGGCAGTTCTGGGGGGAGCACCTGCGGAGTTCCGGCGAGCATCTGCTCGGGAGTCACCGGCGGGAGCTGCCGGGCCCGTTGCTCTTCCCACGGCTGATGCTGCTGACCGAGACCCCGGACTGGAACATCCTCGAGCTCGCCGGTGTGAGCCGCGAGTACCGCTCGCCCGAGGTGCGGCGGCAGAAGGCGGCGAGCGTCGAGGAGTACTTCGGCGTCGGCGACGGCTCGGCCGTGGTCACGCTGCCGGGGGAGAACCTGTTCAAGGACGCGACCATCGCGACCGAGGCGGGGCGGCAGGAGCTGGACGGCTACTTCCCGGCCACGGCGAAGATGCTCGGGGACGAGTTCACCGGGCCGGGCGACCAGTTGCTGCAGTTCGCCCCGGGGAACTATTCGACCTTCGACCGGACGCTGCTCGTGCACACGGCGAACGACTCGATCCGGCTGCACTGGACCTTGTTCGCGATCGCGATCCACCGGTCCGAGCCCGCCGAGAAGTACCTGGACTTCCTCCGGAACTACTCCAACGCCCGGCCGCACCTGGATCCGATCGGCACTCTGAGCGTGCCGGTGGAGGCCGCGGACCTCAACGGCGACGCATTCGCCAGCACCTACCTGGCGCACGGTCTGCAGGACGGGACCGTCGACCAGTTCCTGGACGCGAACGAGGAGATCCTGCTGTCGGCGTTCGACGCGACCCGGCTGATCCGGCAGCCCTTCCTGGACGACCTGCGGCCCGACTTCATCCTCGAGCGCGCGGACGGCAGCCACCTGATCGGCGACCTGAAGCTCCCGGTCCTCGACTCCACCAACGGCAAGAAGCGTCGGCGCGCGTTCCGCAACCCGGTCAGCGAGGGCGCCGCGCAGCTCACTCAGTACGCCGACTACTTCAAGTCCACCGAGAACCGTGCCTTTGCCCAGACCAAGTACGGCGTCGACGTCAGCGACCCGCGCAAGCTGCTGATCATCCCGACCCAGGAGCCCGTCGGCGCGGCCGAGTTCGCACAGGCCGGCGTGGAGATCGTCGACTACGACACGATCCTGCGCCTCCACCTCGCCGCCAAGTCCTGATGGAGTACTTCGTCTACGGCCGGGACCGCCCCGGCAGTGGCGAGCTCAAGGCGAAGCTGACCGAGGAGCACTGGGCCTTCATGGACGGGTACGTCGGCGCCCTGATCGCCCGCGGTCCGACCCTGACCGAGGACCGTGAGGCGTCGACCGGCAGCCTGCACATCGTCGACCTGCCGGATGTCGAGGCCGCCCGCGCGTTCGCGTACGACGAGACGTACTACCGCGCCGGCGTCTTCGGCTCAGTACTGCTCTGCCGCTTCCGCAAGCACGTCGGCAGCACGATGTGGGACTTCGCCAACGCCGTCGAGGGCTACGGCCGCTACCTCGTCCTCACCGAGGACGGGCCGCGACCGATCAGCTCGAAGCACCTGATCATGTACGGCGACCTCCTCGGCCTGGACGACGACACACACCTCGGCCGCGCGGCCCTCGTCGAAGCCCGTGACGCCCAGGGCGCCGCCGTACTGGCGGATGCGGATCCAGCCGACGTCCACCCGTGGGAGTTCGGGGGACGGCGGGACTGAGTTGGCTCAGCTGACGGCCGGGATTCACCTCCGGCCGCCAGCGTGGTCGTGTGATTGACGACGAAGAGCTGTTCGAGTCGCACTTCTCACGACGCGGGTTTCTCGCGTCTGCCGCCGTCGCCGGTGGCGCCCTCCTCACGACCGCCGTGCCCGCCCAGGCCGCTCCCGTACGGCAGTCGGCCACGGCCGCCGATCCGATCACCACACCGCGGGTCGGCGGGCTGCATCTGCAGTTCGGAGCGGACGCGTCCACGGAGGTGACCGTCTCCTGGCACAGCCGCCAGCCGGTACGACGGCCGCGCGTACTGCTCGGTGGTCCGGACGGGAACTTCGAGCGGACGGTGACCGCTGCCACGAGCAACTACACGGACGCGAAGTCCGGGCACATCGTCTACGTCCACCACGCCCGAGCCGGTCGGCTCCGCGCCAACACCGAGTACGTGTAGGCCGCCGTACACGACGGGGCCGAGGCCGAGTTCGGGACGTTCCACACAGCGCCGAAGGGCACGCCGCCCACCCCTACGGCTTCGCGGCCTTCACCGTCGACCCCGGTCACCCCGGCGGCCACACCACCATGCAGGTCACCTACTACGACGTCCTTGGCCCCAACGGAGACCTCTCCCCCTTCGAAACCTTCACCCTCCACCGCCCCCGCCGCGACGGCTGAGGACCGTCTGCAGGGTGCTGACGAGCGTACGTCGGTCGGCCGCCGGGAGGTCGCCCGTGAGCGCCTCGATGCGGTTGACGACGGCGTTGTGGGCCTCGTGGGCCAGCGCTTTGCCGGCGGGGGTGAGCTCGATCTGGCAGGCCCGGCGGTCGGTGGGGTTGGCGATGCGACTGACCAGGTCGCGGCGTTCCAGGCGGTCGACCATGCTGGTCAGGCTCGAGCGTTCGATGCTCAGGATCCGGCTGAGCTCGGTCATCCCGAGCGGTCCGCCGAGCAGGACGCAGAGCAGGTGGGCCTGTTGCGGGGTCAGGCCGAGCGGCCGGCTGGTCTCGGCGTGCAGGTCCTGCAGGAGGTGCATCGTCTGGACCAGGGCGCTGGCCAGTTCCTGATCCCGCGCCGTCGTCGTCGCCATGTCCCCCATGATAGTCCGGTCCACGAATAGTTTGCAGATCGAATAGTTCGGAGTGCTACTATTTCGGTCTACGAACTATCTGAGGAGACTCCGATGACCGTGAAGTTCGGATATGGCTCGCCGGATCATGTCCGCGACGTGGACGCCATCCTGCGACTGGCCGAGCAGGCCGAGCGCGACGGGCTCGATCACGTCAGCCTGTCGGACCACCCGTACGTCGCCGACCTGCTGGACGGGTACGCCGCAGTCGGCTTCCTCCTCGGCCGGACCGAGCGACTGTCCGCGTTCGTCAACGTGACCAACCTGCCGTTGCGCCCGGCCCCGATGCTCGCGCGTACGGCGTCCGCGCTGTCGGCGTTGTCCGGTGGGCGGTTCATCCTCGGGATCGGCGCCGGGGGAGCGATGGACCGGATCACCACGATGGGCGTCCCGGCGCAGCGCCCGGCCGAACAGGTCGAGGCCTTCGAGGAAGCGATGCAGTTGGTCCGCGCGTTGTCCGCCGGCGGCGATCCAGCTCCCACGAAGCACTACCCGATCGGAGCGCTGAAGGCCGCCGCCGTACCCGCGCCGCTGATCTGGACCGGCTCGAACGGCCCGAAGTCGCTCGCCGCCACCGGTCGTCAGGCCGACGGCTGGATCCCCGGTCGCGCCGCCGACTGGCTGAGCGACCGCTACCGCTGGTCGCGCCCGATCATCGACGAGGCCGCCCTCGCGGTCGGCCGCAAACCCTCCCATGTCGCCACCATCTACAACTTCCCCGGCGCGATCACCGCAACGCCCGTACGCCGTACTCGCGACGACGACGGTCGCTGGATCGGCGGCTCCCCGGCCCAATGGATCGAGGAACTCACCGACGCCGTCCTCAACCACGGCGCCGCCGGCTTCACGCTGTTCCCGCGCGGCTCGGACCCGTACGACGTCCAGGTCGCCCGCTGGTCGCAAGAAATCGTCCCGGCGATCCGCGCCGGGATCAATCGAGAGTCGCCAGCTCTTCTTTAGTCAGCCGGAGAGCACCCGCGGCGATGTTCTCTTCCAGGTGGGCCGGGTTGCCGGTGCCCGGGATCGCGAGGACGTTGGGGCTTTGGTGCAGGGTCCAGGCCAGGCGGACCTGAGCCGGCGTCACGCCGTGAGTCGTCGCGATCTCCTGCACGGCGTCGGAGTGGTCGGCGGCCGCGCCGCCTTCGCGGGACTCACCGGCGATTGCGAAGAACGGTACGTACGCGATCCCGCGGTCCGCGCACAGCCGGATCAGCGGGTCCTCGTCGCGGCGCAGATCGACCGCATAGCTGTTCTGCACGCACACGACCGGCGCGATCGCGAGCGCCTCGTCGACATGATCGGCCCGGACGTTCGACACCCCGAGCTGACGGATCAGCCCGGCGTCGCGCAGGTCGGCGAGCGCGCCGAACCGGTCGGCGATCGAGTCGGCGCCCGGCTTCTTGATGATCCGCAGGTTGACCACGTCGAGACAGTCGACGCCGAGCTGCCGCAGGTTCGTCTCCACCTGCGTCCGCAGCTCGGCGGCGGTCGTCGCCTGGTAGAACCCGCGCTCGGGATCCTCGCCCGGCCCGACCTTCGTGGTGATGACCAGACCTTCCGGGTACGGCGCCAGTGCCTCGCGGATCAGCTCGCTGGCGTATCGCTTCGGCCCGTCACCGACCCCCAGCGTCCCGCCCGGTGACGCGTAGAACGCCGCCGTGTCGAGGTGGTTCACGCCGAGTTCCACGGCGCGCCGCAGAACCTGGATCGCCAGGGAGCGATCCGGGTTCGCAGTGATCCGCATCGAGCCGAAGCCCATCCGGTTGACGGTGACGTCGCCCAGCTTCCACGTCCCGGCTGCAGCCGCACTGCTCATTCTTCGATCGCTCCTCGGACTCGGCGCAGGTGCTGGCGGAAGGTCAACGACGGATCCGCCGCCCGCGCGGTCAGAAACTCCGCGAACCGAACCTGCTCCCGCAACGAGCGGCCGGCCCGGATCTCCCCGGCCTGCCGGTGCTCGATGTCGCGGATGGACTCGGCCAGCGCTGTCAGCTCCTCGACCCGGTCGCCCGGGACGAAGATCGCACCGTCCTCGTCTGCGAGCACGACGTCCGCGGCGGTCACCGTCCACTCGCCGATCGTTGCCGTGGACAACGCATCGGCCGGTTGCGGATCGAGCCGGAGTGGTCCGGTCGGCAGGGCGCCGAGACTGAAGACGGGCAGCCCGATCGCGGTGATGTCGACGGTGTCACGGTGCAGGCCCCAGATCACGATGCCCGCCAGGCCGGCCGCCTTCGCCTCGAGTGAGACCAGGTCACCGACGCACGCCTCGTCCCGCCGGCCGTCGTTGTCCACCACCAGTACATCGCCCTGCTCAGCGGACTCGAAGGCCTCGAGGAACACGTCCACACTGCCCACGTGCTGCGCCGGCAGCACCCGCCCGGCGACCCGGCCGCCGACCACAGCCGTCAGCGACACCGTGCGTACCGGCACTCCCGCCCGAACACAGGCGTCCGCCACGTGCGCCGTGGTCAATCCCGCGAACAGCATCCCAGCCCCTCTCGCTCGACTCCCAGCCGACCTTAGGTCAAGAACCGGATGATCGCGTCGAGGGAGGGGGGCGTAGTGGTGTCCACGGTCAGGGCCGGGACCGGGAGGTCGACCGGCTGGAAGGCGTTGTGGGTGCGCATCCGGGCCTCGGCGCTGATCTGGGCGTCCTCGTGGGCGGTCCGGTTGGAGTTCGCCGTACGGGCGTTGATCCGCGCCAGCGCCACCTCGGCCGGGACCGTGCAGTGCAGGACGCGGACGTCGGCCCGACCGAGCAGGGGGGCCAGGCCCGGGCTCCACAGGCGGTCCTGGAACGCCGCCTCGGCGACGACCGTCGTACCGCGGCCGATCAGCAGGCCGATCACATCGAAGAACGTCGACAGCGTCCGCATCGTCAGCGGATCGCCCGGCCCGGGCACGAACCCGGGGGTCGCGTGCGCCATCCCCTCCTTGATCTCGTCCCGGCAGATCGCCGGGCAGCCGATCGCCTCCGCCACCCGGTGCGCCAGCGTCGTCTTCCCGGTCCCCGGCGGGCCGCTCACCACGATCAACATCGGTTTGGACTGCACGCGCGGCACCTTAGCGAGACCGGGCCGGTGATCTCCACTGAACGTCGAAGCCGGGTCAGAAATTGTCGGTGCGGCTGGTTAGCGTGATGTCCGGATGCGGCCGGAGTCCGCGCGCGGCGGGGGTGACAGTGGAGCGATGACGACGTATTCGGCGGTGCGGACGACGGGGATCTACTGCCGTCCGGGGTGTGGGGCGAAACCGCTCGCGGAGAACGTGCGGACGTTCGAGCTGCCGGCCGCGGCGGAGGCGGTCGGGTATCGCGCGTGCCTGCGCTGCCGGCCGTACCGGGTGGCCGGGACGGTCGCGGACGAGGCGCCCGAGCTGGTCTGCCGGGCGGTCCAGCTGATCATCGCCGGCGTGCTGGACGAGTCGGGTGAGGCGGCGCTCGGCGCGCGGCTGGGGGTGTCGGCGCGGCATCTGCGCCGGATGTTCCACGAGCATCTGGGGGTCACGCCCGATCAGTTCGCGCGCTCCCGGCGGGCGCATTTCGCGCGGCGGCTGCTCGACGACTCCGAGCTCGGGATCGCGGACGTCGCGTTCGCGGCCGGCTTCGGCAGCCTCCGGCAGTTCAACCGCGCGATGCGCGAGATCTTCCGCGCCTCCCCCCGCGAGCTCAGGGATCGCCGTCGCCGCAGTGATCGCCTGGTCGCCGATGGAGGTCTCGTACTGCGCCTGCCGTACACACCGCCGTACGACTGGGACGCGATGTGCGCTTTTCTCGCCGAGCGCGCGATCCCCGGCGTGGAGTCGGTGGAGGATGGTGTCTACCGGCGGACGATCTCCCTCGACGGCTACCCGGGACTGCTCGAGATCGGCCCGGGCGGCGACGACTACCTGCTGCTGCGCGCCCACCTGCCGTACTGGGAAGGCGTCATCCACATCGTCGACCGCGCCGCTCGCTTGGTCGGGCTGGAAACCGAGCCCGTCCTCGCGCGAGCCCTGCTGTCCGAGGACCCGGTGATCGGCCCGCTGATCGCGTCCCGCCCCGGCGTCCGAGTGCCCGGCGCCTGGGGTCCGTTCGAGGTCGCCGTCCAGGCTGTCGTCCGTGACCACCTGGACGGCAACGAGGCGTACGACGCTCTGCGCAAACTCGTCGAGGTCCACGGGCTGCCGGTCCCCGGTCTGGATCACGGTCTGACGCACGCGTTCCCGGGTCCACAGGCTCTGACCGGCGCCGAGCTGATCGGCCCCCTTGCCCAAGAAGTTGCGGCAGGCAACATAGTGCTCGACAGCGGTGTGGATGCCCAGAAGCTGGCCGAGGTGGCCGGCGTCAGCACCAAAGCCGCACATCGGGTGGCGATGCGGCTTGGTGCCCGTGACGCCTGGCCGCTGGACGGTGAGTCGGAGCATCTACGACCGTGGCGCTCACTCGCCGCCGTTCATCTGCTCAGAGATTCGTAGGTGCCCCTCGACAGCAGTTCCTTCGCGGCGGCTGTTGCCAGCTCATAAGCAGCCGACGCGATCGCGGGTCCGACGCTGATCCGGGTCACCCCGAGCGCTGTCAGTTCGGCGACCGAAGGAGCTCCTGGGCCGACCATCACGTTCAGCGGTAGCGGTGCGGCGGCAACCAGCTCGCGAATGGTGGCGGCATCCACGACTCCCGGGACGAACAGGACGTCCGCGCCGGCCTCGGCGTACCGCTTGGCGCGTTCGATCGTGCCGGAGCCGTCGCCGAACAGGTACGTGTCGGTGCGGGCGTTGATGACGAGATCGATGCCGGCGGACACGGCAACGGTGCGAGCCGCCGCGATCCGGGCGGCGTGCACCCGAGGTTCGTCGAGCACCCGGCCGGTGCTGTCTTCGAGGTTGATGCCGACGGCACCGGCTTCGAGGGCGTCGGCGACGGTTGCCTCGACCTCCCCGTAGCCGGCCTCGAGGTCGGCGGTGACCGGGATCGACACCGCCGCGCAGATCGCGCGGAGTGCCGCGATCGCCGTCGTCCGGGTGAGTCCGCCTGCGTCGTCCACCCCGGCGGCCCAGGCGATGCCCGCGCTCGTCGTCGCGATCGCGACAGCACCCGCCGCCTCGATCGCGCGAGCGGAGCCGGCGTCCCAGGCGTTCGGCAGGACCAGCGGCGGGGGGGGGGGGGGGGGGGGGGGGGGGCGGGGGGAGGGGGGGGGGGGGAGGGGGGGAGAAGGACGAAACCCCGCCCCCACCCGCCCAGGCGGGGTGGAGGTGTGGTTT
>NZ_JBVHFT010000003.1:0-166480 GCF_055562215.1 Kribbella sp. NPDC020701 | reverse complement strand
ACCCCCAACCCCCCCCCCCCCCCCCCCCCCCCCCCCCCCCCCCCCCCCTCCTCCCCCCCCCCCCCCCCCCCCCCCCCCCGGGCCAGGTCGGCCTGCGTGCTCACAGGCTGACCAGCAGTTGGTGGTCGATCTCGACGAACTCCACGATCAGGTCGGCGAACCGCCCCGCGATCAGCTCCTTGTACGCCGCCGATCCGGTGTGTGCGTCGTACGCCGCCTGGTTCGCGAAGTGCTCGACGAACAGCAGGTAGTCAGGGTTGGCCGGATCGCGGTACACCCGGAACGACAGCGTCCCCTCCTCGGCACCCGGCCCCTTCGGCGCGAACTCCTGCACGATCTGCTCGGCCACCGCCTGGTTGCCGTCCTTCAACTTGATCGGAAACACCTTTGCCAGCACTTGATTCCTCCTGAGGTGGTCTCTGGTACCCCTCAAGATTCGCCCGCGGACCCACCCCGGGTCTGGCCATATTCGGTCATCTCCGCCTGCTCGCCATATGAGACGATATGTCTCACAAAACAAGATTCTGAGTTAGCGTAAGGCTTGCTGGCGAGGGCAAAGGAGCCTGGGATGAACAACGTGTACACGCACGGCCACCACGAATCGGTACTGCGGTCGCACAGCTGGCGCACCGCGGAGAACTCGGCCGGCTACCTTCTTCCCCATCTCCGGCCCGGCATGTCGCTGCTCGATGTCGGCGCCGGCCCCGGCACCATCACCGCGGACCTGGCCCGCCTGGTCGAGCCCGGCCGGACCACCGCGCTGGAAGCGAGCGAAGCCGCCCTCGACATCACCAGGTCGACCTTCGCCGAACTCGACGTGAAGGTCGAGTTCGCCGTTGGTGACGTCCATGCGCTGGACCTTCCGGACGACACGTACGAAGTCGTCCACGCACACCAGGTCCTGCAGCACGTCGCGGATCCGGTGCAGGCGTTGCGGGAGATGCGGCGGGTGTGCAAGCCCGGCGGGATCGTCGCGGTCCGGGACTCCGATTATCACGGCTTCGTCTGGTACCCGGAGTTGCCCGAGCTGGACGAGTGGATGGCGCTCTACCAGCGGATGGCCCGCGCGAACGGCGGCGAGCCGGACGCCGGCCGGCGACTGCTGTCCTGGGCGCTGGAGGCCGGCTTCGAGAAGGTCGACGCAACCGCGACCAACTGGGCATTCACGAACGAAGACGATCGCGCGTGGTGGGGCGGCATGTGGTCGGACCGCATCCTGAAGTCCGCGCTGGCCGATCAGGCTCGCGGTGCCGGCGTACCCGAGGAGGCGCTCACCGCCATCTCCCAGGCCTGGCAAACCTGGGCCGCCCGTCCCGACGGCTGGATCTCCGTCCTGCACGGCGAACTCCTCTGCATCGCTTAGCGCGAGCGCTGTCGGGAGATCTCGTACAGGACTGCCGTTGCTGCGTTGGCGGCGTTGAGAGAGCTGGCTGAGCCGGTGATGGGGATGCGGACCAGTTGGTCCGCGGCTTCTTTCCACGCGGCGCTCAGACCAGCTGTCTCGTTGCCGATCAGGAGCAGCGTGGGCTGGGTGAAGTCGAAGTCGAACACGTCGACGGATCCGTGCTCGTCGGTGCCCACGACCACGATCGGTACGGCGTGCCGTCGTACCCAGTCGAGGACCTCACGATGCGACGGCACTCGTACGGCGGGAACCGCGAAGAGCGACCCGGTCGTCGCGCGGACCGCCTTCGGATCGTAGACGTCAGCCGCGTGCCCGGTGACGATCACGCCATGCGCACCGAACGCGTCCGCGGACCGGATGATCGACCCGATGTTTCCCGGTCCGGTCGGCCGGTCGAAGACCACGCCCAGGAAGTCCGGCCGGACCTCGATCCGGTCCAGATCGTCGGCCGGCAGTTCCAGCACCGCGATCAGCTCGGGCGCGGCCTCGCCCTTCTCGCCGAGCTCGGCCAGCAGCTCGCCCGCCATCGCCACCCGCTCCACGCTGGGTAACCGCTGCAACAGGTCCTGTGCCCAGCGTGACAACGGCCGGGAGGCATCGGTGATCACCGTGCGCACCGGCCATCCGTTGTCCACGGCAACCGAAATCGGCCGGACCCCCTGGACCAGGAACTCCCCGGCCCGCTGCCTCTTGGTCCGGTTGGTCAGCAACGCCTGCCACACCTGAAACCGGGCATTCCGAGCCGTGATCCGCTGCACCCGACCACCCTACTCAGGACGGCGGCGCTGCCGTCGACTCGCGGACGATGAGCTCCGGACGGAACAACAGCGACTGACCCTGCTTCGGACCGGAGTCGTCCAGCCGGGACCGGAGTTGGCTGAACGCGGCCGCCGCCATCTCCCGCATCGGCTGGCGGACGGTCGTCAGGGTGGGCGCGTACAGGTCGGCGAGCACGATGTCGTCGAAACCCACCACCGACACGTCCTTGCCGACCTCGAGCCCGCCGTCGCGCAGCCCACGGCACACCCCGAGCGCACACATGTCGTTGATCGCCACGATCGCGGTCGGCGGATCGTCCAGCGCCACCAGTTCCGCGGCGGCCGCGCGCCCCAGTTCGGACGCCTCGACATCGCCGAAGTCGTCGGCCCCGGTGCCGGTCGGCGCGCGCAATGCCTCCGCCGGATCGAGGCCGGCCTGCTCGAGCCCGGCGACGAAACCGCGATAGCGCTCCTTGCGGTTCACGCTCGCCAAGGCCCCCGAAACGAAGGCCAGCCGGCGGTGGCCGAGGTCGGTGAGGTGCTGCGTGGCGAGCTGGCTGCCGATCGCGTTGTCCACACTGATGCTCACCAGTGACGCGGGATCGCCGGCTTGCGACGTACGGTCGAAGGCGACCAACTGGAGTCCGCGCTCGACCAGCGGTAGCACGTGCTCGAGCGACGGCAGCGACGAGCACAGTACGACGCCGTGGACGCCGTCGGCCCACAGTTCGTCGATGTAGTCGCGTTCGCGGCGTGGATCGCGCTCGGAGTTGCAGAGCAGCACGTGATAGCCCTCGGCCAGGGCGGCGGACTCCAGGTGCCGGGCCAGCGCACCCCAGAACGGGTTGCCGACCGACGGGACGACGAGCCCGATCGTGGTGTTCCGGCCGGTGCGCAACTGCCGGGCGGCGCGGTTCGGCCGGTAGCCGAGCTTGTCGATCGCCGTCTCGATCCGCTGCCGGGTCTCCGGCAGCATCCGATGGTTCCGCCCGTTCAGCAGGTTCGACACCGTGCTCGGCGAGACGCCTGCCTCGGTCGCCACCTGCTGGATCGTCACCTCACCCATGCCCACCCGCGCATTCTTCCTCACCTTCGCCCCGTCGTTCTGCCATGTCGCAGTGCAACGATGCATCACGAATCGGCGAAAGTCCAGCAGAAGCCGATCGAGCTCAGCCTCTTGACGATCGCCGGAATCGCTTCCTAGCATGCGGTGCATCGTTGCACCAGCTCGCATCCGCAGCGCCGCTGCGGCTGGTAGATCGTTGCACCACTCCCATCTCGCAGCACCACGAAAGGCGCGCCATGGAGTACTCCCGCAGATCAGTCCTGACGGCCCTCGGCCTCGGCGCGTTCGCCGCCGCCACCGGGTGTTCCGCATCGCCGTCCGGGGACGGGCAGGCGGCCGCCGAGGGTCCCGCCGAGGGCGAGATCACGCTGCTCACCCCGATCTTCGAGGGCAGCACCGGCAAGCAGTTGCTCGAGGGCAAGCTGCTGGCGGCGTTCAAGCAGAAGAACCCGAACGTCACGGTCAACGTCGACTACACGACGTACGCCGCGCTGAACGAGAAGCTCACCACCGGCCTGGCCGGCGGCCTGATGCCGGACGTCGTCATGCTCGGCGTCGGCTGGATCCCGCCGTTCGCGCACAAGAAGGTGCTCGCACCGCTGCCGGACGAGCTCGCGAAGCGCTACCAGTACGAGGACCGCGTCCTCGAGCCCTCCCGGTACGACGGCAAGCTGTACGCACTCCCGTTGGTGCTCGACACCCGGATCGTCACCTACCGCAAGGACATGTTCGCCGAGGCCGGGATCACGCAGCCGCCGAAGGACTGGGCCGAACTGCGCGAGATGGCCAAGGAACTGGCCCGGGCCGACGGCTCCGGCAAGCTGACCCGGGTCGGGTTCGACCCGTTCTCGATCGACCTGCGGCAGTGCTGGGAGACCTTCCTGTTCGCGAACGACGGCAACCTGTTCGACGAAGCCGGTCAGCAGGTGAGGTTCGACGACGAGCGCGGGGTCGAGGCGTTGCAGCTGTTCCTCGACGTGATCAAGGACAAGTCGGGTGACTACTCGTTCAAGTCGTCCGCCGGTCAGCCGAGCACGCTCGCACAGGGTCGCTCGGCGATGATGATGGCGAACAACTCGCTCTGGGTGCAGCTGCAGCAGCAGAATCCGGAGCTGCTGAAGGAAGACAAGGTCGGCGCGTTCATCCTCGCCAACAAGGTGCCGGCGATGCTGCAGGGCGGGACCCTGGTGGCCCGCTCCGCCTCGACCAAGCACGCCGCGGCGGCCCAGGCCCTGGTGGAATTCATGGGGACGCCGGAGAGCATCCTGCCGACCGCCCAGCAGCGCGGTTCGGTGCCCGGCGTGCAGGACCTGCGGACCTCGGACTACGTCAAGAACAACGGCTTCGTGAAGCTTGCCCTGGACAACATGAGCAAGGCTCGCTCCGAGGGCGGTACGCCGGCCTGGATGGAGATCCGGGAGAAGATCAAGACCACCTTGGAGACCGCGGTCGTCGGCCAGAAGACCGCCAAGGAAGCGATCGACGAGCTGGCGAACCTGAGCAAGCAAGCGATCTCCCGGTTGTGAGCGGCACGATGGTGTCGACACTGGAGAAGGTGCGCGAAGTCGCACCCGGTCCGGCCACCAGCCAGCCCCGTCGCCGCCTCTTGCGCAGTCGGAGACGGGCCGGGCTGCTGATGGTCGCGCCCGCGCTGCTGCACGCGCTGATCTGGATCGGGATCCCGCTGGTCGCCGCAGTCGTCCTGAGCTTCACGTCGTACGACGTCCTGACGCCGCCGCGCTTCGTCGGCCTGGAGAACTTCCGCGACCTGCTCGCCGACGACGTGTTCCGGCGCGCGGTGCTGAACACCAGCGTCTACACGTTCTTCACCGTCCCGGTGGCGATGTCGATCGCGTTGCTGATCGCGCTGATGCTGAACACGAAGCTGGCCGGCCGGGCGATCTTCCGGACCGCGATCTTCATCCCGCAGGTGACCGCGACGATCGCGGTCGCGCTGGTCTGGTTGTGGATCTACGATCCGCGCAGCGGCCTGGCGAACGCCGTACTGTCGTTCCTTGGTCTGGACGGCCCGAATTGGCTGTCCTCGACGCACTGGGCGATGCCGGCGGTGATCGTGGTCGGTGTCTGGCAGGGCATCGGGCTGAAGATGCTGATCTACCTGGCCGCGTTGCAGAGCCTGCCGACCGAGCTGTACGAGGCGGCGTCGGTGGACGGCGCCTCGAAGGTCAGGCAGTTCTTCAGCCTGACCGTGCCCCTGCTGAAGCCGGCCACCTTCTTCGTCTTCGTCACCTCGGTGATCGGCGCGTTCCAGTCGTTCGACCAGGTGTACATCCTGACCGATGGCGGCCCGGCCAACAGCACCACGATGATGACGTACGAGATCTACAAGTCCGCGTTCCGGGAGTTCCGGATGGGTTACGCCTGCGCGCAGAGCCTGGTGCTGTTCGCGCTGCTGCTGGTCCTGACCCTGGTCAACCGGCGGATCACCGGAGGCGACCGTGCCCGTTGACGGCCTCCGCCGGATGAGGGCCGGCCGGATCGCCCTCTACCTGACACTGACCGCGATCTCCCTGGTGATGATCGTCCCGTTCGTCTGGATGCTGCTCACCTCGCTGAAGACGCCGACCGACATCGCCGCGGTGCCACCCCGGCTGTTCCCGACGAAATGGGCCTTCAGCAACTATGCCGACGCGTTGCACGCCGCCCCGTTCGCGACGTACGCGCGGAACAGTTTCGTCATCGCGGCCAGTCACACCCTGCTGAACGTGCTGATCGCCTCGATGGCCGGGTACGCGCTGGCGCGGCTGCGGTTCCGCGGCAGCTCGCTGATCTTCCTCGGGTTCGTCGGTGCGCTGATGATCCCGACGTACACGAAGATCCTTCCGGAGTTCCTGATCGTGCGGTTCATGCCGCTGTTCGGTGGCAACGACATCACCGGTCAGGGTGGGACCGGCTGGCTGGACACGTGGTGGGCGCTGATCATCCCGGGCGCGGTCAGCCCGTTCTCGGTGTTCCTGTTCCGGCAGTTCTACCTGGACCTGCCGGTCGAGCTCGAGGAGGCGGCCCGGCTGGACGGCCTCGGCGAGTTGGGCATCTACGCCCGGATCATGACGCCGCTGGTGAAGCCGGCGTTCATCACCGTCGCGCTGCTGACCTTCGAGGGCTCGTGGAACAACTTCCTCTGGCCGCTGCTGGTGACCAAGAGCGACAGCCTGCGGGTGATCCAGGTCGGGTTGTCGGTGTTCCGGACCGAGAACGACACCCAGTGGGCGTTCCTGATGGCCGGTACGACGCTGGCCACCGTGCCGATGGTGGTCTTGTTCCTGATCGGGCAGCGCTACTTCGTCCAAGGTTTCGCGACCGCGGGCATCAAATGACACTCAGCGAAAGGAACGTACCTATGACCGGGGAACTGCAAGGCACGCGAGCGCTGGTGACCGGGGCCGGGCACGGCATCGGCCGCGGGATCGCGCTCGGTCTGGCGGCCGCCGGAGCGGACGTCGCGGTCCACTACGGCAAGTCCGCGGACGCCGCCGCGCAGACCGTCGCCGCCATCGAGGATCTCGGCCGGAAGGCGATCGCGGTCGGTGCCGACGTCACGAATACGGCGGACGTCAACCGGCTGCTCGACGATGCGGTCGGTTTCCTCGGCGGGCTCGACGTCCTGGTCTGCAACGCCGGCCACCTGATCGGCCGGGTCAAGGTCGAGGAGATGTCCGACGAACACTTCCAGCAGGTCGTCGACGTGAACCTCGGCGCCACCTTCCGCACCACCCGGGCCGCGATCCCGTACCTGGCGCAGTCCTCCAACCCGCGGATCATCACGATGGCCTCGCTCGCCGCGCACAACGGCGGTGGCCCCGGTTCGGTGATCTACGCGGCGGCCAAGGCGGGGATCCGTGGATTCACCAAGGGCCTGGCGAAGGAGCTCGGCCCGCAGCGGATCACGGTCAACTCGGTCGCGCCGGGCTACATCGCGGAGACGGCGTTCCACCAGACCTTCTCCACCGAGCAGGCCCAGGCGAACATGGTGGCCGGTACGCCGATCGGCCGCGCCGGTCAGGTCGAGGACGTGGCGAACGCGGTCCGGTTCCTCGCGCTGCCGGCGTCGGGCTACTTGACCGGGATCACCATCGACATCGACGGTGGCACATGGCCTCGCTGACCGGACATCCGCCGACCGAGCGCGGTGGCTGGTGGCACGAGTACGTCTGCCCGGCGCACGGTGTCGAGCTCGAGCACGTCGAGTTCGAAACCGGTGAGTTTCCGGTCGGCGGCGTACCGTGCTCGTACGGCTGCCGCGTCGACACCCCGGCGGTGCGGGGCGCCTGGCGGGTGCTCGCGCATCACTGGTGGGCGCGGCGGATCCGCTTGCTCTCGTACGACGGTGGCGGCGCCGAGCTCCTCACGTCGTACGCGCGGCTGTATCAGGACCTCACGAGATCCGGGGAGCACGAGCAGGCGCAGGGGTGGATGCAGCGCGGGCGGCTGTTCCACCAGGCGCTGACCGATGCGGTCTGGGGCGTGCCGATCGCGCACGCGATCCTCAACCTCGTCGGGCACGCGGGGTTGGCCGAGACATTGCCGATGCTCGACGACATGGTCGCCGGGGCGCGGCGGGCGCGGGACGCGATGGTTGCCCAGGACAAGTTCTCCTCGAACTACACGGCGTGGTTCAACGCGCTCGGTACTGTGGCCGGACAGGCCGCGGCCGCCGTACGGGGTGAGCCGTGGGAAGGCGACAAGGAATGGCTGACCGGAGAACATGGTCAGTTCGCGCACTTGGAGATCGCGACCGGCGAGGATGGCTGGGAGTGGGAAGCCAGCACGTATTACCACGGCTTCGTCCTCCGGGCTTATCTCCTCAGCCTGCGGGGTGCCGATCCCGCTGACGTCCCCGACCGGCTGGGCGCGATGATCGGCGCGCTCGCCGGGATCGCGACCGACGGCGGCATCCTGCCCGCACTGCACGACGGTCCGTACCGTCGCGTCCCGCTCGCGCTGGAGTGGCTGGAGATCGTTGCCCTCGCACGTCAGTTCACCGCTAACCACGGGCTGGACGCCGTTGCCGCCCACGCCCGCGCGGAAGTGGGCGCGGAGTACGACGGTCTCGAGGACAGGTTCGGCGGGTGGTTCGCAGGCCCACCACGCTCGGGCGCGGTGCAGCTCCGCCCGCTGACCGGTTGCTATGCGGTGATTCGCGCCGGCGGCATTCACGCGATCCTCGACCATGGACCGCACGGTGGATCGCACGGTCACCATGACAAGCTCTCGCTCTACCTGTACGGCGGGACCACGCCGTGGCAACCCGACCCGGGGCAGGTGCCGTACGGGCATGCCGAGTGGCGGCGCCACTACAAGTCCGCGGCCGCACACCCGACGATCCGCATCGATGGCCTCGAGCCGAACGAGGCGACCGGTGTTGTCACGACGGACGACATGTCGGTAACGGCGGAGGTCGCCGATTGGTACGACGGTGTCCGCGCGACGCGGCAGGTGATCGCAGGAGACGGCTATCTCGTCGACGTGGTCCGGGTGATGGCAGATCAGGAACGCGAGATCGTGCTGCAGTTCCGCCCCGATGTCGACCTGACCGTGGAGGTGGGGCCAGGTGTGGTCCGCACAGTGTGGGCGGGCCAGGAAACGCTGTATGGCTACCACCTTGGTGTTGGGGTGCCGGTGACTCAACCGGGACCTGGGCCGGCAGATGACCCACAGCGGACACGAACTGTTCTCGACTGGACCGTTGTCGGCACCTCCGCCACCTTCTGTTCTGTCTACTCGACCACCGACGTTGCCGTCGAGGTGACCGGCGACGTGGTCACGGTCGGCGGGCATGTGCATCGGATCGGGGGCCGTTGATGCTGATCGACAAGCGTCTGGACGACCTGCGCGACAGACTGGACGGTCAACATGCCGCGCGCTGGCGGCGGCTGCGCGAGCAGTGCGACTGGTACCGCACTCAGACCCCACCGACCGAGCACCCATCCGCGAGCATCACCTACTTCGGCCCGGCCGCCGCGAACCTCGCCCTGGCCTACCGCCTGACCGGCAACCCCGGCTACCGGGCCGAGGCCGCGCGCTGGATCTCCGCGGCGATCGGGTTCCCGCACTGGGGCAAGGCGCACCTGCCCGACCACGACCTCGACGCCGGCTGGCTGCTGCACGGGCTGTCGCTCGCACTTGCCTGGCTCGGTGACGACTTCGAGCTGGCCGACGAGTTGCGCGCGAAGCTGGAGCTGCAGGGATCGCGGTTGTACGAGTTCGCCGTCGAGTCCGAGGGGTCCTGGTGGAGTTCGTCGTACTGGCAGAACCACAACTGGATCTGCTACACGGGCCTCGCCGCGGCCGGCTATGCGCTCGGCAAGACGGAGTGGACCGAGCGGGCGAAGGAGAACTTCGCGACCGTGATCGACCTGCTGCCGGCCGACGGGTCCGACATGGAGGGTGTCGTCTACTGGCGGTACGGCGTCCCGTGGCTGGCGACGTACCTGGATCTGCTCCAGGACCAGGAAGGGCTGGACTGGTGGAACCGGTGTCCCTTCCTCGCCAACACGTTCTCCTATCGGCTGCAGCAGTGTGCGCCCGGTTTCGAGGAGAACATCGACCACGGCGACTGCCACGATCGCCGCAGCGGCCACAGCGTCGCGCTCTACTACAAGCTCGCCTCCGCCTACCGGATCGGCGAGGCGCAGTGGCTCGGTGATCTGGTCGCCGACCGTTTCTTCTGGCGCGAGGCGTACGCGAGTGGCGTGAAGCCCGGCGTGCTGCCCGAGGCCTACCTCGAGCTGCTCTGGTACGACGACTCCGTCCGGGCAACGCCGCCGGAGGAGAAGACGCCGTTGTCGGCGTACTTCCCTGACCTCGGCCTCGTCACGGCACGGACCGGATGGGACGACGAGGCAACGATGGTGTCGTTCAAGGCCGCACCGGGCGGCGGGCATCGGGCCTGGGAGACGTCGCACCGGCTCGACCGCGAGCGTGGTTGGGACACGCTGAGTGCCGGGCATCATCATCCGGACGCCGGGTCGTTCGTGCTCACCTCGCGGGGTGCCTTCCTGGCGGTCGACGAGGGGTACAGCAATCGCAAGCGGGCCGGAGACCACAACCTGATCCTGGTCGACGGGCAGGGTTTCGCCGACGAGGATCGGTACCACGTCTACAAGGGTGCGCCGTACGAGCGCCAGGCCCGGATGGTCGACGTACTCGCGGCGGGCGGGATGCTCCACGCGACCGCGCGGATCGCCGCGATGTATCCGGCTGAGCTGGAGATCACCCGACTCGATCGAACCCTCGTATTCACGCCCGCCGGCCGGCTGGTCCTGCTTGACCGGTGTGCCGCTGGGTCGCCGCGGGACTGGACGTTCCTGCTGCACGCCGACTGGCCGCTCGAACTCGACGACGAGATCGTGCTGCGCTCGGGCGGCGCGCAAGCCTGGGTCCGCCTGCACACGCCGCTGACCGTCGAGTCGGCCGTCACCGAAGTCGAGGCGAATCCCACCTCGAGCACCCCGAGCCTGCGCCTGACCCGCACTCTGCACACCCTCCGCGCCACCGCCGAACGTCGTGCGGCGGCGACCTTGCTGACGACGATCGAACCAACCTCGGCTCTCCGCCCGGCACCACCCACCGCACGCCGCCTCGACCTCACCCGAGGCTTCGGCATCGCCTTCGACGGAGAAACCGTCCTGTTGGCCGACGACGACGGCGTCATCGAGGGCGAGGGCTTCGCCGAGCAAACCAAGGCCGTCATCCAGACCGCCGACCGGAGGATCACGGTATGAGCCGCCGGGGCGATCACCTGGTGACCCGCCGGGACGGTCTTGGGGTGACTCGGCGGGCTGTCGACTGGCTGGGGTGGTTGGCGAGTCCGGTGCTTGCGGGGGCGGCGTTCTCGATCCTGTGCTTGGGCGTGGTGACCTGGTTGCCGGCGCTGGCGGCGGTCGGGTTCGCGCTCAACCGGTGGCGGACCGACGGCGACACCCGGTGCTTCGCCGGGGTCTTCACCGGATGGCGCGTGTACTGGCGTCCGTTGTTGCCGCACTCCGTCCTGATGACTGTTGCGGCAGTGGTTGCTGCCAGCAACTTGTCCTTCCTCTCCGGCCATTCCGGGCCGGTCGTGCTGACCTTGTTCATGATCCACGTCGGGCTGGTCGCGGCCGCGGTCACCTACCACCTTGCGCTGGCCGTTGCCGCCGGTCGCGACCCGTCCGGCTCGGCATCCAGCTGGCGTCGTACGGCGTTCCGGCTCGCCTTCACCTCCGTCCCGCGCGGTACCGCCCTGCTCGGCGCGGCCGTCGCGGCCCCGATCGTCTCGCTCGTCGTTCCGGCGGGCCCGCTGCTCCTCGGCACCACAGTCCCCGTACTGGTCGGGCTCCTGGTCGCCGACCACGCATAGCCCCGCCAACCGCCCGACAGGAGGACCACTATGTCCAGAGCCGTCCCGATCCCGCTCCCAACCACCACCTGCTGATGCCCACTCCCTCCCGCCGAGACCTCCTCACCGGAGCCCTAGGCGGACTCCTAGGCGGCACAGTCCTCGGCAAACCAGCCACAGCCCACGCCGGCTCGCCCGCCGCTCCGGTCCCGACGACCCCACACCCTCGGTGGATCACCAGCTGGGCCGCAGCTCACACAGCCCCAACCCCCACCGATCTCGACGCCACCACCGGCTTCACCAACACCACAATCCACAACACCATCCACCTATCCGCCGGGACCGCGCCCGGCAGAACCGCCTCCGCCCAGCTTCGGCTCCGTTTCGCCAACCCTTTCGGCTCGGCACCTCTCCTACTGGGCCCCGTGACAGTAGCGGGGGCCCACCAACCGGTTGCTGCGGCTTCTGCCACCACCTCCCGTCGCGTGTTGTTCGGCGGTGATGAGCAGGTCGTGCTGGCTGCTGGGGCGACTGTGGTGAGTGATCCTGTTGATCTGGCCGTACCGGACGGCAGCGACTTGGTAGTGAGCATGTACTTGCCGGGTCCGACAGGCCCGGTGAGCTTTCACCGGAACGTGCATGCCACTGGGTTGATCGGTGATCGGCCGACGAAGTCGGTGTTCCTGCTGAGTGGCGTCGACGTACTCGCGAACGGCCGGCAGACGCTGGCGGTTCTCGGTGACTCGATCACCGAAGGAGTAGGAACCCCGGACGACGCCAACCTTCGCTGGCCGGATCAGTACGCCGCGCGGTTCCGGCATCGACCCGCGGTCGCCAACCTCGGGATCAGTGGGAACCGACTGCTGCTGGACGACGCCCGCTTCGGCCCAAGCGGTCAAGCACGCTTCGACCGCGACGTCCTCGCACTACCAGGACTCCAAGCGGTACTGGTCTTCCTCGGCATCAACGACATCCAGCAACCACCGAGCCAGACCGACCCCGCGCGACTCCTGGCCGGCTACGAACAGCTCGCCCGCCGGGCCCGCGACCACCACCTGAAGGTGCTCGGGGCAACCATCGGCCCCTTCAAGGGCTGGATCCGTTACACCGAACCGCTCGACCAGATCCGCCACCAGGTCAACGACGTACTCCGATCCGGCCGCATCTTCGACCGCATAGCCGACGTCGACGCCGTACTGCGTGATCCGGCCGACCCCGCGCAGTTGCGACCGGCCTTCAACAGCGGCGACGGCCTGCACCCGAACGCCGCCGGAGCCAAGGCGATCGCCTTATCCGTTTGAGAGGACTCACATGCCAGACCTCACCCTCCGCCGCCGGACTGTGCTCGGTGGCATGCTCGGCTCGGCCGCGCTGCTGACCGTGCCGACCCCGTCCTGGGCCGACGACTCGACCGACGAACTCCGCCGCCGTTGGCAAGTGCGGCTCACCGGCGGTCCAACCGTCGATCCAGCCGACCCCGACCTGGCCGTCGCGATCGCGCGGATCGACAAACTCGCACGCTCCGCCCTGACCACCCTCGATCGCTCCGCGACCCGTACGGCGCTCTGGCCGGATCTCGCGAGTACGACGCTGTCGAACCACGTCGCGTCGAACTTCCGCCGGATCGAGCAGATCGCGGTCGCCTGGGCCACGAGCGGCTCGGCGTACCAGGGCAACGCGAGCGTCGCCACGGACATCCTCGGCGCGCTCGACTGGATGCACACCAACCGCTACAGCCCGAGCCTGCCGCGGTACGACAACGACTACGACTGGGAGATCGGCGCCGCCTCGGCGTTCGCGGACACTCTTGTCCTCCTGTACGACGTGATCCCCGCCGGCCTGCGGACGACGTACACGACCGCGATCGACCACTACACTCCGGACCCGAACCTCTGGCGTGCCGACCGGCAGATCGCAACCGGCGCGAACCGCGTCTGGATCGCCACCGTGGTCGCGATCCGCGCGGTCCTCGACGGCGACACCGCGGCACTCGTGCGCGTCCGGGACGCGATCAGTGATGTGGAAGGCGGCGGTGCGAACAGTGTCCTCGCGTTCAACGACGCCCCCGGCCGGATCGACGGCACCGGCGAAGGCTTCTACAGTGACGGCTCGTTCCTCCAGCACTACAAGCACCCGTACAACGGCGGCTACGGCAAGGAACTGCTGGGCACACTGTCGTCCCTGCTCTACCTGCTCGGCGGTACGCCGTGGACCGTCACCGATCCTGACCTCGACAACATCTACCGCTGGATCGACGACGCGTTCGACCCGTTGATGGTGCGCGGCGACCTGATGGGCTCGGTCTGCGGTCGCGAGATCGCCCGTCCCAGCAAGCAGAACCACGCGCCGACCCAGACGATCATCGAAGGCACCCTCCGGCTGATCCCGGCCGCGCCGGCCGACCGGGCGGCGCGACTCACCGGGCTGGTCAAGCAGTGGATCACCGAGGACACGTTCCGCGATTTCCTGACCGTCACCGACCCGGCCTCGCTGGTGGCGGCCCGGGCCGTCCTCGCGTCGACCACGCCGGCTCGTGGGGCACTTGTCGTACACAAGCAGTACCCGCTGATGGACAAGGTGGCGCACCACCGCCCGGCCTTCACCGTCGGGCTGAGCGCGTACTCGTCCCGGATCTACAACTACGAGTCGATCCAGAACGAGAACCTGCACGGCTGGCACCTGTCCGACGGGATGGTGCTCGTGTACGACGACGACCTCGGCCACTACTCGGGCGACTACTGGCCGACGGTCGACCCTTATCGGTTGCCGGGGACAACGGTCGACACCCGGCGGCTGGCCGACTCGTACGGCTTCCGCACGACGAGCGAGGCCGACTGGGTCGGCGGCGCGGCGATCCCCGGCCGGACGATCGGTGCCTACGGCATGGATCTCAGAAGCTACGGGACGAACCTGAAGGCCCTGAAGAGCTGGTTCCTGATCGACGACGCGGTGGTCTGTCTCGGCTCCGGCATCACCGGCGACGGCGCGGTCGAGACCATCGTCGAGAACCGCAAGCTGCGCGTCGGCGACGAGACGTTCACCGCCGCACCCGGGTGGTGTCACCTGGCCGGCACGGGCGGCTACATCTTCCCCGACCGAACGCCGATCCGGACGCTGCGCGAGAACCGTACGGCGACCTGGCGCGAGATCAACCTCAAGTACGGCACCGACGTTCCGGTCACCCGCCCGTACCACACCGTCTGGATCGACCACGGCACCACGCCCGTTGCCCAGGGCTACTACTATGTGCAGTTGCCGACGGCCACCTTGGCTCAGACGAAGACGTACGCGGGCAAGCTGCCGGTCCAGAAGCTCCGCGCCGACGCCACCGCCCACGCTGTCCGCCTGCGCAACGTTCTTGCGGCCAACTTCTGGACCGCGGGCACGGTCGCCGAACTGACAGCCGATGGTCCAGCCTCCGTGGTCGTAGCGGCCGGCACGATCGCGATCTCGGACCCGACGCAAACCCGTTCGTCGGTCACCGTCGACCTCAGCCGGCCCGGCCTGCGCCTGGTGAGCGCCGACGACGGGGTACAGGTCAGTCGCCACGGTTCCGGCTGGCGCCTGGTAGCCGACACCTCGAACCTCCATGGCGCCAGCCTGACCGCGACCTTCCACTGAGGAGACCTTCATGCTCGTTGACATGCCCCTCGACCGGTTGCGCGAGTACCGGCCCGAACCCGAGGAGCCCGCGGACTTCGACGCGTTCTGGAAGCAGACGCTGGACGACGCGGCCGCCCACTCGATCGACGCCCGGTTCGAGCCGTACGCCGCGCACCTCGCGACCGTGGACGTGCAGGACGTGACGTTCCGCGGATGGAACGGTCAGCCGGTGAAGGCCTGGCTGCTCCTGCCACGCCATCGCAGCGGCCCGTTGCCCGCGGTCGTCCAGTACATCGGCTACAACGGCGGCCGCGGCATCCCGTACGAGTGGCTGACCTGGAGCGCAGCCGGCTACGCCCACCTGGTGATGGACAACCGCGGCCAAGGCGGTGGCGGCAAAACCGTCGCGGACACCCCGGACGTCGCGCCGGACGGCCACGGCTCGTCGTCACCAGGCTTCCTCACCCGTGGCATCGAGGACCCCTACAAGCACTACTACCGCCGGCTGATCACCGACGCGGTGCGCGCCGTCGACGCGGTCAAGAGCAGCCCGGACGTCGACAGTGACCACGTCGCCGTCCTCGGTGGCAGCCAGGGCGGTGGGCTCGCGCTCGCGGTCGCCGGGCTGCGCGACGACCTGTCCGCCGCGATCGCCGACGTACCGTTCCTGTGTCACTACCGGCGCGCGTCGCAGATCACCGACAACGGCCCGTACGCCGAGATCGCGCGCTGGCTGAAGGGGCACCGTTTCGCCGTCGAGACCGCGATCGGCACCCTGTCGTACTTCGACGCGGTGAACTTCGCGGCCCGCGCGGTCTGTCCGGCGTGGTTCTCGGTCGCGCTGATGGACAACGTCTGCCCGCCGTCCACGGTCTTCGCGGCCTACCACCGGTACGGCGGTCCCGCGCAACTGGAGGTGTTCACCTACAACGGGCACGAGGGCGGCGCGGAGTACGACCTGCCGCGCAAGCTCAGTGCGCTCGCCTCCGTTTTCGGCGCCGCCTGACAAGTCCCCACAGGATCAAGGCCGGCAGCCAGAGCACCAGTAGCCACGGGAGCCACCACCAAACCGAGCCGCCGTCGAGCTCTGGCTGCTCGCCGGCCACCAGCGGTCGCGCGGACGCGGACCAAGCCAGGAACGCGTCCCCGATCGGCACCGCGCCGAACAGGTATCGCTTCGTCTTCAGGCCGGTGAGCGGCAGCCCGAGCAGCTCGCCTTCCCGGGACAGCCGGTCGGCCACCGGATCGTGCTGTACGCGCGCCGCGCCCAGCGTCACCACGGTCGCGGACAAGCTCATCCCGAGGATCAGCGGTCCGGAGTCCACATCACCTTGGCCGACCGTACCTTTCGGATACTCCCGTACGCCGATCCCGTTGACGAATCGATCCCTGAAGATCTCGTACTGCGCCCGCGCGAAGGCCGGATCGATGTCGACCAGGAAGCGCTGGATCATGCCCTGCGACGACGCCCGTGCCCCGACCAGCGCCGGCGTCGCCTGGTGCGGGAGCAACCCGGTCGCCGGATCCAGTTTGGTCTTCGCCGCAGCCACCCAGTTCGTCGCGATCTGGCCGAACCGCGGTGCCACCAGGTCGTCGTACAGGCGCAGGGAAGCGATCGCGACGACCGAGTCGACTGGCCAGGCCTGACCCGGGTACGAGTCCAAGAACGGGGTCCGCGCGGTCCGGAACGCGGTCGCGATCTCGACCGACTTGCTGGTGAACTCGTCGATCTCGGCCGCGTCGGAGTGCTTGAGTGCGATCAGTCCGCCGCGCAGCCAGTTCGTCCAGCCCGCATGGAAGACGCCGTACCGCGGCTTGAGCGAGGCGTCGAATGGCGCGGTGCCGTCCGCGGACTGCAGCCGGTCGAGAGCCCAGCGCGCCTCGGCGGCCGCATCGGCGGAGCGGGCCGGCTCGGTGAGCCCGACCTGCACCCACGTCAGTCCGTAGAGCGCGTTGAGGAAGAAGTACCCCTCCGGGAACTGCTTCTGAGCGGCGTGGTCCGCGCCGCCCTCGATCTCGGCACGCAGGAACGCCAACTGCTTGACCATGCCGCGGGTGGGATCGGCCCGGGGAAGGACCAGGCGCGCGGTGCCCACCCCCGCCACGATCGTGGCGATCACCGCTACGCCGATCACGAACTTGCGCAGCACCCGAAGCAACCTAGCGGGACTGGGCAACGAATGGCAGTCGTACGGGCGACTATCCGATGACTCAGGTGCCGAGCGTCGACTCGCGGGTCACCAGGCGGGTCGGAAGTTCCATCAGCCCGGGGTGGGCCGAGCCGGCGATGCTGTCGAGCAGGAGATTCGCCGTCCGGCGGCCGAGTTCCTCGAGCTCCAGGTCGACAGTGGTCAGCGGCGGCCGGCTGGCCAGCGCCATCACCGACCAGTTGTCGTACCCGGTGACGGCGATGTCGTCGGGGACAGCGCGGCCCAGCTCACGGAGGCGATCGCAGACACCACGCGCGATCTGGTCGCTGCCGCAGGAGATGGCGTCGAGATCAGGCGTCGTACGCAGTAGGACGTCGACCGCATGCCGTCCCCACCGCTCCGTCCACTCGCCATGCATCGGCTCGCCGACCATCGCGTCGCCGGCAGTCTCGACGGTCGCCGCGGCGCGGTCCCGCGCACTCTGATGGCTCGCGGGGCCGGTGACGTGCGCAATCCGTTGCCGGCCGAGCGAGAGCAGGTGCCGGACGGTCGACCCCGCTCCGCCGTGATCGTCCACGACCACCGAGGTATCGGCCGGATCGGTCGACGGGCTGAAGGCATAGACAGCCGGAATCGGTACGTCGATCGGCGCGCGAGGCTCGGTCCGCCGACCGGTGACGATGATCCCGTCGACCCGCCGCGACACCAGCGACCGCAGGTAATGCTGCTCGCGCAGCGGATCGTCCCGGGTGTCGCAGAGCACCAGCGCCATCTCGCCCGCACTCAACGCGTCCTCAGCGCCGAGCATGATCGGAATGCTGAACCGGCCGGAGCTGTCGGTGGTGATCAGCCCGACCGTGAAGCTGCGCCCGGACGACAACGCCCGGCCCCGGCTGTCCGGGGTGAACCCGAGCCGCTCGGCGGCACGGCGTACCCGCTCTCTGGTCTCCTCGCGAAGCTGACCGGTGTCGTTCAGCGCCTTCGACGCCGTACTCGTGGAAACGCCCGCCAACGCGGCCACGTCGGTGATCCGGGGCAGCGAACGTCCGCGTGACGCCATCCGGCAACTCCTTTCCGAACTTTCCGGAAACAGTACAGCAAGGATCCCGGCGTGTCCGGATCTCGCCAGGTCCCAGGGGTTGACCAGGCCGTTGACCGTCTCTACCTTCGTCAAGGAAAACGTGTTCTGGATTTTCCGCAGCCTTCCCCCAGGAGTCACGCCCTATGAGCGCTACCCCGGAAGCAGTCACCACCTCCCGCAGCCCGGCCGCCACGGCCGCCGGCCGTCGGCAACCCTTGGGACTCGGCCAGGCGAAGATCACCGGCGGCTTCTGGGCACCGCGCCAGCTCCGCAACGGCGAGAGCGCGATCCCCAGCGGTCAGGACCAGCTGGAGACGGCCGGCAACCTGCAGAACCTGCGACTCGCGGCCGGCATCGGCGAAGGCGAGGCGATCGGTCCGGTGTTCGCCGACTCCGACGTCTACAAGTGGCTCGAGGCAGCCGCCTGGGAGTACGGGCGCAACCCGAGCGACGACCTGCTCAAGCGCATCCGCGAACTCACCGCGGTCGTCGCCGCCGCGCAGCGCGAGGACGGCTACCTCGACTCGGTCGTCCAGCTCCGGTACGGCGACGAGGGCCGCTACCAGCAACTCGTCTGGAGCCACGAGCACTACTGCGCCGGCCACCTGATCCAGGCCGCGGTCGCGCAGGTCCGCTGCACCGGCGACCGAGCGCTGCTCGACGTCGCGATCAAGCTCGCCGACCACCTGGTCGCAACGTTCGGTGAAGGCGATGGCAAGACCGTCGACGTGGACGGCCACCCGGTGATCGAGATGGCCCTGGTCGAGTTGTATCGAGAAACCGGTACGACGGCCTACCTCGACCAGGCCAAGTGGTTCGTCGAGGCGCGCGGCCACGGGATCATCAAGAACCACGGCCACGAACCGGCGTACTTCTCCGACCGTATCCCGGTCCGCGAGGCGACCTCGGTCGAAGGCCACGCGGTCCGCGCCGTCTACCTCGCCGCCGGCGCGACCGACGTCGCACTCGAGACCGGTGACACCGACCTGCTCGACGCGCTGAAGCGGCAGTTCGAGCACATGTGGTCGACGAAGACCTATGTCACCGGCGGTCTGGGTGCGCGCTGGGAGGGCGAGGCGTTCGGCGACGAGTACGAGCTGCCCGCGGACCGTGCGTACGCCGAGACCTGCGCGGCGATCGGCGGGATCCAGTGGGCCTGGCGGATGCTCCTCGCGACTGGTGACGCGTTCTACGCGGATGCGATCGAGCGGATGCTCTACAACGGCTTCCTCGCCGGCGTCTCGCTGAAGGGAACCGAGTACTTCTACGTCAACCCGCTCCAGCTGCGCGGAGCCGCGCACGCGGACAACGGCCGCAGTCCGGCGCACGGCCGGCGCGGCTGGTTCGACTGCGCGTGCTGCCCACCGAACATCATGCGCACCCTAGCCAGCCTCGACGCCTACCTCGCCACCACGAACGACGGTGTGGTGCAGATCCACCAGTACGCAGCTGGAGTTCTTCAGACCGACAAGGGTGAATTGAGCATCGAGACCAACTACCCATGGGATGGCGCGGTCCGAATCACTTCTCCTGTCGCAGTTGAGCTCAGGATCCCGGCCTGGGCGGACGGCGCCACCGTGAACGGCGAGCCGGTGGCGGCGGGCACCTATGCCCGGGTCGAGGCCGCCGAGATCGATCTGCAGTTGCCGATGACGACCCGCGTGGTCGGCGCCGATCCTCGCGTCGACGCCGTACGGGGTTGTGTCGCGCTGGAACGCGGCCCGCTCGTCTATGCGGTCGAGCAGGCCGACCAGCAGGCGAACGTCGACGATCTGCACCTGTTGCCTGAGGCACCAGTTGCTGCGGTGCACGACGACGAGCTGCTGGACGGCGTGACCGTGCTTCGCACCCGTGGGCTGGCCGGGACCGGTCACCGCGACGGCTGGCCGTTTACCTCGTCGGCCAAGGACGGAACCGGTGACGAGGTGGACGTGGTCGCGGTGCCGTACTACGCCTGGGCCAACCGCGAGATCGGCGCCATGCGCGTCTGGTTACCCAGGGCCTGAGCATGCTCACCCGGCGGAAGTTCCTCGGTGCGTCGGCCGCGGCAGTCGCGGCCGGCGCCGTACCGGGCTGCAGTTCGGTCCAGCCCGAACCCGACGTCCAGGCAGCTGGGTTCGGGCAGGAAGCCACCGGCACCGTGCAGGTGTGGTGCCGGGCGGCGACGCAGACCGGCCTGACCGACTTGGTGAAGAAGTTCAACGCGTCCCAGGACCGGCTCACCGTCGAGCTGACGCCGGTCCTGGACGCCCAGTACGTGACCAAGCTGGCGACCGCGATCCGCGGCCGGAGTGTGCCGGACCTGGTCGACATCGACGACATCAACTCGATGCTGTTCATCTACCGCGACGCGTTCACCGACCTCACCGAACCCCTGCAGGGACTGGACTTCCGGGACAAACTCAGTCCCGGCCACCTGCGGCTGGCGACGAAGGACGAGCGCGTGTACGGCGTTCCGTACCTCGCGGACAACTCGATGTTCTGGTTCAACACCGAGCTGTGCGACCGGGCCGGCGTCGACCCGGACGAGGCGATCAAGTCCTTCGACAACCTGCTCGACGCGGCCAAGAAGCTGCGGAAGCTGGGCGACGACATCTACGCGTGGAGCTTCCCGGCCAACAGTCCGGGTGCGCTCGGGTTCGTCGTACAGCCGATGATCTGGGCGGCCGACACCGACCTGATCCAAGGCACGATCGGCGAGCAGTCCGGCCACATCGTCGGGAACGACGTGGTCCAGCGGATGCTCGAGCTGCACCGGCAACTGTGGGTCGACGGGCTGGTGCCGCGGGCGAACTTCTCCGACGACGCGTCCCGGTGGGGGAGCGACTTCCGGGCCGGCAAGATCGGCATCTTCCCGTCCAATTACAGCGTCGTGGTGTCCGCGTCCGACGACAAGTTCCACCAGAAGGTCACACCCCGGTTGCTGTCCGGGCCGGACGGTGGCGCGGCGTTCTTCGACGGCGGCGACAACATGTGCATCCCCCGCGGCGCTCGTAATGCCTCTGGCGCCTGGGAACTCGTCCGCTTCGCGCTCGACCTGCCGCAGCAGGTCGACCTGCCGGCGGGCGGTTACACGCCGGTGCGGTCGGACGCGCGGACCGCGGAGTTCGCGAAGAAGTTCCCGCTCGCGACGCTGCCGTTGGAGCGCATCCAGGAGGGCTACGCGCCGACCACGCTGTCCTACAACCTGCTCTACAACCAGCCGGACGGGCCGTGGCTGCAGATGTTCCGCCGGGCCGTCTTCGACGGCGAGCTGGAGGCCGCGATGAAGGAAGCACAGCAGAACTACGACCGGATCCTGAAGCAGGGGCAAGCATGAGTACCGCGGTCAGAGGTGCTCGCCGGTTGGATCCGGGTTCGCGCAGGGCAGCGGTCGCCGGGCGACGGGCCGGACGAGGCTCACTCACGCATCCGGCGCGGACCGGGCTGCTTCTGGTGACTCCCGCCGTACTGTTCGTCGGGGTCTTCGTGCTGGTGCCACTGGCCTTCGCCCTGGTGATCTCGCTGACCAACTGGCCGCTGATCGGGACGGTCAAGTTCAGTGGGCTGAAGAACTACGGCGCGATCGTCTCCGACGCCGCGTTCGCGAAGTCGGTCCTCTACACCATCCTCTACACGGTCATCGTGACCGGGCCGATCCTGGTGCTCGGCTACGCCTTGGCAGTTCTGGTACGACGCAAGCGCCGCGGCTCGACGTTGTTGCGCACAGTCTTCTTCCTGCCGTTCGTCGTCGGGCTGTCCACCCTCAGCTTCGTCACGGTGCTGGAAGCCCAGCCCGACAGCGGCGCGATCAACATCATCCTGCGCAAACTCGGCATCACCGACGGTACGACGGCCTGGCTGGTGAGCGGGCCGCTCGCGACCGGACTGATCTGCGTGCTGGTGATCTGGGGTGTCAGCGGGCTGACCATGATGCTGCTGATGGCCGGTATGCAGGCGATCCCGCGCGAGTACTACGAGTCCGCCGACCTGGACGGCGCGGGCTGGTGGAAGCAGGAGCTGGAGATCACCATCCCGATCCTGCGGCGCACGATCGCGATGGCGGTGATCATCTCGGTGATCGGCTCGCTGCTCGCGTTCACGCAGTTCTACATCCTGACCCGCGGCGGTCCGGGCACGGACACCACCACGGTCGTGCAGTACATCTACAACCGTGCCTTCGTCCAGCTGCAGCTCGGTGCCGCGACCGCGCTGTCGATCGTCCTGGTGATCGTGGTCGGGCTCGTCACCGCGGCCCAGTTCTGGCTGCTCCGGGAGAGGGACTGACTCACGATGAGACTGAAGAACACGCTGTACGTCGTCGGCGGTGGCGGCGCCTTCCTCGTCTTCGCCGTACCGTTGCTGTGGGCACTCTTCCGCTCGGTGCAGCCGAACGACGTGATCGTCGCGGCACCGAACGCGTCGACCTTCTTCCACCTGACCTGGGACAACTTCCGCACGCTGATCGAGGGACCGGGCAACCTGATCCGGGCTGTCGGCAACAGCCTGATCGTTGCCCTGAGCACCGCGGCGCTGACCGCCGTACTCGCGACCTTCGCCGGCTACGGGTTCGCGCGCTTCCGGTTCCGGAGTGCGCCGCTGCTCTTCGCCCTCGTGGTGGTGTCGATGATGATCCCGTTCCAGGCGATCCTGACCCCGCTCTACCTCGAGATGAACACGCTGCGGCTGACCGACAGCCTGTTCGGCCTGGTGCTCTTCTACACCACCGTCAACCTGCCGTTCGGCGTCTTCGTGATGCGAAACTCCTTCGCCTCGGTCCCCGTCGAACTAGAGGACTCCGCCCACGTAGACGGCTGCGGCACGCTCCGCATGATCGGCTCGGTCCTGCGCCCGCTAGTCACCCCCGGCGCAGCCACCGTAGCCCTCTACGCCTTCCTCGCCGCCTGGACCGAATTCCTAGGCGCCCTCACCTTCCTCACCAAAGACGAGCTCTACACCCTGCCCGTAGCCCTCGTAAACGTCCAAGCCGGCGCCTACGGCGAAGTCAACTTCGGATCCCTGGTCGCAGGCTCAGTCATCGCCATGATCCCCTGCGTAGTCCTCTACATAGCCCTCCAACGCTTCTACGTAACCGGCCTAGCCTCCGGAGCCGTCAAAGGCTAACCACCCACTCCGCCGCTCGGGCAAACCCTCCAACTCAGGGGTCATCCCCTCGGCTGGAGGGTTGCCCACTGAGAATCTCAGGGGGCAACCCTCCATCTCAGGGGGCAACGCTCAGTTGGAGGATTGCCTGTTGAGCATCGGAGGGGTGGCCTGCGGCGGCGTAGTCAGGCGCGGGGGAGAACTAGAGGCTGGGGCGGACTTCGTGTTCGGGGTGGGCGGCGGCGTGGGCGTCGGCTACCTGGCGGCAGAGGGCCATCAGTTCGGTCTCGTTCTTGACCTGCTGGCGGGCCTCGGGGCCCAGCTCGATGATGTGGTCTCGGGCGCGGAGGAGGCGCTGGAAGATGCGTTCGCGTTCGCCCTGGTCTTCGGTGTACTCCGCGTCCAGGTAAGCGGTGGCGTCGCGGCGGATATGGGCCATCGCGGTCTGCGTGCGGCCGCGCGTACTGAACAGGGACGCGAAGATCGTGATCAGGAGGACGACGAGGATGACGACCAGCGACAGGCCGGTGCTGATCTCGACGACCTCGACGTGCTCGCCGCCGTTCACGAACGGCAGGTTGTTCTCGTGCAGGGCGTGCAGGATCAGCTTGGCGCCGATGAACATCAGGATCGCGGCCAGTCCGAAGGACAGGTAGATCAGCCGGTCCAGCAGGCCGTCGAGCAGGAAGTACAGCTGGCGCAGGCCGAGCAGGCTGAACGCGGTCGCGGTGAACACGACGAACACGTTCTGGGTCAGGCCGAAGATGGCCGGGATCGAGTCCAGCGCGAACATCAGGTCGGTGCCGCCGATCGCGACCATCACCAGCAGCATCGGCGTCATCATCCGGCGCCCGTCGACCATGGTGGTCAGCCGGTCGCCGTCGTACTCCTCGCTGGTGCGGAACAGCCGCCGGCTCAGCCGGACCACGATGTTCTGCGCCGAGTGGGACTCCTCGGTCTCGGGCTTGAGCATGTTGCCGGCGGTCAGCAGCAGCGCGATCCCGAACAGGTAGAACACCCAGGAGAACGTGTTCAGCAGCGCGGAGCCCACGAAGATGAACGCGGCCCGGGCGATCAGCGAGACCACGATGCCGACCAGCAGCACCTTCTGCTGGTTCTCCCGCGGCACCCGGAAGCTGGTCATGATGATCAGGAACACGAACAGGTTGTCGACCGACAGCGCCTTCTCGGTGATGTAGCCGGCGAAGTACTCCGAGCCCATCGCCGTACCGCCGAGGACGAGGGTGCCGAGTCCGAACAGTACGGCGATCCCGACGTACACCGAGGACCAGATCGCGGCCTCCCGCAGCGTCGGGACGTGCGCGGACCGGACATGGAAGAAGTAGTCGAACAGCAACAACCCGACGATCCCGAGCAGCGTCAGGATCCACACCAGCGGGGACACGGTCATGCGGCCTCCCGGCCTGGACTGAGGAGCGGAGGGAGCGAAGCGACTGCAGCGACGAGGGAAGGCCGGGAGTTCCAGCCCCATGACCCGCCGCGCCGGAGGCGCGGCATCAATACCGCCATGGGGGCAACCCAACCATGACCGCCAACCCCTTTGTCGGCCACATCAGAAAATTGCCTAAAAGGCATCTTTGCCTAAACGGCAAAGTTTGGTACGGTCGTGGACATGGCCGAAGGACTGCGGGACCGGAAGAAGCAGGAGACGCGGATCGCCCTGAGCTGGGCGGCGGTCCGGCTCACGGTCGAGCGGGGCCTGGCGAACGTGCGGATCGAGGACATCGCGGCCGAGGCCGGCGTCTCGCTGCGCACGTTCCGGAACTACTTCAACAGCAAGGCCGAGGCGATCGCCGCCCGGGAGGTCGACCGCAGCCTGCTGATCGCCGCCGAGCTGCGCGCGCGGCCGGCCGACGAGCCGTTGTGGACCGCGATCCGGGCGTCGATCGAGTCGCAGTTCGCCCTCGGCGCGAACGGCCACGGTGCGGAGCTGCCGCCGGACGAGCAGTGGCTCGCCGGGATCCGGCTGATGGTGACCGAGCCGTCGTTGCAGGGGGAGATGGCGCGGGCGTACGCGGCGGCGGGTGAGGAGTTCGCCGCCGCGATCGCGGACCGGACCGGTACGCATGGGCTCTATCCCCGCCTGGTCGCCGATGTCGTCGGCGCTGCCAGGTCAGCGGCGTCGGCGGAGTGGCTGCGTGCCGATCCGCCGCGACCGATGACGGAGCTGCTCGGGGAGGCCCTCGACCTGGTCGCCGCAGGCCTGCCGGTACCCGACTAGAACCCACACCTCAACCACATCCCCGGCGCCGCCGGGGTGATCAGTCACGCCCAATTTCGCTGGAAGGACACATGCATGGATGCCGATGTCGTCATCGCCGGAGCCGGACCGAACGGCCTCATGCTCGCTTGTGAACTGCGCCTGGCCGGAGTCCAGCCGATCGTGCTGGAGCAGCTACCCGAACGGAGCGAGGTGCCGCGGGCCAACGGCCTGGTCGGTCAGGTCGTCCGGATGCTCGACCGTCGCGGCCTGTACGAGCGTCTCAGTGGCCGGCCCGGCCCGCCCGAGCCGCAGCCTGGATACATGTTCGGCGCGTTCCCGCTCGACCTCACGTCGATCGAGCAGAACCCCGTCTACATGCTGCCGGTGCCGCAGCGCCGGATCGAGGAGGTGCTCCAGGAACGGGCCCTCGAGCTCGGTGCCGAGGTCCGCCGCGGCCACGAGCTGATTGGGTTCTCCCAGGACGCGGACTCCGTCACCGTCGAAGTCGCCGGCCCGGACGGCCCGTACCAGCTGCGAGCCCGCTACCTCGTCGGCGCAGACGGAGGCCGCAGCCTCACCCGCAAACTCGCCGGAATCGACTTCCCCGGCGTCACCAACGACGCCATGGTGTCCCGGACGGCGAACGCGTTCGCACCCGCGGAGTACATCGACCCTGCCACCGGTGCTCTGTCCGTCCCCGGGTACGGCGTGATCCCCGGCCTGATGCATCACCGGACGGAGCGCGGCCTGTTCGTGTACGGGCAACTGCCCGGACGGCCGCCGGTCGTCAGCACCGGTGAGTGGGATGTTCCGCCCGACGGCCCGATGACGTTCGACGAGCTGCAGGAGAGCGTGGATCGCGTCCTCGGTGTGCATCTGCCGCTGACTCCGCCCGAAGGTGACGGGCCGTTCCTGCTGCGCCGGCTGACCGGTGGGAACAGCCGGCTGGCCGACCGTTTCCGGGCGGGCCGGGTATTGCTCGTCGGAGATGCCGCCCACGTCCACTCGGCGATGGGCGGGCCCGGTCTCAACCTCGGCCTGCAGGACGCGGTCAACCTGGGCTGGAAGCTCGCCGCCGAGCTGCAGGGCTGGGCGCCCGAGGGACTGCTCGACAGTTACGAGTCGGAGCGTCGCCCGGTCGGTCAGCGGGTCGTGATGCAGACGCAGGCGCAGTCCGCACTGATTGCCCCGGGCAATGACGTGACCAGGTTGCGCGAGCTGTTCGGCGAGCTGCTGACCGATCCGCAGAACGTGCAGCGGATCGCGGACCTGATCTCCGGCGCGGACATCCGCTACCACGACGGTCCGCATCCACTGATCGGCCGCTGGGCGCCGGATCTCATGATCGGCTCGATCCGGCTGGCCGAGCTGATGCGCACGGGCCGTCCACTGCTCGTCGACCTCACCGCGGACGGCTCGTTCGCGGCAACCGTCAGCGCTCTCCGGGTCGAGGTCGTCACCGGGAGCGGGGAGTCGCCGATCGCCATGCTGATCAGGCCCGACGGGTACGTCGCCTGGGCCGCGAACCACGATGGTGTCGTCGAACAGGAGGGATTGCGTACGGCGCTGGCCCGCTGGTTCGGCGTACCTCAGGAACGGCCCTTGACCAACGCCACCAAATAGCGGCACGGACTCGTCCACGGGTTGTGGAACGTGGTCGCCGACGGCGGCCCGAGCTGGAGGCAGTCGCCGGTGAGCAGGTCGTGGACAACCGGACCCTCGTGGAAGCGGAGCTGTCCGTCGAGGATCCAGAGCTGCTGGTACTTGAAGATGTAGGCGTCGGCCGGGTACGAGACCGAGGCGCCCGGTGGCAGCTCGACCTCGACCAGCTCGAGCGGGCCGTCGGTGACCGGGGAGACGGCCCGCCGCTGGTACCCGGTGACCGGGTCGGTCCAGATCGGCTGATCGCCGGCCCGCCGGAGGAGCTCGCCGGTGTTCTCGGCCCGGGTGACCAGCTCGGACAGCGTCATGCCGAGGGCGCCGGAGAGCCGGCCGAGCAGCACCGCGGTCGGCTGCGCCTCGCCGCGTTCGATCTTGCCGATCATCGCGCGGGACACTCCGGAGCGCTCGGCGAGCGCGTTCACGGACAAGTCCTGCGCGACCCGGGCAGCCTGCACGGTCGCGGCCAGTGAGGCGGAGAGCTCATCAATCACGCTTGCCACTATAGCGGCAGTTGTGGCTACTATCGTGACATGCCAAAGACTAGAGACGCCTCGGAGCTCGACGCCGAGGCTTGCGCGGCGATCTACACGCCCTATGTCACCGACACCGCGATCACCTTCGAGATCGACCCGCCGACCGTCGCGGAGATGGCCCAGCGGATCGCGAGCGCGCAGGCGACCCACGCCTGGATGGTGCTCGAGGACGACGGTCGCGTCGTCGGATACGCGTACGCCGGTCCGATGAAACCGCGAGCGGCGTACCGCTGGTCCTGCGAAGTGAGCGTCTACCTCGAGCTCGGACGCCGCCGTACCGGTGGTGGGCGCGCCCTTTACGAGGCCCTGTTCGAGCGCCTGACCGAGCGCGGCTTCCGGACGGCGATCGCCGGCATGACCCTGCCGAACGACGCCAGCGTGGGACTGCACCAGGCGCTGGGGTTCGAGTCCATCGGCACGTATCGGAAGATCGGGTGGAAGCTGGACGCCTGGCACGACGTCCACTGGCGCCAGCGTCCCCTCGCCGTACTCGCGGATCCGCCGGAGGAGACCCGCTAGCTCATTTTCGGGCAGGGCGCGCCCGGCGTCGTGACGAGCTCGAAGTGCCACATCTCGTTGGACAGGGTCTGGCAGAGCCCGAAGCGGTTGCCCTTGCGGATCAGCCAATCGTCGGCGGCGGTGGGGCCGATGTCGACCGCGTGGCCGGTCACGTGATGCGACTCGTCGGGATCCGAGACCCACTTGAGGGCCTTCTCGCGGCTGCCGTACTTGCGGATCGCCTTGTCCAGCAGCTCTTGCTGGTACTTCTTGCTCCGCCAGCCCGTCGTGACCTGCATCCTGATGCCGTCCTCCCGCATGGCCTGTTCGGCCTGCTGGACCGCTGTCCGCAGTGCGGGGTCGAGCTTCGCGATGCCGGGCAGGCTGGTGTCGAAGGCGGAGGTGTGGTCGGGCAGTACGCCGTCCTCGGAGCCAGGCTTCTTGGACTTCGAGGGGCTGCCGGCGGCCGAGGTCTGGGTGGTCGACGGTGCCGGGTCGTCCTGCGCGGACACCGCCGTACAGGAGGCCAGCGTCAGTCCGGTGACCGCGGCGAGGATCGCGAACCCGGCCAGAATGGTCATCCGGCGTTCGCGCTTGCGGGTGGCAACGAGTTCATCGGTGAGCATGGCCACCAGTCCACCCGGGCCGATGTTGCCGGAGCGTCTGCGTTTCGGCATACGTTTTCGATATGCGCGGCCTGGTTCAATGGTCGGTATGCGGGTGCTGGTCGTCGAGGACGAGGTCTATCTCGCCGAGGCGATCCAGGCTGGGCTGCGGCTGGAGGCGATCGCGGCCGACCTGGCCTTCGACGGTGACACCGCGCTGGAGGCGGTGACGGTGAACGCGTACGACGTCGTCGTCCTGGACCGTGATCTGCCGGGGATCAGCGGTGACGTGGTGTGCGGGCAGATCGTTGCGCAGGGCATCGGCTGCCGGGTGCTGATGCTGACCGCGGCCGGTGATCTGGACGACAAGGTGACCGGGTTCGAACTCGGGGCCGACGACTACCTGACCAAACCCTTCGAGCTGCGGGAGCTCGTCGTACGCCTCCGAGCTCTGGTACGGCGGCCGTCCACGGCCACACCCACCGTGCTCGAGTACGCCGGGGTGCGGCTGGATCCGTACCGGCGCGAGGTGTACCGGTTCGGGCATTACGTGAAGCTCACGCGGAAACAGTTCGCCGTACTGGAGGTGCTGATGGCAGCGCGCGGTGGGGTGATCAGCGCGGAGATGCTGCTGGAGAAGGCGTGGGACGAGAACGCGGATCCGTTCAGCAACGCGGTCCGGATCACCATCTCGGCGCTGCGCAAACGGCTCGGGGATCCGTGGGTGATCCACACCGTGCCCGGCGTCGGCTACCGGATCGGTGAGCCGTGAGCGATCCGATGATCGCCTGGCGGCCGCGGCTGACGGTCCGGCTGCGCCTGACCTTGAGCTATGCCGGGCTGCTGGTCGTCGCCGGTGGTGTGGTGGCGTGTGTCATCTGGCTGGTCTTCCGGATCGTGCCGAACTACCCGCTCACCCCCGCCAACCCGCGCGACGGGCGCCTTCTTCCGCCGTCGCGGGGGGACCTCCTCGACCTGGTGGTGAAACTGTCGGCGTACGCGCTGATCTTCCTGGCGATCGTCGGGCTGGTCGGTGGCTGGTACCTGGCCGGCCGGATGCTGAAGCCGCTGCAGGACATCACGGCCGCGGCCCAACGAGCGGCGGGTGGTTCGCTCGATCACCGGATCGGGCTGACCGGGATCCGGGACGAGTTCACCGACCTGTCGGACACGTTCGACGCGATGCTGGACCGGTTGCAGCGGTCGTTCGAGCAGTACCGGCGGTTCGCGGCGAACGCGTCGCACGAGTTGCGGACACCGCACGCGGTGATGAAGACGATGCTCGAGGTGGCGGCGGCCGATCCGGATCATCAGGATGTACCCGAGCTGGTCAAACGTTTGGCCGAGACCAACCAGCGCGGGATCGACATCGTCGAGGCGCTGCTGAGCCTGACGGCGCTGAACAACCGGACGGTCGAGGTGGATCCGGTGGATCTCGCCGCCGTGGTGCGGTCCGCGCTGCCGGCGCTGACTTCGGAGGCTCGCGACGTGGGTGTCGAGGTGACGTGTGACCTTGCGGAGTCGGTTGTTGAGGGCAACGAGGTGTTGTTGCACCAGGTGGTGATGAACCTGGTGCAGAACGGGATCCGGCACGGCGGTCGGTCGGTCGGGATCACGGTCGGCGGCGGGCGTCTCGTCGTACGCAACGATGGAGTCGTGCTCGATCCGGCGCGGGTCCGGACGTTCGTCGAGCCGTTCGCCAAGGATCGGTACGGCGCTGGGCACGGGCTCGGGCTCGCACTGGTCGACCGCATCGTGGAGACCCACCACGGTCGGCTCGCCCTGACCGTGAACCCCACCGGCGGCCTCACCGCGACCGTGACGCTACCCATGGCCGACCTGATCGGATGAGGACGCGGCCAAGGGCTGACCTGGTGGGATGAGGACGCGGCTGAGGGCTGACCTGGTCGCGGGGTGAGGATGGTGGGGTGACCGACCCACACCTGACCGTCCGGCGCGCGGTCGAATCCGACGACGCCGCCCTGCTCGAGATCGATCAGACCGCCTGGGACGCTTCCTCGGGCTTCCCGTCGTACCAGGACACGCTGCGCGACAGCTTCTTCGCCCGCAGCGGCCCGGAGGCACACCTGGTCGCCGAGTACGACGGCAAAGTCGTCGGTTACCTCCGCCTGCAGGACAAGTACCAGTTCCCCGAAGGCGCCGGTGTCCTGACCATCAACGGCCTCGCCGTAGCCGAGTCCGCCCGCGGCCGAGGCGTGGCGAGCGCCCTGCTCGCCGCCGCCACCGCGGAGGGCAGACTCCGCGACGCCCGCAAGATCAGCCTCCACGTCCACAGCACCAACACCGCCGCCCGCCGCCTCTACGAACGCCACGGCTACACCATCGAAGGCACCCACCCCAACGAATTCCTCATCGAAGGCACCTACATAGCCAGCGTCGACATGGCCAAAACTCTGTAGTGACGACGCCGGGGCGCTGTCAGCATCTGGGGATTCCCAGGTTTCGTGCGTTTGACGGGGTTGAGCCGGCCTACCGGGTGCTGGAAGGCGCCGCGCATCATCCGTGGATGGATGAGCGCGACGCCTTCGTGACAGCGGTGAGCGGGTTCCTCAGGGGGTGACGCCGTGCTCGCGGAGCCAGGGCTCCGGGTTGATCGGCGAGCCGCCACCGGGGAGAACCTCGAAGTGGACGTGCGGGCCGGTGGTGTTGCCGGTCATGCCGATCGCGCCGACCTGGGTGCCGGCCTGGACGCTGTCGCCGACCGAGACGTCGAACTCGGACATGTGGCTGTACGACGTGACCGTGCCGTCGGCATGCCGGACCTTGACCTGGCGGCCGTAGGCGCCTTCGAAGTCGGCCTGGATGACCTCACCCGCCATCACCGAGCGCACCGGCGTGCCCATCGGGGCGGCGAAGTCGAGGCCGGTGTGGTTGTGGGCCCAACGGCCGCCGGCCTGGTCGAAGCGGGCGGTCAGGTGGTAGCCGGTGGTCGGCAGGACGACCTTCGGCGCGGCCTTGGCCTTGGCGATCGCGGCGGCCTTCGCCGCGGCGAGCGCCCGGGCCTTGATGGCGGCCTTCTTGGCGGCGGCCGCCTTGGCCGCGGCCAGGGCCTGGGCCCGGCGCTGGGTCAGCGTCGCGTTCGCGACCAGTCGTGCGGCGCGCTGCTTGGCGATCTGGTCGGCCTTGGCCTTCTGGGTCGCCGCGAGGCCGAGGTCGATGCGGGACGCGTCCCGGGAGCCAAGGTCGCGTCGATCGACCCGGGCGGCGGTCAGCGCGCTGGCCTGTGAGGGGCTCAGTCCAGTGCTGCCGGCGACGGACGGTCCGGTCGCGGACGAGGTGAGTCCGACGGCGGTGGTGCCGGCCGCGGCGGCCAGCGCGGCGGTCAGGCCGATCAGCTGTTTGCGGCGTCCGAAACCTCGGCGGGAGGAGCGATGCTTGGCGGCCCGACGCGGCGCAGCCGGAGGGTGTGCCGGCCGTTCTGCGGCCGGCACGTCATGGTGAGGGGGCACGGGGATGGAAACCTTCCAGGGAGGGGCGGCCGCCGTTGGAGGGGGTACGGCGACTCATCGACCATAACGAGGAGGTCACAGCCGCTCAAACGTCCCTTGCGGTCAGATCAACAAAATCGCACACATACGGTGAGGGCACCCTGTCCCCGTGTGCGCGCTCAGGCGTAAAACGAACCGGTGGGTAGTTGAATGCGGACGTGACGCGGATCACTCGGCCGATGGCGCCGAACAGGCCCTCGCGGCCGGTATAAGCCGTCCACATAATGAGAGCTTTGTCGACCAAGTTACTAATCTTTCAACCCCGGCTCATACTGAGATGACCGAGCCGATTCAGGGCCTAAAGGAGGGGACGGAGATGACGCGCAAGCCGCCGTACTACCGCCTCCACATCGACCTTCTCCGGGTCTCCAGCGCGCTCTGTCTGCGCTGAGCACACCCCCTCGCACCGTCTGACGGCGTCCGCTCCGGACGTCTGCCGCGCCGTGCCCGCGAAGCCTGCCCACCGCCAGGGAGAGTCACTGTGTCGACCACCTCAGTCACGTCCGCGACGGATACCGCCGGACCACCGCAGTACGCCGTACCGCACGATGCCGACCTGCCCGTCGTCGCCCGACGGCATCCGTGGCGCTGGGTCGGTGTCGGGATCGTCCTTGTCCTGCTGGCGATGTTCGTGCACGGGCTCGTCACGAACCCCGGCTGGGACTGGCCGACGTTCTTCCAGTTCTTCACCACGCGGACGATCTTCTCCGCGTTGTGGGTGACGGTGCAGTTGACCGTGTACGGCACCGTGCTCGGGTTCGTGCTCGGTGCGGTGCTGGCGTCGATGCGCCTGTCCAGCAGCCCGTTCCTGCAGATAGTTGCCTGGGGCTACATCTGGGCGTACCGTTCGATCCCGTTGATCGTGCAGCTGCTGTTCTGGTTCAACATCGCATACCTGTACCAGGAGCTGAGCCTCGGGATCCCGTTCGGGCCGGAGTTCGTGCACTTCAGCACCAACAACCTGTTCGGCCCGCTCGGTGCCGCCGTCCTCGGGCTCGCGCTCCACCAGGCCGCATACGCCGCCGAGATCATTCGCGGTGGGATCACGCGCTCTGGACCGCGCCGACCGGCCTGACCGGAGGCGGCGGGAACTCGACCGCCCTCGTCGGTACGCCGGACAGCGTCGCGGCAGCGCTGCTCGACTACTACGACCTCGGCATCCGGATCTTCTCCGCCCGCGGCTACGACATCTACGACGACGCGATCGATTTCGGCCGGTACGTGATCCCGCTGGTCCGATCCGAAGTCGCCCACCGCGAGGAGCGAAAGGACTTGGCCTCATGAACGAGCGAAGCGAGTTCATCAGCAAACACAGCCCGCCTCGTGTCTCATCGGCGCCCGGAGCGAAGCGAGGACGTCGATGAGCATCGTCACCGATCTCGATCAGGACTGGGCAACCTGGCACGCCGCCCGCGAACGCGACCTGGACACCGACTACGGCTGGCTCTCCATCGCCGCCTTCGACTGGTTGCCCGCGGCCCCTACTGTGCTGGACGGACTGCCCGGCAAGTGGGAGGCCGACGAGGAGCGCGCGTACGTCACGGCCGCCGGCGAGCTGACCCTCGGCGGCGAGCCGGTGTACGGCACCGTGTCGGCCAGCGTGCCGGAGGCCGGTTCCCTGAGCTGGCTGCTGTACGGCGATCGACTGGCAGAGCTCGTGCTCCGCGGCGGACGGTACGCCGTTCGCCAGCGCGATCCGCGGGCGACGACCCGGCGCGCGTTCAGCGGGGTCCCGGCGTACCCGTTGGACGACGAGTGGGTGGTCAAGGGCGTACTACACGCCGTACGTGAAGCCGGAGCAGGTGGAGGTCTCGACCGCACGGGACGACTTACGTCAGCACGTGACTGCGGTCGGCACAGTCCAAGTGGCGCTCGGCGGAGCGGCGTACGAGCTCGTCGCCACGGCTGCCGGTGGCGGGCGGCTGAACTTGTCGTTCCATGACAAGACGAACGGCGAAGAGACCGCTCCCTGGCGCACGGTGACGACCGGGGTGGTCGGGCGGGACGGGTCGGTGGCGATCGACTTCAACCGGACGATCAACCTGCCGTTCGCGTTCACGGCGTACGGGACCTGCCCTTCTCGGCGAACGGCTTGGAGAAGTACGCCGGGCTGATCCGGCACTACCGGGAGCGGTGGGAGGCGTACGGGCACGAGCTGTCCGGCATCTCCCTGGAGGTCGCCGGGCTCTCGGAGGATGAGAACCGTGCCTCGGTGGAGACCTTCGTCACAGAGGTGATGCCGGCACTGCGCTCGACGTACCCGAGCCGCGTGTGGGCCTAGCCGTAGGTGGGGTGCTGCGGCCAGCCCTCCGGGGAGTCCTCCCAGGCTTCCTGGCGGCCGTACGGCGCCAGGTCGAGGAGGTTGTTGACGAACAGGATGCGGTCGACGCCGCGCTGGCCGGTGGAGTAGGTGCGGTAGACCTCGTCGCCGTCCCGGATGAACAGGTTGAGGAGGAAGCCACCGCCCGCGCCGCAATCGGCGGAGAACGTCGTACCGGCCGAGGACGCGAACGGCACCATCCACTCCTTCTGCTTCCAGTAGCCGGCCATCTGGTCGAGCGGCATGTCCGACACGGTCGCCCAGGCGACGCCGCCGCGGGCCAGGCCGTCCAGGTTGGCCACCTGCTCGGTGAAGTACGTGCAGCCGGGGCAGAAGTGGTCCGGGCCGCCGTGCATGAACTGGTAGAGCGCAAGCTGCTGCTGCTCGCCGAACAGCTCCCGCAGCGTCACCGGGCCATCGGTCGACGCGAACGTGTACTCCGCGAACCGCACCATCGGCAGCCGCCGCCGCTGCGCCGCGATCCGGTCCTGGGCCCGCGTGGCCTCCTTCTCGGCGGTCAGCAACTCGGCTCGCGCCTTCTCCCACTCCTCGGCCGACACGACCGGAGGCAGTGCTGTGTTGTCCGTCATTGGGTGTCCTCTCGTCTGGTCCTGAACGTACGACGAAGCCGGTCACCCGTTCTCTACATCGAGGCGGAAAATTGGTCAGAAGCGCTCCCGGGAACCGGTATGCTTTCCGGGACGGACTGAGGGGCCTGCAAGGTGTGCCCGGCTCGATTTCACATCGGGGCGGCGGACCGTGTAATCTCTCTCCTCGGCCCGCCCCTTTAGCTCAGTCGGCAGAGCGTCTCCATGGTAAGGAGAAGGTCTACGGTTCGATTCCGTAAAGGGGCTCTGAGCACGACATCTCATCCGGTCCACCGGATGGGATGACGGACTCTCCCGGCGGGGTAGCTCAGGTGGTTAGAGCACACGGCTCATAATCGTGGTGTCGCGGGTTCGACTCCCGCCCCCGCTACCTAGCAAGGCAGTATCTCAGAGTGCGATCACCCAAGTTGCGCACTCCTGACAAGAAGAGGCAGCAGTGGCCAAGTCAACCGACATCCGCCCGAAGATCACGCTGGCGTGCACGGTCTGCAAGGAGCGCAACTACATCACCAAGAAGAACCGGCGTAACGACCCGGATCGTCTTGAGCTGAAGAAGTACTGCTTCCGCTGCAACGACCACACGGACCACCGCGAGACCCGCTGACCTTCAGCTTCTTTCGCGAGGGCCGCTTCGGACACCCGGAGCGGCCCTTTCGTTATGCCTCTACACGGTCAGGATCGGCCGTCCGCCTTCGTAGGCGGTGAGACGCTCGTTACGCGGAGTGAGGCAGCACGAGCCGCAGAGCGTGCCGGTGCCGACCTCGCTCGTGTAGTAGAGGCAGCACGTGTTGCGGAGGTAGACGAGTTTGCCGGCGGCGGTCTCGACGTCGCCGAGCCGGGCCAGGCCGCCGGGCGCCTTGGCGACGAACGTCTGCCAGCGCTCCAGCAGGTACGCCGGATCAACGGTGGTCTCCTCGCGGGTCGCTGCGCAGAACCCCATCGCACACCCTGCCGCCACCGCGCCGTACACCTGCCGGAGCCCGGCTCGCGTCCGCCGGTGCAGCTCCTCGGCCAGCGGAAGTAGGTGCTGCCGCAGCACCACGTCGTACAGCGTCTGCAGCCCGCCGGGGAGGAAGACAGCCTCGCGTACGGCGACCGCCGCGACGCCGTGCCCCTCGTGCGGCCGGACCCACAGGTTCTCCGGCCGGATGTCGAGGACCCGGCCCTCCAGCGCCCAGAGCAGCAGCGCGGCGGCCGGTGCGCGTCCGGCGTAGAACGACATCATGCTGAGCGCGTTCGCGTGGGCCGTCCGGTGACAGCTCGCCTCATCATCGCGCTTGAGTAGCTCGGTCAGCTCGGGACTCCCCGGCTCCAGGATCCGATCCACCCGCAACCACTCGGAGCCTTCCGGCTCCCCCATCTCCAGCGCGTACCTCGGCGCATATTTGGCCAGCTCAGCCACTGCCGTCACGTTCAACCTTCCCCAGTCGGATCATGGGTGGCGGCGTCCCGGGGAACAGTGTGCCAGTAGGGTTAGCGGATATGACGATCGACGCCACGATGGTCGGCCGGAGCTACACGGCCGCCGAGTCCTACCAGGTCGGCCGGGAGAAGATCCGTGAGTTCGCCGACGCGATCGGTGACGGCAACCCGGCGTACCGGGGTGATGACGCGATCGCGCCGCCCACGTTCGCCTTCATGCTCGGCAGCCGCGCGCTCGAGCAGCTCCTGAACGACGAGGAGCTCGGCCTCCGGCTGGACCGGATCGTGCACGGCGCGCAGAAGTTCACCTACACCCGCCCGATCAAGGCCGGCGACGACATCGCCGCGACCGCGACCATCACCACCGTGCGCAAGGCCGGTGACGTCGAAGTGATCATGTACGAGACCGCCCTGACCACCGTCGACGGCGACCCGATCGCCACCTCGACCTCCACCATCTCGCACAACCGGGCGGACGCATGAAAACGGCGGCGCCGGGTTTTGAGCTACCCCCGCTGACTGTCACCTTCCGGCGTGAGGACCTCGTCCGGTACGCCGGTGCGAGCGGTGACTTCAACCCGATCCACTGGAGCGACCGGATGGCCGCCGCGCTCGGGCTGCCCGGCGTGATCGCGCACGGAATGCTCACGATGGCCTCCGCGGTCCGCGTGGTCACGGACTGGCTGGACGACCCGGCCGAGCTGGTGGAGTACGGCGTACGCTTCACCAAGCCGGTCGTCGTACCGGATGACGACAAGGGCGTGAGCGTGACGTTCTCGGCCAAGGTCGACAAGGTCGCGGACGGGCTGGCCGAGATCGACATCACCGCGATCGCCGGCGAGGAGAAGGTGCTCGGCCGGTCCAGGGCGGTCGTGCGCGTCCAGTGAGAACCCACGTACCTCTGGCCGACTTCACCACCCTGCGGATCGGCGGACTGGCCGACAAGCTCGTCGAGGTCAGCACCGAAGACGACCTGATCACCGCGGTCCGCGACGCCGACGCCGCCGGGGAGCCGGTGCTGCTGCTGTCCGGCGGCAGCAACGTCGTCATCGGCGACGACGGCTTCCGCGGCACCGCGATCAAGGTCGCGACCACCGGGATCCGGGTCGACGCGGACATGTGCTCCGGGGCAATGGTCCACATTCAGGCCGGCGAGGACTGGGATGCCGTGGTCCAGCGCGCGATCGCCGAGGAGTGGAGTGGTCTCGAGTCGATGTCCGGCATTCCCGGGCTGACCGGATCCACGCCGGTCCAGAACGTCGGTGCCTACGGACACGAGGTCGCCGAGACGATCGCGTCCGTCCGGGTCTGGGACCGCGTCGACAACCAGGTCCGGACGATCTTCGCCGCCGACTGCGGTTTCAGCTACCGGAACTCCCGCTTCAAGGCCGACCCGTCCCGCTACGTCGTACTGGAGGTCGCCTTCCAGTTGAGCCTCGGCGACCTGTCCGCCCCGGTCGGGTACGCCGAACTCGCCCGCGTCCTCGACGTCGAACCAGGCTCGCGCGCCCCGATGACCGACGTCCGCGAAGCCGTCCTAGGCCTGCGCCGCAGCAAAGGCATGGTCCTGGACCCCGCCGACCACGACACCTGGAGCGCGGGCTCCTTCTTCACCAACCCCATCCTCGACACCCCCGCCGAGGTCCCCGCCGGCGCTCCCCAATGGCCCCAGCCCGACGGCCGCGTCAAAACCAGCGCCGCCTGGCTGATCGAACACGCCGGTATCTCCAAGGGCTTCACCATCGGCTCGGCAGCCGTCTCCGCCAAACACACCCTCGCCCTCACCAACCGAGGCACCGCCACCGCCAAAGAACTCCTCTCCCTGGCAGCCCACGTCCGAACCCAAGTCCACCAGGCCTTCGGAATCACCCTCATCAACGAACCAGTCCTGGTGAACTGCACCCTCTGAGGCGTACCGAAGGACGGGTAGTGGTCCCGTTCCGGCCGGATGACAAGCGTCGGCTGGGCGTGCGCTGGGCGGTCAATCGTCACCACTACCCGTCCGTCGGTACCTGTGGATAACTTCGGCGGGGACTCGGCGCGAGCGGCCAGGATGATCGGGTGGCGTCCGTCGTGGAGGTGCTGGCCCGGCTGGGAGGCTGGGCCACGTCCGCCGAGCTTGTCACGGTGACTTCCCGGCGGTCGCTGGCGGCGGCAGTTCGGTGCGGTGATGTCGAGCGGCTCACCCGCGGGATCTACGGGCTCCCAGGTCTCGCGACCGACCTGGCCACGGCCATCGCGCACGACGGCGTGCTGTCGCACACGAGTGCAGCCGCGGTCTGGCGATTGCCGCTGCTCACGACACCCGCGAAGCCCCACATCACTCTGCCGACGAACAGAAATGCCAAGCCCGGTCCGCCTGCAGTGTTGCACTGGGCGACCCTGCCGACTGCGGACCTGCGTGCGCGCCGGACCTCGCTGGTGCGGACGGTCCTCGACTGTGCCCGGATTCTTCCGTTCGGCGAGGCATTGGCCGTGGCCGATGCGGCCCTCGCGACCGGCTGGCTGACCCACGACGAGTTGGCTGCAACCTCGGCGGCGATGTCTGGGCTGGGTCGGCCGAATGCGATGCGGGTCGCGGCAGCCGCCACCGGGCGATCCGAGAGCTTCCTCGAGTCGATGCTGAGGAGTCTGCTGGTGACCGCCGGCATCGAGGGGTTCGAACCGCAGGTGGTGGTGGAGACCGGGGAGTCGCGTGTGCGAGTGGACCTCGGGCATCGGCCGGCCCGCGTCGCTCTGGAGGCCGAGGGGTACGAGTTCCACGGCACGGCCGGAAAGTTCGCCGCCGACTGTCGTCGCTACGACGAACTGGTCGCGGCTGGCTGGCTCGTGCTCCGGTTCACCTATCAGCAGGTCATCGGGGATCCCCGGTGGGTGGTCGCGACTGTCGAGAGCGCGGTTGCGCAGCGGATCGGTGTACCGAAGAACGGGTAGTGGTGGTGGGTCGATCGCCCGGGCAGGCGTGGACCGGAGCAGCAATGTCGGCGTTCGGGGTACCACTACCCGTTCGTCGGTACGCTGAAAAAGATTTGCAGTGGGGGTAGGCAAGAGGGGTTGGAGTCGCTAATCTTTTGCGCAATCTGGTGGGAGGTGGGTTGTGAGGCGCAAAAGATTTTCGCGGCGGGATGTGCTCGCTGGGCTCGGCGCGGCGGCTGCGGCGGCGGTGGTGCCGGGGTGTTCCGGTGGTGGGGGTGGGCGGTCGAGCGTGCTGCAGGTGTGGGGTGGGGTGCCGGCGGCGTCGGGGCCGGCGGATGTGGTGAAGGCGTTCCAGCAGAAGTATCCGCAGTACAAGGTGAACTACACCCGGTTCGTGAACGACGCCCGCGGCAACCTCAAGCTGGACACGGCGCTGCAGGGCGGGCTCGACATCGACGTGTACTTCACGTACTCGCAGGCGTCGATGGCGTTGCGGGCCGGGTCCGGACTGGCGGCGGACCTGACCGATCGCGTCAGCGGGGACCCTGAGCTCAAGCCGTTCCTCGACACGGTCGAACCTCGCGCGTACGCCGAGAACGGCAAGATCAAGGCCCTGGCCACGGCCCGCGAGCCGAACTTCGTCCTGTTCAACGAGAAACTCCGGCAGCAGGCCGGCGTCGACCTACCACGGCAGTGGACGATCGACGACTTCCGCGCGACCGCCCGCAAGCTGACGACCGCGGACACCATCGGTGCTTACGCCGTGCCGGACGTCGCCCGGATAGCACTCGGTCCGAACTACTGGTACGACGGCGATCACTCGAACTTCGGTGATCCGCACTTCGAGCAGGGCCTCCGGCTCGGCCGGGGCATGATCGCGGAAGGGTCCGCGTTCCCGCAGACCGAGATCCTCGCCCGGCACCTCGACGCGTATCAACAGAACTCGTTCCTCGGTGAGGAGTTCCATCTCTGGTCGACCGCGCCCTTCAACCTGCGGTACCTCTACGACCCGAAGAAGTACCCGCACGACTTCAAGGTCTCGTTCGCCCCGCCGCCGACCGTCGACGGCAAGGACTGGAACGGCGGCAGTTACAGCAACTTCGTGATGGTCAACCCGAAGTCGCCGAAGCTCGAGGCGGCCTGGGCGTTCGTGAAGTTCTGGCTGACCGAGGGTTCCACGCCGATGCTCAAGGCCGGCAAGCTGCCCACCCTCGGCAACGTCACCGACGAGCAGGTGGTCACCGGCATGCTCGGCAAGGAGCCGGACAAGTACTTCGACGTCGAGTCGTTCCACCGCGTCGTCCTGGACGCCGAGCCCAAGCTCGCCACCGACACCCGGCTGACCGGATTCCCCGAGATCAGCCTCGTCGTGAAACAGCAGCGCGACCTGTGCCTGCTCGGCGAGAAGGACGCGAAAGCGGCGATCCGTGAGGTACGCCGGGTCGCCGACGCCGCGATCGCCCGCAACCAGAGGAGGCCCTGATGGCTACCGCAACCGTCGCCGCGGCCACGGCGGTCCGGACCGAGAAGGCCCCGGGAATCAAGCCACGGGGCTGGATCGGCTTCCTGTTCATCGCCCCCAACCTGCTCGGGGTCATCGCGTTCACCCTGATCCCGCTGATCAGCGTGATCGTGCTCGCCTTCACCGACTGGAACCTGGTGTCAGGCCTCGGCGGCATCACGTTCAACGGCCTGGACAACTTCGTCGCGATCGCCCGTGACCCCGGGTTCTGGCGGGCGGTCGGCCTGACCCTGGTGTACGTCGGGGTGTCCGTGCCGCTGACCGTCGTACTCGGACTCGCTCTCGGCATCGCGCTCAACCGGCCGCTCCCGGGGCGCGCCGTACTCCGGGCGATCTTCTTCCTGCCGTACATCGTCAACGTGGTCGCGATCGGCATGACCTGGTTGATGCTGATGAACCCGAAGGCCGGCCTGGTCAACCAGGTCCTGGACGCCTTCGGGATCCAGCCGGCCTGGTTCGCGTCCTCGCACTGGGCGCTGCCGGCGCTGATCGTGATGGCGGTGTGGGGCGGCGTCGGCTACTGCTCGCTGATCTACCTGTCCGCGCTGCAGGATGCGCCACGACAGTTGTACGAGGCCGCCGACATCGACGGTGCGTCGGCGTGGGCGAAGTTCCGCGTGATCACCTGGCCTTCGTTGCTGCCGACAACGATCTTTCTGCTGGTCACGCTGATCATCGGTGCGTCGCAGGGCTTCGGGTTGATCGCGTTGATCACCGCCGGCGGTCCGGGGGACGCGACCACGACGATCTCTTACTACATGTACCAGACGGGCTTCCAGTTCTACCGGTTCGGCTACGCGTCGGCGATCGGCCTGGTGACCTTCATCGGCGTCCTCGCGCTGACCCTGGTGACCTGGCGGGCGCAACGAGGAAGGGCCCTCCATGACTAGGCGCAGCAAGTGGTACTGGGGGATCCCGTTGTGGATCCTCGCGATCGCCTTCCTCGCGCCGTTCGCGTGGATGATCTCGACCGCGCTGAAGCCGGACGTGGACGCCTACAAGATCCCGATGCAGTGGATCCCCGATCCGTTCCAGTGGGACAACTTCAGCACCGTGCTGAGCGGCGCCACCTCGGTGCTGCCGGCGTTCGGGCGGTCCGTCTTCGTCGCCGTACTTCGGGTGGCCGGGGAACTGATCACCGCGACGATGGCCGGCTACGCGTTCGCGCGGATGTCGTTCAAGGGGCGGGACAAGTTGTTCCTCTTGTACCTGGCGACCGCGATCATCCCGGCACAGCTGCTGCTGGTGCCGCGGTTCATCTACTTCCAGAAGCTCGGGCTCTACGACACGCTGTGGGCGCTGATCCTGCCCGGCATGTTCACCGTGCTCGGGACGTTCCTGATGCGGCAGTTCTTCGTCAGCCAGCCGGCCGAGTTCGCCGAGGCGGCGCGGATGGACGGCGCGAACGAGTGGCGGGTGTTCACCCGGATCTATTTGCCGTTGGCAACACCGGTGATGAGCGCGCTCGGCATCCTGGCGTTCGTCTGGTCCTGGAACGACTACGAGACGCCGCTGGTGCTGATCAGCAACCCGGACCGCTACACGCTGCCGCTCAGCCTGACCAACTTCGTCGACGAGCAAGGGCAGATCGCTCCCGGCCTGACGATGGCCGCCTCGGTGATCTCGATCGTGCCCGTGCTGATCGTCTTCGTCGTCCTGCAACGCCGGTTCATCGCAGCCATGACTCACACAGGAATCAAATGATGCAGAACGTCTCAGGGGTCTTCCCGCATCTCGCCCAGGTCGGCGACTTCGGTCCGCCGCGCAGCGAGCTCGGCGTCGGTTCGCTGATGCCGTGGAACGGGAAGCTCTACGTCCAGAACTACAACTCCCACAAGGCCCCGTCCGGTGCCGGTGTCAGCCTCCGCCGGATCGACGCCGACCTGTCGATGGAGATCGTCGCCGAGACACTGGGGGTGGACGGCACCTACACCAACCGGTTCGTACACTTCCCGACCTCGCAGCTGGTCCTCGGGCCACAGGTGATCTCCGCCGACCACAAGATCGTCACGATCCCGGAGCTCCAGCCGCTCCGCGTCTGCGGTACGTCGCGACACCTGACCAAGCCGGACACGCATGTGTACGTGCTCGCGATGGAAGGTGAGCTGCTCGAGCTCGACCTCACGACGTACGAATGCACGCAGCTCTTCGACCTCAACGACGAGCTCGGCACCGACGGCGAGATGAAGGTCCACTACAAGGACTGCTACACGTCCTTCGGCCGGCTCGTGGTGTGTTCCAACGAGTACGCCGAACCCGAGTGGGCCGGCGTACGGTCGCGGGGCCGGTTGGCGGAGTACGACGGCCAGTCGTGGAAGGTACTGCGGGAGGATCCGTTCACCGCGATCGGTGGACGGCACGAGTTCGGCGGGACGATCTTCGCGACCGGGTGGGACCGGGCGTCGGCGATTCTCGAGGTGTTCACCGAGGCTGACCAGCAGTGGACGCGGTACCGGCTGCCGAAGGCGTCGCACTGCTTCGACCACAAGTGGCAGACCGAGTGGCCGCGGATCCGCGAGGTCGAGCACGAGCGGTTGCTGCTCGACCATCACGGCATGTTCTACGAGCTGTCGCCGTGGGCGTACGGGGGCAGGATCTGGGGCGTACGGCCGATCTCGACGCACCTGTGGGTGCTCGGCGACTTCTGCTCGTGGCGCGGGATGCTCGTGGCCGGCGCGGACAACGCGTCGCCGAGTCACGGGCTGAATCCGACCACCGCGGAACCGCAGTCCGGTCTGTGGTTCGGCAAAACCGACGACCTGTGGAGCTTCGGCAAGCCCGCCGGGTGGGGTGGTCCGTGGTGGGAGACGCCGGTGTCGGCTGGGGTGCCGTCGGATCCGTACCTGATGACGGGCTTCGACGGGAAGTGCTTGCACCTCGAGAACTTCAGCGAGGACACCATGGTTGTGACGGTCGAGATCGACTTCCACGGGCACGGGCGGTTCGGGGCGGTCGAGCGGTTGACGGTGGAGCCGGGGCAGATCCGGACCCACGTGTTCCCGCCCGGGTTCAGCGCGCACTGGGTGCGAGTAGTGAGCGACACCGACGGTGTGGCGAGTGCCCAGTTCGTCTATACGTGACGATAACGGGATGGCAGACATGGAGAGAGCGGACAGTCCGAGCCCGCTGCAGCTGGTCAAGCGCGCGCAGCCGGAGCTGAACGGCGCGATGCAGCGGGTCGCCGAGCACATCCTGGCGAACCCGGACGAGGTCGCGCGCGGGTCGATCACCAAGCTGGCCGAGGCCGCGCAGACCTCGGCCGCGACGGTGACCCGGCTGTCCACGCACCTCGGGTTCGCCGGGTACCCCGCCTTGCGCGCGGCGCTGGCGATGGAGATCGGCCGCGGCATGGAGGCGGGCTGGGCGAGTGACATCGGCCTGGCGATCGGCCCGGCGGATCCCCCCGAGCAGGTCCTGAACGTACTGGCGTCCACCCAGGCGAACGCTCTCCGCAATGCCCTGGCCGCGATCGACCTGGCCGCGGCCACCCGCGTCGCCGATGCCGTCGCGGGCGCACGGCGTACGCATATCTATGGCGAGTGGGGAGACGCGATCCCGGCGCGCGAGCTCTACATCCGGTTGCTGCGGATCGGGATCCCGGTGTGGTTCTTCGACGGACCGCAGTCGTCGCAGATCGGCGCCGGGCTGCTCGGGGCCGGCGATGTTGCGTTGACGGTCACGCGGTCCGGAACCGACCCGACCTCGCTCGAGTTCATCCAGCGTTCGGCCGGCGAGGGCGCGCTGACGGTCGCGATCACCGGGGTCGTGGACTCGCCGATCGGGCGGGCCGCGGAGGTGGTGTTCGACACCGGTACGCCGAATGGGACGACGTGGACCGAGTTCTTCGCGGGCCGGGCCAGCGACGTACTCACGGCCGGACTGCTGTTCGTACTGGTCGCCCAGCGCGTGCCAGACCACCTCACCGCCAACCATCCGAACGGCCCGGGGCAACCCGTCGTCCATCCGGCCGCCGACCTCCGGCCGCCGACCGTCGTTCATCCAGACACCTGAGAGGTTCGTCTTCTATGCAGCAGCTCGACGTCCAGACCGATCTGACCGTTGTCGGGGGAGGCCTCGCCGGCATCTGCGCGGCGATCGGCGCCGCGCGGCAGGGGAGCACGGTGGCGCTGGTGCAGAACCGGCCGATGCTCGGCGGCAACTCCTCCAGTGAGGTGCGGGTCTGGGTGTGCGGGGCGACCGCGCACGGCGTTCAGCACTTCGCCCGGGAGACCGGGATCATGGGCGAGCTGTTCGTCGAGAACCAGTACCGGAACCCGCTCGGGAACCCGTACTACTGGGATCTCGTGCTGCTGGAAGCGGTACGCGCGGAGCCCCGGATCTCCCTGTACCTGAACACCGACGTGCGGACCGTGGATGCGTCCGACGGTGTGATCCGGTCGGTGACCGGATGGCAGATGGGGGCGGAGAAGGAGATCCGATTCGTCAGCCCGGTCTACGCCGACTGCTCGGGCGACGGGTTGGTCGGTCTGCTCGCGGGCGCGGAGTACCGGACCGGACGAGAGCCGCGATCGGAGTACGACGAATCGTGGGCGCCCGAGGTCCCGGACGGGAACACGCTCGGGAGCACGATCCTGTTCTACTCCAAGGACGCCGGGGAGCCGGTGCGGTTCGAGCCGCCGTCGTTCGCCCGCGACATCACCGAAACGGCCATCCCCGATCGGCGGATCATCCGGACCGAGCTGAACGGGTGCGCCTATTGGTGGATCGAGTGGGGTGGTGAGCTGGACGTCGTCGACGACAACGAACGGATCCGGGACGAACTGCAGGCCGTCGTCTACGGGATCTGGGATTACATCAAGAACTCTGGACAGTTCGACGCGGAGAACCTGACGTTGGAGTGGGTGGGGTCGGTGCCGGGGAAGCGCGAGCACCGGCGTTTCCTCGGTGATCACGTGCTGACGCAGCACGACGTACTCGGGCAGGTCGAGTTCGAGGATCGGGTGGCCTTCGGCGGATGGTCGATCGACCTGCACCCGCCCGGTGGTGTCTACGCCGCCGAGCGCGGATCGAAGCACTGGCATCCGGATGGGAACTACCACATCCCGCTGCGGTCCCTGTACTCGCGGAACGTCGAGAACCTGTGGATGGCCGGGCGCAACATCAGCGCGAGTCACGTAGCCTTCGGTACGACGCGGGTGATGGCGACCTGCGCCGTCCTGGGGGAGGCCGTCGGGATCGGCGCTTCCGTTGCCCTGCGCAACGGTCTGACGCCGCGGGGGCTGGCCCGGGATCGCTTCGACCTGATGCGTCGCGCACTGCTGCGGGCCGACGCTTCAGTCCTGGGTGTCGTCGATGACGATCCGGCGAACCTGGCTCTGGCCGCGTCCGTGACCGCCTCGTCGACGCTGTCCCGGCCTGCCGTCGAGGTCTCCTCCGGAACGTTGCCGCTGACAACCGACATCGCCATGGTCGCCCCATCGCTGGACGGCTTCGAACTGCTCGTCGACTCCACCGGCGGTTCCCTGACGGTCGAGCTGCACGATCCGGGCAAGCCGCAGAACTACCTCCCGGCGGCGCTCGTCGACTCGTGCACTGTGGAGGTCCCGCCCGGCGAGAAGCGCTGGGTCGACGTTCCGCTGAGCTGGCAGTCCGCGAACGGGATCGTCGTACTGCGGAAGACTCCGGCGATCTCGGTTCACACCACTGATGCCGCGCTCCCCGGCATGATGTTCCTGGCGCACCGCGAGCCGGCGCCGGACGAGCAGTGGACCGAGCAGTTCCGTCCGTGGAAACACATCCTGCCCCGATCCGGTCTCTGCCTCCGCCTCGGTGAGACTGCGGCGTACGCACCCACGAACGTTGTCGGCGGTTACGCCCGCCCGTACGGCGGCCCGAACCTCTGGTCCTCGGAAGACCTCGCTTGGGATCCGGCTCCCTGGATCGAGCTCACCTGGCCGGCCCCGGTGGAGATCTCCGAGGTCGTCGTCGTCCTCGACGATGACGTCAACGAGGACCTCATCAACCTCCACCACCACCGCACACCCTTCGAGACCCTCCCGACCCTTCTCGCCGACTACACCCTCGAAGCACGCAATGGCACCTCTGAGTGGCATCCCGTAGCCACCATCACCGCCAATCACCACCGCACGAACCGCCACTCTTTACCCACCCCCGTCCAGGCAACCCACCTCCGCCTGACAGCCCACACCACGAACGGCGCGCCCCGAGCCCACGTGGTCTCACTCCGCGCCTACTCGTGAACGCTCGGACGAGCTGTTCGCCGTACTGCGGCCTTCGGCGCCGGGTCAGTAGCGCCATTGGAGTTCGTGGGATTGCATCCAGGTCAGGAGGGGGTCGGCGGTGGTGGGGGATGGTGCCGCGCCGGTGAGGAGGTCGGTGAGAACCTGGGTGGGGGCTGCGAGGCGGAGACCGGTCGGTGTCTTGCGCGGGCGGGTGTAGACCACGTCGGTTGAGGGAGTCGCGAGTACGACGTCACCGGTGCTGGTGGGGATGAGGTTCCACGCATCGGCTGCCGCGTGGGGGTCGGGCGTGTAGATCGTCAGCGTGGTGGCCGGGGTCGCCGGTGCCCAGAGGCGTGCCGCGAAGGTGCCGGTGACGGCGTACGGCAAGGTTGCCGGCGGGATGCGGTCGGCCAGCGCGTCGAGTCCGCCGACCGCCTGCCACTGCGTGATGGTGCTTTCGCGGGTGAAGCGGAAGTCCTGGGCCCAGCGGTGCAGCAGAGCGATCCAATCGTGTACGGCGACGACCGCGCCGGCGGTCCGCGTGACGAGTTCCTCCCGCTCGAGGCAGCCGACGACGCGATGGATCGTCGGTGCGGGAACCCGGCTGAGGGCGACGAGGTCGTGGGTGGTCCAGACGCTGCGGAAATCGAGCAGCGCCCGGATCACGCCGGCGGCCGAGCTGTCGGCCAGGGCCGGTGAAGCCTTCTCTGTCACGGACGTTTCTCCTGGTCAGATGTGACGTGGGACGCCCAGGCGCACGGTGGCATACGTCGTCCACTCGTAGCAGTGCTGGTCCCGGTTGAGGTTGATCAGGCTGGCGTGGGTGATCTCGGTCTTCGCGACGCCGCCTCCCAATGCGGCCAGGCGTTTCTTCAGCGGTGCGGCGTCAGCGGCCTGGCTCCAGTAGCCGAGGGAGATATGTGGATCGAGCTCCGGCAGCGCGGGGACGGAGTCACGGCCCCAGACGTCGGTGATCGCGGCGCGGAGTTGGGCGCGGAGACGGCGCAGACGATCGACGGGCTGGGCCGGCAGTTGGAGGCTTTCGGGGTCGACGACGGCGGGACCGATCCGGATCTCGAAGGGATGAACGGGCTCGAGCCGGCGCTGGGCGGCTTCGACGATCGGGTCCAGGTCCTCCTGGGTGAGCTTGTCCGCGAAACCAACGCCTTGCATGGTCAGATGCAGCCACTGCGCCGGAACCGGAGTCAGACCTGCTAGCGACCGGACCACCGGCTGGTACGCCGCATGCAGGTCGCTGAGCACGGCGTCGTTCTGGAAGGTGATGTGCCAGGTGTAGAACGAGCGGCCGGCACTCCAGCCGGGCCGCCAGTACCAGTGGTCGCGGACTTGATCGACCATGCAACTGCTCCTCTCAATAGCGCGGCACACAATCAGCCCGCAGACCGAACCGCCTCAGACCCGCGGACGTCGGGGCCGTCGGACTCGGGTCGGTGGGCATCGGGTCGCTGGGTATCGGGTCGCTGGGTATCGGGTCCGGGGGACTCGGCGCCGTGCGGGTCCGCGCGGGCGGGGACTTTGCGTTGGGTGTCGGGGCGTTGAGTTCCGGCGTGTCCGGAGTCGAGGCGTTCGGCGCCGGGCGGAGGTTCGAGGGCGCTCGGGGGCGGTTCATCGGGCTGCTGCCGTTTCGGCTTGCGGCGGCGGGTGGAAGTTGGGCGGGCGGGGAGATCGGGATGCTGGGTGAAGTCGCGGATCCGCTCGCGAATCTGGCGACCCCGCGGGCTGCGCGCGTACGGCGCTGTGAGAGCAGCGACCTCGCCGATGCGGTGGATCAACGGGCGAACCCGGTACTCCAGTGGTGTGCTGAGCACTGGCTCGAGCGTCTCGGCGGCACCGTCGAGCTGGCCGAGCACCAGCCGCGCCTTGGCCTGCTGCAGGCGGACCATCCGCTCGGAGCCGAAATTCCTGAGCAGGTGCGGCGCACCCTCGAACATCGCGACGGCGCGATCCGCGTGCCCGAGGGTGTGCCGGGCTTCTCCCAGCGCGAGGTATGCGTCCGACCAGATGCCTTCGGCGCGTTCCGGCGTACAGAGGAAGAGTCCGCCTGGTTCGGACTCCGCCGGCGTGACGGCCAAGCGTCGGGCCTTGCCGAGCGCGTCGCGGGCGTCGTCCAGGCGTCCGGACCGGGCGAGATCGACCGCGGCGGCGCTCGCGAGGAAGAGGGCCGAGGTTCCGGCGGCGTACCGCAGGCCGTCCTGCGCGTAGGCGGCCGCGGCGTCGAAGTCGTCCTGCCAGAAGGCGGCGGTGTGCTGGGTGGCGCGGATCCAACCCCGCAGTACGTCGTGATCGGCGGCCTCGGCGCACGCCCAAGCCGTCCGGGTGTGGCGCTCGGCGACGTCCGGCCGGCCGAGGTCGACCGACATCCAGGCCAGCAGGGTGATCGACCAACCGGCTGCCGCGTAGATGTCGCGAGACTGCTTGGGCGACTGCCGGCCGGCCAGGAGCCGGAACGCGCGGTCGCGGATGGAGCGGCTCCGGACGAACAGCGGTCTGGTCGGCGTGCGGAGGTAGCTCTGGGCGATGCGCAGGATGTCGGCGTGCAGTTGCTCGACGGTGAGGTCGCCGACGTTGGACTCCTCGGCGAACGTGAGCAGCGCGATCGACTCGTCGCCGGCGTCCATCACGTCGTCGTCGAGCCCGACGGTCGACGGCAGCGTCAGATCCGGCTCGGTCACCACCACGCCGGGTGGCGGGCTGAAGCCGAGATCGTTGTCTGAAGCAACATTCAGGACGTAGCGCAGACCGGATCGGTACGCGGCGCCCGGCCAGCGGACGGCACCTCGTTCCAGCTTCGCGATGTAGTGGCCGTCCAGCTCGTACCTGACTTCGGTGGTGTCCCACAACCACGCACAGACCGCCTCGGCGAGCTCCGCCCGGGACAGGTGTTCACCCGGTGCGCGGCGCGACGGCGTGCGCTCCCGCGCGGCGCGCAACAACTCGTTGGCCTCTGACATGGCGGTAACTGTAGGTGTCCAACCACCCTCCGCGACCACGAAAATCGCCCCTGTGGACGAGCTGCCCCACGATGCCCCGAACTGCCCCGGGTTGCCCCCGATTTCCAACGCTGAAAGGGGTTTTCAGGGGTCGGTCGACGGCTGTCGACGGAGTGTTGCGGCTCGATGGGCCGCGAGGACTTCCTAGCTGAGCGTGATCGGTCGGGGCAAGGTGGGGCAGATGAGGGCAGGTCGGGGCAGGGCCGGGCAGATGAGGACCTGACCGGGGCGGACTAGGGTGTCCGCGTGCCCGAGGAAGCCATCACGACGCTGCGAGCCGAGCTGGATCGCTTCGAGCGAGCCGAAGAGGGATTCGCGTTGCTGGAGGTGTTTCTCGAGGTGGCGCGACCTCAGCTGGGCGCCGTCGCACTGGATCCGGTGGGTCTGCGGTTGCCGGAAGGCATGACGGATGACCGGGCCCTCGTGCAGGAGTTGCTCGAAGAGATCGAGCGGGAGCCCCGAGGCAGCGGACGTGTCGTCGAGCGGGTGTTCGACATGGATGACGAGCAGGCACGGTGGGACTACGTGCGACTCGCCTACAGCTCCAACCAGGCGACGGTGTGGAGCGCCCGGCACCGTACGACGTACTTCGAAGCGGCTGGACCGCACAAGGCGACGTACTGGTTACCGGACAGTCTCAAGGCGGAGTACTTCGGGGCGCTGACCGCCAGGGGATGGGCCGTTCCGCAGGACTGGCTCGAGGCCGTGGCGAAACGGCCCAAGCCGTGGTGGAAGCGCGGCGGGCGTTAGGCGGTATCGCCCCCTAGCCGAGCACCGGTAGGCGGGTCAGGGCCTGGGCCACGGCCGATTGGATGTCGGCGTCGTCCCAGGAGCGGTCGGTCATGTTGCCGGTGAGGTAGGCGTCGTAGGCGGCCAGGTCCAGGTGGCCGTGGCCGCAGAGGGCGGTGAGGATGACCTTCTCCTCGCCGGATTCCTTGCAGCGCTGGGCTTCCTCGATCGCGGCGGCGAGGGCGTGGGTCGGCTCGGGCGCGGGCACGATGCCCTCGGTACGGGCGAACTGGAGACCGGCCGCGAAGCACTCGGACTGGGCCTTGGCGACCGCCTCGATCTCGCCGGTCTCGTAGAGGTGGCTGATCAGCGGGCTCATGCCGTGGTACCGCAGGCCGCCGGCGTGGATCGGGTCGGGGACGAAGTCGTGGCCGAGCGTGTGCATCTTCATCAAAGGCGTCATCCCGATCGTGTCGCCGAAGTCGTACGCGTACGTCCCCTGGGTCAGCGACGGGCACGCGGCCGGCTCGATCGCCCGGACGACCGGAGCCATCCGCCCGGCCCAGCGCTCGCGCAGGAACGGGAACGCGAGGCCGCCGAAGTTCGATCCGCCGCCGGTGCAGCCGACCAGGAGGTCGGGCGTCTCGCCGGCCATGGCGAGCTGGATCAACGCTTCCTCGCCGATGATCGTCTGGTGCAGCAGCACGTGGTTGAGCACCGAGCCGAGCGCGTAGTGAACGTCGGGATCCTGGAGGGCGGCCTCGACCGCCTCGCTGATCGCGATGCCGAGTGAGCCGGGGGAGTCCGGATCCCCGGCGAGGATCTTCCGCCCGGCCTCGGTCAGCTCCGACGGGCTCGGGTGCACGGTCGCGCCGAAGACCTCCATCATCGTCCGGCGGTACGGCTTCTGGTCGTACGACGCCCGCACCTGCCAGACCTCGCAGTCCAGGCCGTATTGCGCGCAGGCGAACGCGAGGGCCGTACCCCACTGGCCGGCACCGGTCTCGGTGGTGAGCTTCCGGACGCCGGACTTCGCGTTGTAGTAGGCCTGCGGCACGGCAGTGTTCGGCTTGTGCGAGCCCGCGGGCGAGACACCTTCGTACTTGTAGTAGATCCGCGCCGGAGTATCGAGCGCCTTCTCCAGCCGGTGCGCCCGGTAGAGCGGGCTCGGCCGCCACAACCGGTACACATCGAGGACTTCGCCCGGGATATCGACGTACTGATCCTGCGAAACCTCTTGCATGATCAAGTCCATCGGGAACAACGGCGCGAGGTCGTCGGGCCCGATCGGCTGCCCGGTCCCAGGGTGCAGCACCGGCGGGGGCGGCGTCGGTAGATCGTGCAGCACGTTGTACCAACGGGTCGGCAGCTCGTCCTCTGGCAGCAGGATCTTCGTCGGCGTCATGCTTGAAAACTACGGCGCGCCGAGGTGCCCGGACAATGCCCTGCTCCGGAACCGAGCCGGCACTTATTCTGCCGCCGTCAGCCGATCGATCTCGCCGCCGGAGCCGACCCGATAGACCACATCGGACGGTTGCCCGAGGTGTAGCGCATCCGCTACGCCCAGTTGCTTCAGCAGCATCCGGCCGATCATCTCGTGCGATACCAGCAAAGGCCGTCGCGCGCCCCGCCGAGCGATCTCCGCCAGCGCCCGCCCGGCCCGTAGGTCGGCATCCGCGTAACTCTCGCCGCCAGGAAAGCGGAACGCGTACTTGTCCTGCTCCCGCGCAGCCCGCATCCCCGGCCAGATACCGTCGATCTCCGCCGACGTGAGCCCGGACCACGCGCCGTGCGCGATCTCGGCCAGGTCGTTGAGGACCTCCACGGGCAAGGCTGGCGCCAAGATCTCCGCGGTACGGCGGGATCGGGGGAGGGGACTGGTGAAGACGGCGTCGATCTGGTGGTTGCCGAGGAGGTCGGCGTTGCGTTGGGCCTGCAGCAGGCCGTGGGGTGTCAGCGGTGAGTCCAGCCGGCCCTGGCGGCGGCCTTCGACGTTCCACTCCGTCTGGCCGTGGCGGGCCAGGTAGACGGTCTCGAAGGCCATTAGTACGCCGGGACTGGGGCGGGGGTGGAGGCGCCGAGCCAGTTGTTGATTTCTGCCAGGAGGGCCTTCTGGGTTTCGGGTGGGGCGGTGGAGGCCAGGACTGAGCCGCGGGCCAGGTCGGCGAGCTCTTCGTCGGTGAAGCCGTGGACCGTGCGGGCGGTTTCGTACTGCTCGGCCAGGCGGGACCCGAAGAGCAGAGGGTCGTCGGCGCCGAGGGCGATGCGCGCACCGGCCTCATAGAGCTGTCGGAGCGGCACGTCCTCCGGGCGGCGGTAGACGCCGAGGGAGACGTTGGACGCCGGGCAGACCTCCAGTGCGACCTGTGCGTCGACCACTCGCTTCAACAGGTCCGGGTCCTCGACAGAGCGCACGCCATGGCCGATGCGACCGGCTTCCAGCTCGTCAAGGCAGGTCCGGACGGTCGCCGGGCCACACAGCTCACCACCGTGCGGTGTGGAGAGCAGTCCGGCGTGCCGTGCGATCCGGAAGGCCGGTGCGAACTCGGACGTCGTACCGCGGCGCTCGTCGTTCGACAGACCGAACCCGACCACACCACGACCGACGTACTGCGCTGCCAGCCGGGCCAGCGTCCGCGCGTCGAGGGGATGCCGAGTGCGGTTGGCCGCGATGATCACCTGGACGTCGATCCCGGTGCCGGCCGACGCGTCACGGGCCGCGTCCAGGACCAGATCGGTGAACTCGGTGATCCCGTGGAAGCGGTTCGCGTACCCGGACGGGTCGACCTGGATCTCCAGCCAGCGGGAGCCGTCGGCCCGGTCGTCCTCGGCCGCCTCGCGGACCAGACGCCGTACGTCGTCCTCCGTGCGCAGCACCGACCGCGCGATGTCGTAGAGCCGCTGGAACCGGAACCACCCGCGCTCGTCGGCCGCCGACAACTGCGGCGGCCAGTCGGTGCGCAGCGCGTCAGGCAGCCGGACGCCGTGCTTGTCCGCCAGCTCGACCAAGGTCAGGTGCCGCATCGACCCGGAGAAGTGCAGATGCAGGTGTGTCTTCGGCAGCACCCGCAGATCCCGCTGCGTCATTACCGAAGGTTACCGACCACCCACCCGTCGGGAGAAATCAGCTCAGCAACTTGGCGATCCGGCCGACGCCTTCGGCCAGGTCGGCGTCGCCGAGCGCGTAGGACAGCCGCAGGTAGCCGGGGGCGCCGAAAGCCTCGCCCGGCACCACTGCCACCTCGGCCTCGTCCAGGATGATCTCGGCCAGCTCGGCCGAGGTCGACGGCGTACGCCCACCGATCTCCCTGCCGAGCACGCCCTTGACCGACGGGTACGCGTAGAACGCGCCGGTCGGCTCGGGGCACTCGATGCCGGGGATCTCGTTCAGCAGCCGGACCATGGTCTGCCGGCGCCGGTCGAACGCCAGCTTCATCTCGTCGACCGCGGACAGGTCGCCGGTCAGCGCGGCGATCGCGGCCCGCTGGGCGACGTTGCAGACGTTCGAGGTCTGGTGCGACTGCAGATTGGTCGCGGCCTTGATCACGTCCTTCGGACCGATCATCCAGCCGACCCGCCAGCCGGTCATCGCGTACGTCTTGGCGACACCGTTGAGTACGACGGTCTTGTCGGCCAGCTCCGGCACCACCACCGGGATCGAGGTCGACGTCGCGTCGCCGTACGTCAGGTGCTCGTAGATCTCGTCGGTGATCACCCAGAGGTCGTGCTCGAGCGCCCAGCGACCGATCTCCGCGACCGTCTCCGGGCTGTCCACCGCACCGGTCGGGTTGGACGGCGAGCAGAACAGCAGAGCCTTGGTCTTGTCGGTCCGGGCCGCCTCGAGTTGCTCGACGGTGACGCAGTAGTTCTGCGACTCGTCGGCGAGCACCTCGACCGGCACACCGCCGGCCAGCCGGATGGTCTCCGGGTACGTCGTCCAGTACGGCGCCGGCAGCAGCACCTCGTCACCGGGGTCGAGGAGGGTCGCGAACGTGTTGTAGACAGCGTGCTTGCCGCCGTTCGTGACCAGGACCTGGGCGGCCTCGATCTCGTAGCCGGAGTCGCGCCTGGTCTTGTCGACGATCGCTTGCTTGAGCTCCGGCAGGCCGCCGGCCGGGCTGTAGCGGTGGTTCTTCGGGTCCCGGGCGGCCGCGACGGCCGCCTCGACGATGTAGTCCGGCGTCGGGAAGTCCGGCTCGCCGGCGCCGAACCCGATCACGGGGCGCCCGGCCGCCTTGAGCGCCTTGGCCTTGCTGTCCACCGCCAGCGTCGCCGATTCACTGATGGCGCCGATCCGCGCCGAGATCCTGGAACCCATGCGCCCATCCTGGCACCAGCCGGCCGCGCCCCGCAGCGCGGTATCACCAGGCGTACGCCGTACCGCGTCCGAAGATCCCGTGATCCCGGGAACACGCTGGGGGTGTGGTCCGTTGGGACCGAGTGAAGGCTGTATGGTTCTGGTCGCGGTACGGCGCCCGGCGAGGGGTCGTTCGGGTGGAGCCTCAGTTCGACCAGGTGGCTCGGACCCCGTACACTCTTCTAGTCCGGGCGTTGATGGCCCTGATCCGGCATGCCCGAGATCAGGTCCTGTGCGGCGTCCGGAGGATTGCAGAGGGCACTAGCTCAACTGGCAGAGCATCGGTCTCCAAAACCGAAGGTTGGGGGTTCAAGTCCCTCGTGCCCTGCAAATCCTGACCGGCGCAGGGCCGGTCAGGCCGCCGCTAGCGAAAGAGGTAGGTCGTGACGGAGACGCGCACCCCGGCACCGTCCGGCGCCGGCAAGCCTGCGGAAGGCAAGCAGGGCAGGGGCCTGCTGCGCTTCTACCGCCAGGTGGTTGCCGAGCTCCGCAAGGTCGTCTGGCCGACTCGCAAGCAGCTGTCCACCTACTTCGTGGTCGTCCTGACCTTCGTGGTGTTCGTCATCGCGATCGTCTCGGTGCTCGACCTCGCCTTCGGCTGGGCGATGTTCAAGATCTTCGGCTGAGGTTCGCAGCCGCCCGCTGAACAGCCTTGCCGCAGGTCCCCGACCCGAAGCCAGACAACACCCGATGCAGAGATGACGGAGTACAACGTGTCCGAGCGCGACGACGAGGTCCTCGAACTGGAGGACGAGTTCGACGTATCCGCTGACTCCGACGACGACGTCGACTTCGACGAGAACGCCACCGACGACGACCTGTTCGGTGACGACGACGATGACGACGACGACCCGTTCGCGGGCCTCGACGACGAGGCCGACGAGGTCGCTGCCGACGACGAGGACGAGGACGACGAGGAGTACTCCGCCGACGACGAGGCCGAAGAGCCTCCGGCCGACGAGGACGACTCCGACGACGAGCCGGTCGTGGTGGTCGCCGCCGCCGACGAGGCCGAGGCCCCCGAGGTGGTGACCGAGGCCGACATCGAGGACGCGGCCGAGGAGCTGGCCGAAGAGACCGCCGAGACCGCGCCGGAGAGCACCGAGGAGGTGCCGGCCGGCGACGACGAACTGGTCTTCTCCAGCGACGACGACGGTACGACGCCGGATGCTGAGGAGGAGGCCGACGACGACGCCGATGTGGACGCGCTCGCCGCGGCCTCCGCGGTGACCGAGGCCGACGACGAGGCTGTCGCCGAGGAGGACGCCGAGCCGGAGGAGCCGGGCGACCCGCTCGAGGAGCTGCGCAGCCGGCTGCGTTCGCAGATCGGTGACTGGTACGTGGTGCACACGTACTCAGGGATGGAGAACCGGGTCAAGGGCAACCTGGAGAACCGGATCAACTCCCTGAACATGGAGGACTACATCTTCGAGATCATCGTGCCGACCGAAGAGGTCGCCGAGATCAAGAACGGACAGCGCCGGATGGTCAAGCGCACCGTTCTCCCCGGCTACGTGCTGGTCCGGATGGATCTGACCGACGAGTCCTGGTCGACCGTGCGGCACACGCCGTCGGTGACCGGCTTCGTCGGGAACAGCCAGAAGCCGGTCCCGCTCAGCCTCGAAGAGGTGGAGAAGATGCTCGCTCCGGCCGTCGTGGCGGCGGCCGAGCAGGCGGCTGCCGAAGCCGGCGCCGCACCCGCCAAGACCGCGGCCAAGAAGAAGGTCGAGGTCGCCGACTTCGGTGTGGGCGACTCGGTCATGGTGGTCGACGGGCCGTTCGCGACCCTGCACGCCACAGTCACGGAGATCAATGCCGAGGCCCAGCGGATCAAGGCCCTGGTGGAGATCTTCGGCCGGGAGACCCCGGTGGAACTCAGCTTCAACCAGATCCAGAAAGTCTAAGGACCCGACAGAATGCCTCCCAAGAAGAAGATCGCTGCCCTGGTCAAGGTGCAGCTCCAGGCCGGTGCCGCGACGCCGGCACCGCCGGTCGGTACCGCGCTCGGTCCGCACGGCGTCAACATCATGGAGTTCTGCAAGGCGTACAACGCCCAGACAGAGTCCATGCGCGGCAACGTGATTCCGGTCGAGATCACCATTTACGAAGACCGTTCCTTCACCTTCGTCACCAAGACGCCGCCGGCGCCGGAGATGATCAAGAAGGCCGCCGGTCTGCAGAAGGGCTCGCCGGTCCCGCACAAGGAGAAGGTCGGCAAGATCACCAAGGACCAGGTCCGGGAGATCGCCACCACCAAGATGCCGGACCTGAACGCTCGCGACATCGACGCCGCGATGAAGATCATCGAGGGCACCGCGCGCTCGATGGGTGTCACCGTCGACGGCTGAGCCCGCTCATCGGTACGACGTGAGTCCGGCGGGCAGACCGCCGTACGAACGAGCAGTAGACGCACGCAGTTGTGGCAGGGCGAAGCGCCGCCCGGAGACCACACCCCAGAGAGGACATGCAATGGCACAGCGCAGTAAGGCTTACCGCGCGATCGCGGACAAGATCGACTTCGACCACTTGTACACGCCGCTCGAGGCGATCCGGTTGGCCAAGGAGGCCGCCGGCAGCAAGAAGTTCAACTCGACGATCGACGTCGCGATGCGCCTCGGGGTCGACCCCCGCAAGGCCGACCAGATGGTGCGCGGCACCGTCAACCTTCCGAACGGCACTGGCAAGACGGCACGGGTCCTCGTCTTCGCCACCGGTGAGAAGGCCGAGGCCGCGAAGGCCGCCGGCGCCGACTTCGTCGGCGACGACGACATGATCAAGAAGGTGACCGACGGCTGGCTCGACTTCGACGCCGTCGTCGCGACCCCTGATCTGATGGGCAAGGTCGGCCGGCTCGGCCGCGTCCTCGGCCCGCGTGGTCTGATGCCGAACCCGAAGACCGGCACGGTGACCCCGGACGTGGTCAAGGCAGTGACCGAGATCAAGGGCGGCAAGATCGAGTTCCGGGTCGACCGGCACGCGAACCTGCACTTCATCATCGGCAAGGCGTCGTTCGACGAGGCCCAGCTGGTGGAGAACTACAGCGCCGCGCTCGAGGAGATCCTCCGGCTGAAGCCGGCCAGCTCCAAGGGCCGCTACATCAAGAAGACGGTCGTCTCGACCACGATGGGACCGGGCGTCCAGGTTGACCCCAACCTGACGCGCAACCTGCTCGAGGAGCAGAGCGCGGACGCCTGAGCCACCTCAGCACCAGAAGGACCCCGGGATCTCCCGGGGTCCTTCTGTTTTGCGAGGGGTTTCAGCGGATCAGTCGGAGGGGCAGGTCGCCGGTCTGCACGGTCCAACCGTCCTCGTGTTCCTCGAGGATCGTGCCCGCGGCCGCGCTGGATGGTGCTGGTACGACGTCCGTCCTGGTGATGACGTGGGTCGTGCCGGCGAGCTGGACCTTGGCTTGGGGTGAGGTCACGTTGAGGGCCGCGGCCTTCCGCCGTACGACGTGAGACGGTTCAGTCAGGTCGAGGAGCGTCTCCTCCTCGGTGAAGAACGGCGTTTCGCTGGCCGCGGCGGGATCTTGCCGCTCGCCCGGATCGCCGGCCACGAGCCGCGGAACCGCCTCGTCCAGACACCGGCCGAGCAGGTCGCCCCAGACCTGCATGATCCCGGTGCCGTTCAGGTCCTCGGGGAGCGGTGCGATGCGCTGGGCGAGGATCGCACCGGTGTCGAACTCGGCGGCGGTCCGGTGCACAGTCGCGCCGATGCGCTCGTCGCCTTCGTAGATCAGCCGCTGTGGCGTCGGACCGCGCCCGGCCGGCAGCGGTGACGGGTGGCAGTTGATCGCGCCGTACTTCGGAATCTCCAGGATCTCCGCCGGAATCAGCCGGGGGAACGCGGCCGAGATGATTACATCCGGCCGCAGTGCGTCGATCACCGGCGCGGCCACGGTCCGCAGCTTGCGCGTGATCAGTACGTTCGTCTGGCCCGGCAGCTCTGTCACCATCGGCCGGCTCTCGCCGTACCGCCCGCTCTCCGGCAGCGTCACCACCAGCACGAGCTCATGCCCGTTCCGCTCCGCGAACTCGCGCACCAACCGGAACCCCGGCAGAAACGCATTCAACCCCACGATCCGCAGACTCACACCCTCTTGTACGTCCATCACACCCCCCACGGTTCCACGCCTCAGGTTCTTCCGCGCGAGCAAAACAAGCCATTGGCTGGCGTCATTTCTCTCTACGGTCGCCTCATGAGTGTTGTTAGGCGCGAACAGGCCGTGTCCTACCGGCTTCGGGTGAACCGGCTGGTCGAGCGGCTTTCGGCCGGGTCATACGAAGAGGCGGCGTACGTCGGTTTGCAGGACACGGCTCCGCGGGACGCGCTCCTGGGTCTGCACGCTCGAGTCACAGACTGCGAGCCTTCGGGGTGGGAGCACCCGAGTCTGATCCAGACCTACAGTCCACGCGATGCGGTGTACGTCCTGCCCCGGAAGGACTTCGGCGTCTTCACTCTCGGCAGACTTCCGCTGGCCGCAGAGGCTGTCCGTCGCATTGACGAGCTTGCGGACAACGTCTGCCGGCTACTGGACGGGCGCGAGTTGCGCGGCGGGCTCCCGGGGGTGCGGGCTGCCTGTCCGAGCGGCCGGATCGCATTGCGATGGACCACCAGGTCGTTGTGGGTGCGCGAAGTCCCGAGACCGGATGTCGATGTCGATGCGGCACGTCAAGAGTTGTGCCGGCGTCATGTTCACCGGTTCGGGCCGACCACTCCGAAAGCGTTTGCTTGGTGGGCGGGTTTGTCTCCTGCGGATGCTCGGCAGATCTGGGACAGGGTGTCGAGTGAACTGCTCGAGGTCGACTTCGACGGCACACCGGCCTGGATCCTGCGGACTGACGAGGCGGGCGTGCTGGAGGCGACGCGGCCGCGCGGAGTCCGGCTGCTCGTCGCTCCGGATCTGCGGCTGCTCGGGCGGGACCGCGATGGCCGCTTCATTGCCCCGGGCCTGCGGGTCCTGACCTCGGCAGCGGACTCGTTTCATCCCAACGGAGTTCTCGTCGACGGCAGGATCGTGGGTGCCTGGGGGCGGAAGGCTGGCAAGGTCGACGTCGTCCTGACCGAGCACCTCGAACCCCACCAGTACGACGAACTCGCCGCAGAGGTCTCGGCGTTCCCGATCCCCGGCGCCCACCTGGCTACGTGGTGATGAGGTCGGGGGTTAGGGCGGCGGGGGTGGTGTGGCCGGAGAGGCGGAGGGAGTGGTCTAGTTCGGTGGCCAGGTCGGTGAGGAGGCGGGTGACGCCGGCGGAGGAGTCGACGGTGAGGGCCCAGAGGGCAGGGCGGCCGACGAAGGCGGCGCGGGCGCCGAGGGCGAAGGCGGCGAGGATGTGTTCACCGCGGCGGATGCCGCCGTCGACGTACACCTCGGTGCCCGTACCGGCCAGGGCTTCGGCCACCTCGGGGAGTGCCTGGGCGGTCGGAATCGATCCGTCGAGCTGGCGGCCGCCATGGTTCGACACGATGACGCCGGCGGCGCCCGCGTCCGCACACCGCTTGGCGTCGTCGCCGCGCAGGACACCCTTCACCACCACTGGCAGACCGGTGCGCTCGGCGAGCCAGCCGATGACATCGGGAGTCAGGTCATCCGCCTTGTCCAGATCGTCGTCGGTCCACTTACCCTCGGGGAGGTTGGCCAGCCACTGACCCGGCTGCACGAGATCCCAGATGGTCGGTCCGTCGTCCTCCTTCCGGCCGACGACCGGCGTATCGACGGTCAGCACGACCGCCCGGGCGCCGCCCTCGACCGCGGCGTCCAGCATCCGCATGGTGATCTCGCGATTCCGTAGGACGTAGAGCTGCAGCCACCACGGCACTCCGGTCGCTCCGAAGTCGGCGAACGTCGTCCCGGCGTTGGTGGAGACGCCAAGCACCGAGTTTGCCGCGCCCACGCCACGCGCCATCGCGATCTCGCCGTCGGGGTCGACCATCCGCTGCAGGGTCGACGGTGCGACCAGGATCGGTGCGTCGACAGGCGTGCCGAGGACCGTCGTACTGAGGTCGATCGTCGAGACGTCGTTCAGCACGTGCGGACGGAAGCGGTACGCCGACCAAGCCGCGACAGCCTCACCGACGCTGATCCCGCCGGCTGAGCCCTGCCGGAAGTACCGATGCGCGGCTTCGGGCAGTTTCTCGGCGGCCGCGGCCTCAAGAGTGTCGATCCATCGCATGCGCTCCATCGTTGCACCGGTTTCGCCAGCATGGGGATAAACCGGGGGCGGTGGTTGAGGGTGGTCGGTAAAGTGGAGGTATGACGCGGTATGGGCGGCGATTTCCACGCCCCGGCCGGCACGACGGTGCCGACGGGGTGAGCTGCTGCTGCGCTCTCTCCTGAGGTGACCGCGGCCGGTCGGGGTGGATCGATCCCCCGTCGAGACCGTCATTTGGAGAGAAAGCCATGTCCGTCCTCACTTCGGCAGAACTGCACGCTGCCCTCGCCTTGCGCGACCTCACTGATCCCGCGCAGGGACTCCACGCCATTCAACTGATCGTCGACTCGTTACGTACGGCGCTCAGCACATCCTGGCCGTACACGGAGGTCTGGATCCGCCGCGACCATCCCGTGGTCCCACTGGCCGACAACTACGACAACCTCGGGTACGCCGGTGACGCGGTGACCAGGGACGCCCGCTACACGCGCTACGCCTCAGAGACCGAGGTACTGCGAAGTCACACCTCGGCGATGATCCCGCCGGCCCTGCGTGAGCTCGCGGCATCCGAGTCGTCCGACGTACTGATGATCTGTGCGGGTATCTGCTACCGCCGCGACTCGGTCGACTGGCAGCACACGGGTACGCCGCATCAGCTCGACCTGTGGCGGATCAGCCGCAACGTGACGCTCGGAGAGCCCGAACTGGAAGACATGATCGCCCGTCTGGTCGACACGATCCTGCCGGGTCAGACGTACCGGACCATTCCGGCGGTGCACCGGTACACGATCCATGGTCGGCAGATCGACGTCCTGCTGGGCGATGAGTGGATCGAGATCGGTGAATGCGGTGTCGCCGCACCCGATGTCCTCCGTCGGGCCGGTCTGGACGACAGCTGGACCGGACTGGCGTTGGGCTCGGGACTCGACCGGCTTCTGATGCTCCGCAAGGGCATTCGCGACATCCGGTTGCTCAGGTCAACGGATCCGCGGGTGGCGGGTCAGCTGCTGGACCTCTCGCCGTACAAGTCCGTGTCGTCGATGCCGCCCGTACGCCGTGACCTCTCGGTCGTGGTCGGCGCGTCAACCGACGTGTCGGCGGAGGTGCTCGGTGACAAGGTCCGCGACGCGCTCGGAGCGGACGCCGATGCCGCGGAGTCACTGGAGGTGCTGGGCGAGACGTCGTACGACGACCTCCCGACGGGTGCCCGTGAGCGCCTCCAACTGACCCCAGGTCAGCGAAACCTCCTGGTCCGACTGGTCCTCAGACCGGTGGATCGCACGCTCACCGACACCGAGGCCAATCTCCTACGGGACAAGGTCTACCAGGCACTGCACGAGGGTCCGGTCCTGGAACTGATCGGAGGCTAGCGTCTTCGCAGCTCCCGGGTGGCGACGACGAACGCGCACAAGGCGAGCGGGAGCTCCAGGAGGAGCGCCTCGGCCAGTGAAAGGCTGCGGTCGACCCCGGCCGCCGCGGTGCTGACGTCGAACCATGCGTCGGCGATCAGCAGCGTCCCGGCCGCCATCGCGGTCAAGGCGGCGTGCCTGTTGCGGGTATGCAGCAGGTACGCCGTCAGCCCGGCGGCGATCGCGGTCCCGCAGTCGAGGCCGATCCACGCGACCTTCCAATGGTCGGCCTGATAGGTGCTAGGCAGGGTGACCGCGAGGATCAGGCACCAGGGCAGCAGCACCGCCGCGACCCCCGCGGCAACCACGGTGGCCAAGCCGCCGGGGGAGCGGCGCGGGCGGATCCTGCCGTCCAGCCGTCCCTCGGCGATGTAGTCGTCCAGCGCGTCGGCCACGCGGTCGTCGATCGCGTCGCCGAACGTGCCGTCTATGGTTGTGGCCGGCCTGCCGTCGAATGTCGTCGTCATACCGTCGAGCATTCCGGCGCCGGCCGTCCGGCACAGTCCGGCCAGCCCACGAACCGGGGTGGGGTTAACCCCCGGTGAGAACCGTGGGATATCCCGATGTCGGGCCTGGCGACGGCGACGTAGGTTGTGTCGTGCGACCGGAGCCGAGACGGGGAGGTGGTCCGGGTGACGGATATCGCGAGTCCGGTTCCCCGGACGCCGTGGCGGCTGTGGCGCTCGCCGTACTTGTGGTTGGCAACGATCCACCTGCTCGGCGACGCGATCGTCGTGCTCACGTCCGGCGTGCTGGTGCTGGGCTCGGTGATCGTCGCCATCCTGGCCTGGCCGCTCGCGTACGTCGGCATCCCGCTGACCGTCGGCGCGAACCGGCTCGTCTACGCGGTGGCCGGGTGGGAGCGGGCGCGGGCGCGGATCACCCGGGGACAAGAGGTTCCGCCACTGATACCACCGCCGCCGGCCGGTTCGCGCGTGGCCGATGCCCGGGCGGCGCTGGCGGACCTGGGTCTGTGGCGGCAGTTCCTCTACTACGTGCTGCTGTTGCCGATGGCAATGGTGTGGATCGGGGCGATCTTCTTCGCCTGGTCGGTGCCACCGGTGCTGATCGGGTTGCCGCTGTACTACACGCGGTTCGCCGCGTCGCAGGCACAGCTCGGGCCGTTCGTGATCGACACGATGACGAAGGCCTCGGCGGCGGCAGTGATCGGTGGGGTCTTCCTACTGGTCGTTTCGCCGATGATGATGCGGACGGCGTCCGCCCTGGACGGCCGGTTGGCGAGGGAGTTGCTCGGCCGGTCCGAGACCGGTGCGCTGGCGGAGCGAGTGACCAAGCTGGTGGAGAGCCGGCAGCAGGTGGTCGACTCGGTCGAGGCCGAGCGGCGCCGGATGGAACGCGACCTGCACGACGGCGCTCAGCAGCGGCTGGTGTCGCTCGCGATGACGCTGGGGCGCGCGAAGAACCGGATGGGGGAAGGCGATCCGATCGTCCGTGGCCTGATCGAGGAGGCACACTCCGAGGCGATGCAGGCGATCGCCGAGATCCGCGATCTGACCCGAGGGCTGCATCCACCGGTGCTGACGGACCGTGGTCTCGATGCGGCGATCTCGGCGGTCGCTGCTCGGTCGCCGGTGCCGGTGCAGGTCCGGGTCGCCGTGGATCCGCGGCCGTCGCTGACCGTCGAGTCGATCGCGTACTTCGTCGTGACGGAAGCACTGACGAACGTCGCCAAGCACGCCGAGGCCGCGCAGGCCTGGGTCACCGTCGAACGCATCGCCAACTACCTCCGCATCGAGGTGCGCGACGACGGGAGGGGTGGTGCGAATGCGGAGACCGGCGGCGGGATCCGTGGATTGGGCGACCGGGTCGGGGGTGTCGATGGACTGATCACCCTCGTCAGCCCACGGGGTCGCGGGACCGTACTGATCGCCGAGGTGCCCTGTGGCTGAGGAGGCTGAAGGAATGCGGGTGGTGATCGCGGAGGACTCGGTGCTCCTGCGGGAGGGCATCGTGCGGTTGCTCGAGGAGGAGAACTGCACGGTGGTCGCGGCCGTCGGTGACGCGGACGCGTTGCTCAAAGCGGTGGACGAGCACCAGCCGGAGGTCTGCGTGGTCGACGTCCGGATGCCGCCGACGTTCACCGACGAGGGCTTGCGTGCGGCGCTCGTGATCCGCGAGCAGTTCCCGCAGATCGGCGTACTGGTGCTCTCGCAGTACGTCGAGGAGCGGTATGCCAGCGAACTGATCGGGGGCAACCCCGGCGGAGTCGGGTACCTGCTCAAGGACCGGGTCGCGGATGTGGATCAGTTCATCGACGGGCTGCGCCGGGTCGCCGGTGGTGGGGCCGCGCTCGACCCCGAGGTGATCTCACAACTGCTGGTGCGATCGCGGCACGTGGATCCGCTGGCCGTGCTGAGCCGGCGGGAACAGGACGTTCTCCGGGCGATGGCGGAGGGCAAGTCGAACGGCGGGATCGCGCAGGCTTTGGTGGTCGGCGAAGGGGCAGTGGAGAAGCACATCAGCAACATCTTCCTGAAGCTCGGACTCGCGCCGACGGACGGTGAGCACCGCCGGGTGCTCGCCGTACTCAAGTTCCTGGAGTCGTGATGACGACCGCGCAGCGGAGGATGCTGATCCTCGGCCTCGTGCCGTTGCTGGTGCTTGTCGTCACCGCGGCGGCGGTGACGGTGTCGTTGATTCGCGGGAAGTTGCCCTACAGCTACTCGGCATCGTTCGCTCCCGGGGCGCAGGGGGTGCGGGTCGTGTCCGAGGTGCCGGCGCAACTGCTGGCCAGTGTGGACGGGCAAGTGCATGTGACCGTCGACGGGTCGTATGCGGTGGCGAAGCCCGCGATCGACGTCTCGACGGTTGGAGGCGTACTGACCATCGACACCAGTTGCCCGGATGCCCATTGCCGGGTGGATCTGACCGTGGAGGTTCCGGCGGCGTCCGCGGTGCGGGCCAAGGTCGAGCAGGTCTCGCTCGATGTCGTCGGGGTCGCTTCACCGCTGACAGTGGATGCCAGCGACGGTTCGGTCGACATGACTCGGCTGCGGAGTACGCGGGTTTCGGTGGATGCGCGACGCGGCTCGATCAGCCTGATGTTCGACGTCCCGCCTGATCAGGTGGCAGCCACCGCGAGTGACGGGTCTCTCACTGTCCAGTTGCCCGGGACAGCGACGTACGCGGTCGATGCTGTCAGTGCCCAGGGCTCCAACCAACTCGATATCCCCAACGACCCGGCCTCGAGCCACCACCTCTATCTCCGGACGAGCTATGGCAGCATCACCGTGCAGTAGTCAGAGGCGGGAGATCTGCGTTGGGCCGAGTCCCTCGTGAAGGCGGACGCCGTGGCCCGGGGTAGTGGGGAGGACGATCTCGTCGGCGGTCAGCGACGGGTAGCCCTCGGCGAGGTCGGCGTACCAGGTGCGGATGAAGGAGCGGGCGGTCTCCTCCATCAGCCCGTTCGGCTGGCTGCAGACGAGGTGGGTGGCGACGGCCAGCGAGACCGGTCCGGTGCAATCGTGCGGCGCGATGGGGACGGAGTAGGCGTCGGCCAGCGAGGCGATCTTGACGGCCTCGGTGAGGCGAACTCGGACAGCGCCCGCGCGATCTTCGCCGCCGCGGTCCGGGTCCACAGGCCGTGCAACTCGATCATCAGATTCATGTCGAGGCCGACCTCCGACCGGATCGCCGCGACGCTCTCGAGACCGGCGGCCAACTCCCGCGGCGTGATGTCCGTGCCGTTGCTCGCCTCGGCCGCCTCGTCGAATGGCCAGATCTTCATCCCGCGAATGCCTTCGTCCCACAGTTCACGGGCGAGCCGTGCCGGGTGATGCAGGAACGCGTAGAGGTCCTCGTACTGGCCATCCTCAGCCAGCCCCCAGTTCGACGAGTTCTGCCGGGTCGTCGTACTGACGTAGCGCACGCCGGCGCACGTGTTGTACGTCCCGATCCGGTCCCGGACGGGCCCGCCGAGCAGCCGCGCCAACGGCAACCCGGTGGCCTGACCCATCAGATCCCACAAGGCGACGTCGACCGCGCCGTTCCCCCGCAACTCGGCCCCGCCGCCCTGATAGCCGACGTACGGCGTGAGCAGTTTGGACACGTGCTGCGGGGAGGGGTCGTCCATCCCGAGCAGCACGGGCGCGACCGTCTCGTGGATGTGGGCCTCGACGGTGCGAGCGCCGAAGAAGGACTCGCCCAGGCCGGTCAGTCCGGTGTCGGTGTGCACCCGGACGAAACACACGTTGGACTGGACCTGTGGGCGGACGGTCTCAACCGCAGTCACCTTCACGGGTCAGTCCAGGGCGGCGCAGAAGGTCTGGGCCTTGGTGGTGATGGCGTCCCAGTTGGCGGCGGCGACGTCAGCGGGGGAGACGACGTCGGTGCCGGCGCTGACGGCGAGGGCGCCGGCGGCGAGGTAGTCGCGGGCGTTGCCGGCGTTGATACCGCCGGAGGGGATGAGGGGTACGCCGGGGAACGGGCCGTTGAGGTCCTTGAAGTACTTCGGGCCTAGTTGGTGGGCGGGGAAGATCTTCACGGCGTCGGAGCCAAGGGCCAGCGCCGTCATCACCTCGGACGGGGTGAAGGCGCCGAGGACGACGGGAATCCCGGCGGTCCGCGCGGTCTCGGCGATGGCGGCGGCCTCCGGGCCTTGGCCGGGAGTGACGAGGAACTGCGCGCCCGCCTCGATCGCCTGCTTCGCCTGCGCGCCGGTCTGGACGGTGCCCGCACCGACGATCGCTCCGGTCTCGGCGGCTGTGGAAGCGGCGCGCTCGAGGTGCCGGGGGAGGTCGGGCGTGGTGTAGGTCAGCTCCACGACATGAATGCCGCCGGCAACCAAGGCCGCGCACAGTTCGCGGGCGTCGGAGATCTCCGGCGCCCGGACCACGGTCAGCACGCGATCCGCGCGCAGCAGATCCAGGGTGGTGCTCATGCAACTTCCTCTCGGACAGGAGTACGGCGTATGGCGCGGCCGGGCAACGCGTCGGTGCGATGGCCGTCGTCGATGACGGGGACGCCGTTGACGAGGACGTACGGGATGCCGGTGGCTTGCCGGCGGGGAGTGTCGAAGGTGGCGGTGTCCTGGACGGTATCCGGGTCGAACAGGACCAAGTCGGCCTGGTAGCCGACCCGGACCAGCCCGCGATCCGTGAGCCGGAGCCGTCGGGCCGGGCGGCCGGTGAGGTGATGGATGCAGTCGGCCAGCTCCAGTACGCCGAGCTCGCGGACGTACCGGGCCAGATAGCGTGGGAACGTCCCCCACGACCGCGGATGCGGTTTCCCGCCGACCAGGATCGCGTCCGACCCGCCGGTGTGGCTCGGGTGCCGCATGATCGTCCGCACGTTCTCCTCGTGGCCGACGTGCTGCAGGATCGAGGTGGCCAGGTCGTCGGCGATCAACAAGTCGAAGAACACATCCGCCGGCGGCCGGCCGGCCGAGGTGGCGAGCGCGGCGATGGTGTGGCCGACGGCGTCGTTCAGCGCCGGGTTCCGGACGCCACCGATCTCGATGGTGTTCCACTCGATCACGCAACCGTGGCAGCCGTCCGAGCCGACCTGCTCCATCTCGAAAGCGATCCGGTCCCGGGCGGCCGGGTCCCGGAGCCGGGCCAGCAAGGCGTCCGGGCCACCCTCGGCGGTCCAGCTGGGCAGCGTCGCCGCCAGAGTGGTTGCCCCAGGCAAATAAGGGTAGGTGTCGGTGGTGACGTCGACGCCCGCGGCGAGGGCCTTGTCGATCATCGCCACCAGCTCGGCGCCGCGGCCCCGGTTCGGTGCGAAGTTCATCACCGCGTGCGTCAGGTGCAGCGGGCACCCGGAACGCCGGGCGATCTCGACCATCTCGCCGTACGCGTCCAGTGCGCCCTCGCCGTACGAGCGTTGGTGCGGGCCGTAGTACCCGCCGTACTGCGCGACGATCTCGCAGAGCTCGACCAGTTCGTCGGTGGTCGCGAACATGCCGGGGGTGTAGGTGAGGCCGCTGCTCATCCCGACCGCGCCCTGCTGCAGCCCTTCGGCGAGCAGTCGCTTCATCTCGTCCAGTTCGGCGCGCGAGGCCGGGCGGTTCGAGGTTCCGACGACCATCATCCGCAGCGTGCCTTGCGGGACCAGGTACGCCGCGTTGCAGGCGATCCCCTGGTCGAGCCGCTCGAGGTATCCGCCGACCGTGGACCAGCTGAAGTCGAAGTCGTCGGGCTCGCCGTTCCAGCCGGCGATCTGGCGGCGTACCGCGGTCCGGGTCGGGTCGTCGATCGGCGCGAACGACAGGCCGTCCTGGCCGAGCACCTCCAGCGTGACGCCCTGGCTGACCTTCGCGGTGTGGTCCGGGTTCGCCAGGATCTGCAGGTCGGAGTGCGCGTGCATGTCGATGAACCCGGGCGCCAGTACCAGCCCGTCCGCGTCGATCGTCCGCCGCGCCGCCGGCAGGTCGTTGCCAATAGCCACAATCCGGCCGTCGTCGATCGCCACGTCGGCCCGTACGCCGGGAGCGCCGGAACCGTCCAGCACCAACGCACCGGTGATCAGCAGCTCGGCCATCTCAGAAGAACGTCCGGACCAGGTCGACGACGACAGGGTCGGCCGCGTCCGGGTCGTCCACGACCGGGATCAGTCCCCACTTGTCGAACGCCGTACAGGGATGGGACAGGCCGACCCGGAGCTCGTCGCCGATCACCACCGGGACGTCGCCGAAGTGCAGGAAGCCGTGCTGGTCGTTGAGGTTGGTGACCGTCATCCCGGTGGCCGCGAGGACCGGCGAACCCTCGTCCCGCGGCCGGATCAGCTGCGGCTCGGGCAGGTCCTGGTCGAACGGCAGGTCGCGTCGGCCCGCGTCGAAGATCGCCAGTCCGGGCTCGGGCTGGGAGGTGATCCGGACCCAGGCGTGCATCGCCGGGACCAGTTGCTCGCCGTCCGTCCGGGGGGTCTCGCCGAGCGGCGACACCCGGCGGTACATCCCGTCGTCGTGGGCGATGTACGCCCCGGACCGCAGCACCACCCGGGCGCCTTCGCCGGCGAGCGACGCGAGCACCTTCGCGACCTGCTCGAAGTACTGGCTTCCGCCCGCACTGACGATCGGTACGACGTCCTCGTCGTACAGGTCCCGCAGTCGATGGTGGACCTCTGCCAGGTCGCGCAGGTACGCGCGGACTTCCTCGAGGTCGGCCTCGTCCACGCCGTGCCCGATCGCGCCCTCGTACCCGGCGACGCCGGCCAGCCGCAGCGTGCTCGCGTCCGCGATCGCCGCGCCGACAGCTACCGCGGTCTCGGCGTCCCGCGCGCCGGTCCGGCCGCCGATGCCGCCGACCTCGACCAGTACGTCGAGCGGTCGCGCATCGGGACCGACGTGCGCCGATCGCGCCGCCTCCATGATCTCGACGGTCCGGACCGAGTCGGCCCAGACCAGCACCTCGAACTCGGGGTCGGCCGCGAGCTCGTCGCCGATCCAGCGCAGCTGGAGCGGGGAGATCACCGCGTTCGCGATCAGCACGCGGCGGACGCCGTACGCGCGGGCGACGCCGAGCTGGAAGACGTTGGCCAGGGTGATCGCCCAGGAACCGGCGTCGAGCTGCATGGCCCACAGCGCCGGCGCCATCGTCGTCTTGCCGTGCGGCGCGAGCTCGACGCCGTGGCGGGTGCACCAGCGCGCGAGAGTGTCCACGTTGTGCCGCAGGCCGGGGGCGGACAGCGTCATCAGCGGAGTGGGCAGCTGGGAGAGCTTGGGCTTGTCGGCCAGCACCTCCGCGACGGTCCGGCCCCAGAGCGCGGGCGGGAGCGCTTTGTCCTGCCAGCTCACCTGCTGGTCGGCGAGAGCGGCGACGGCGTCGGCATCGTAAGCAGGCATCTGTTCCCCTGGTAGCTGGAATTGCAGTATGTGCAACGCGCGTTGCGCACACTGACTTCACGGTTGTAGCATCGCGCCCAAAGTTGCGTCAATGACGGGTGTTTCACACCTATCCCATCACCTCGCACCCGTGGAGTGCCGATGCGCGAACCGCTCCCTGAGACGCCCGCCGCGATCTGCATCGGCGAGGCGATGGTCATGCTCGCCGGGGAGACCGGAGTGCCGCTGGCGGACGTGGAGACGTTCAGGCGGTCGGTCGGTGGCGCCGAGTGCAACGCGGCGGGCGGACTGGCCGCGCTGGGGATCGCGACCGGCTGGATCTCGCGGCTCGGTGACGACGGGTTCGGTGAGCACGTACTGCGTGATCTGCGGACGCGAGGTGTCGAGGTCGGTGGTGTTGAGCTGGACGCCACCCGGCCGACCGCGCTGTACGTGAAGGAGACGCAGGACGGGCGCTCCCGGATGCACTACTACCGGTCTGGTTCGGCTGCCTCGGCTATGGATCCGGAGTTCCTAGATCGGCCGGCGGTGCGCGATCGGCTGGCGAGTGCCGAGCTCGTGCACACCACCGGCATCACTGCGGCGATCTCCAGCACTGCGGCGGAGATGCTGGACCGGTTGGCCCAAGAGCCCCGCAGCTTCATCTTGAGTGTCGACCTGAACTGGCGGCCCGCACTCTGGCGGGACAAGGACTCGGAGCCACTCTGGCGGGTGCTCCGCGCGGCTGACGTCGTACTGATCGGTGCCGACGAGGCTATGGTCTTCGCGGGGACGAGTGACCCCGCTGAGCTGCACGAACGCCTCGGTCGGCGGTGCACGCTGGTGGTGAAGAACGATGCGCACACTGCGCTGGTCCTGGAGCCGGATGGGCGTCGGACCGAGGTTCCGGCACTCACAGTCGCGGTGGTCGAGCCGGTGGGTGCGGGAGACGCGTTCGCGGCCGGTTTCCTGGCTGGGACGTTGCAGGGGTTGCCAATGAAGCAGCGGCTGCGGCTCGGACACCTGAACGCGGCCGCGGTGCTTGTCGCGCCCGAGGATCACGCAGCGCCGTTGGAGCTCGCCGTCCGAGAGCGGTTGTTGACCTGCTCCGACGAGGAGTGGGCCACGACGAAGATCGGCGCGGCATGAGCCAGAGCCTCGGGAGAGCTCTGCAGATCCTCGTGAGCCTGGGGGAGGGCGAGCGATCGCTCGATCAGCTGGCGACCGAGCTGGATGTCCACAAGACCACAGTGCTCCGGCTGCTACGCACCATGGAGGCGGAGCGGTTCGTACGACGTGACGACGCGCATCGCTACCGGCTGGGCTCACGGCTGTTCGCCTTGGCCGATGTGGCTCGGGAGCAACACGTCGTACGGGACGTCGCGGCCCCGCATCTGCGGCAGCTGAACCAGAAGACCGGGCAGACAGTGCATCTGGCTGCCTGGGAGAACGGTGAGGTCGTCTACATCGACAAGCTCGACAGCGTGCGGTCGGTGCGGATGTACTCCCAGGTCGGCGTACCAGCGGCGCTGCACTGCACCGCGGTCGGGAAGGTGCTGCTGGCCGCGCAACCCAAGCGGCAGCGGGAGGCGTTGCTGGCGTCGATGGACTACCACGCGTACACGCCGAACACGATCACCGATGCAGACCACCTGCGGGACGAGCTGGCAATCACAACAGAGCGTGGATGGGCGCAGGACAAGGCCGAGCACGAGTCGTTCATCAACTGCATCGGCGCCCCGGTGAAGGACCACGACGGGCGGATCGTCGGGGCCGTGTCGGTGTCGGTGCCCGACGTACTGCTGAACTATGACCAGGTGCTCGAGCTGCTGCCCGACCTGCTCGCCACCACCAGGGCGATCACCGCCGACTACAACTGAGAGGTGTCAGACCTGATGTCCGACAAGACCGTCATCTCCACCAGCGACGCGCCCGCCCCGATGCCGGTGTTCTCGCAGGGGGTGCGCAAGGGCAACATCCTGCAGGTGTCCGGCCAGGGCTCGGTCGATCCGGCCAGCGGAGAGTTCGTCTTCACCGGCGACGTGAAGAGCCAGACCACCCGCGTCCTGCAGAACATCGAGGCGATCCTCAAGGCCGGCGGCGCGAGCATCGACGACGTGCTGATGCTGCGCGTCTACCTGACCACCCGCGACGACTTCGCCGCCATGAACGAGGCGTACGCCGGGTTCATGTCCACCCGCACCCCGAGCGGCGTCCTCCCGTCCCGCACAACCGTCTTCACCGGCCTCCCCCTTCCGGACATGCTGGTCGAGATCGACGCCCTCGCCGTCCTCGGCTGAGCCCTCGGATACACGAAGCCTGTTCCCGCATTGTGGGATACGATGCCGCAATGCAGGAACAGGCCGAGCGGCGCGGGTCGGTGCAGTCGATCGACCGGGCGGTAGCGATCCTGCGGTGCTTCGACGCCCGTACGTCCGACCTGGGGATCAGTGACCTGGCTCGAGCGACCGGTCTGTCCACAAGCACCGTGCATCGGCTGCTGCTGGCGATGCAGGAGAACGGACTGGTTCGGCAGACCGCCCACCGCAGGTATGCGATCGGGCCGCTGGTCGTTCAGCTGGCCCATAGCGGTGGGATCCCGGCCGGCCTGCGGGACGCCGCGATGCCCGTGCTGCGGGTACTCCGTGACGACACCGGAGAGACCGCGGCCGTGCACGAGCTGCTGCCGTCCGGGCAGCGCGTCGTCCACGACCAAGTCGAGAGCCATCACCAGTTGCGCCGTACGTACACGGAGTTCGGCATCCCGGTCGCCTTGCCGCTCGGAGCGCCCGGGAAGGCGCTGCTCGCCTTCTTGCCGCTGGAGCGGCAGCAAGAGGTCCTCGCCGGTCGCCTGGAGCAGGTGCTGCCGCGGACCATCACCGATCCGGTCGTTTTGGCTGCCCAGTTCGCAGAGATCCGTGCACGGGGCTTCTCCATGTCCATGGAGGAACGCACTCCGGGGATCCGCAGTGTGGCGGCGCCGGTCTTCGGCTACTCCGGTCAGGTGGCCGGCTGTCTGAGTGTTTCCGGTCCCGAGATGCGGATGGCGGTGGAGCGGATGGAGGAGTTCGGGATGAGGATCGTCGGCGCCGCGTGGTCGGTGTCCGAGCTGCTCGGTGCCACACCGGTTGCTCGGGATCGCAGTACGGCGCTGGCCGGCGGCCGGTGATGTCCCAGGCCAAAGATCTGTGGAAGATCGCCCCCGCGGTCTATCTGCCCGCATTGCTTTACGGCATCGGACAGGGCGCGATCGCACCGGTCGTCGCACTGTCGGCCACGCATCTCGGTGCCTCGGTCGCCGTGGCCGGACTGGTGGTCGCGGCCGCAGGACTCGGACAGGTGATCGGCGACATCCCGGCCGGTGCTCTGACCAACCGCATCGGTGAACGACGGGCGATGCTGGGCGCAACCGTCCTGGTCGCACTCGCGTTGGCCGCCTGTCTGGTGGTGCCGACAGCCTGGGGCCTGGCAATCGCGATCGGTTGCACCGGACTGGCCGGTGCGGTCTGGGGCCTGGCCCGCCAGGCCTACCTGAGTGAAGCGGTCCCGATCGAGCTACGGGCGCGCGCACTGTCCACTCTTGGTGGCGTCCAGCGCATCGGCTCGTTCATCGGCCCGTTCCTCGGTGCCGGCGCGATGAAGTTCCTGGGCACCGACGGCGCCTACTGGGTGCACCTCATCGCCGCGCTTCTCGCCTGCGTGGTCCTGCTGAGCCTGCCCGACGTCGAGTCAGTACGTCGTACGCGCGGAAGCCGGCCGGTCGCCGCCCAGTCGACCTGGGTCGTCATCCGCGACCACCTGCCCGTGTTGCGGACACTTGGCGTCGGTGCGCTGCTGGTCGGCGCGGTCCGGGCCTCGCGACAGGTGGTGATCCCGCTGTGGGCGCTGCACATCGGACTGGATGCGCAGACCACCAGCATCATCTTCGGTCTGTCCGGTGCGGTGGACATGCTGCTGTTCTATCCAGCCGGTTCGGTGATGGACCGCCTCGGTCGCAAGTGGGTCGCCGTACCGTCGATGTTCGTGCTGGGGTTCGCGCATCTGTTGCTGCCACTGACGCACTCCACCGTGTCGCTGACCGCGGTCGCGTTGCTGATGGGTGTTGGCAACGGGCTCGGCGCCGGCGTGATCATGACGCTGGGCGCCGACGCATCTCCACCGGTCGGCAGAGCCCAGTTCCTGGGGGCGTTCAGATTGTTCGCCGACACAGGGAACGGCGCCGGCCCACTGTTGCTCGCGGGTGCCACCGCCCTGCTCGGGCTGGGCCCCGCGATCGTGATCATGGCCGGGACCGGCTGGGCCGCCGCCACCGCGATGCATCGGTGGATCCCACCGCATCCGGTGAGCGAGCAACCAGGCTGACCGGAACCGATTTGGTTCCAGACTGTCGGTCAGGCACAATGAATGTTGCCGAAGACCGCTGGTTGTCACTTTCGAGTGACTGAAGGTCCCACTCAGGTGGGCGGCCCGCGTAGGTGACTTGGATAGTGTGACAGCTCGTATGTTCACGCCCTTGCGCCTGCGCAGGGGCGTTTCTCCTTTTCAGGGGTCCGAGGCGTGGAAGCCAAGAGAAGGAGACCCCATGGCGAGGCCGGACAAGGCAGCCGCTGTCGCAGAGCTCACGGACGAGTTCCGTAGCTCGAACGGCGCCGTGCTGACCGAGTACCGCGGACTCACCGTGGCGCAACTGCGGGAACTGCGCACTGCGCTCGGTGACAACGTGAACTACGCCGTGGTGAAGAACACGCTGACCAAGATCGCGGCCAAGGACGCGGGTGTCGAGTCGTTCGACTCGCTGCTCGAGGGTCCGTCGGCCATCGCCTTCATCAAGGGCGACCCGGTGGTTGCGGCCAAGAGCCTGCGTGACTTCGCCAAGGCGCATCCCCTGCTCGTCATCAAGGCTGGAGTGCTGGAAGGCAAGGCACTCGGTACTGACGAGATCAACAAACTCGCTGACCTGGAGTCGCGTGAGGTTCTCCTCGCGAAGCTCGCAGGTGCGATGAAGGCGGCTCCGCAGCAAGCGGTGTCGCTGTTCGCTGCTCCGCTGTCGCAGGCCGCGCGCCTGTTCGCGGCGCTGCAGGACAAGCTGCCGGCCGCGGACGCCACAGCCGTGGCGGACGAGGCACCGGCTGTGCAGGACACAGTCGAGGCACCTGCCGAGGCGAGCACCGAGGAGACCGCGCCGGCCGAGAGCTGACGCTTCCCCCTCACGCAACACCCCATCAGTGATCACCCAGCAACACGTTTACGGAAGGACCGCCACCATGGCGAAGCTCAGCACCGAAGAGCTCCTCGGCCAGTTCAAGGAACTGACCCTGCTGGAGCTGTCGGAGTTCGTTAAGGCGTTCGAGGAGGAGTTCGGCGTCACCGCCGCCGCCCCGGTCGCCGTGGCCGCCGCCCCGGGCGCCCCGGCCGCCGCTGCCGAAGAGGCCGCGGAGCAGGACGAGTTCGACGTCGTTCTCGAGAGCGCCGGCGACAAGAAGATCCAGGTCATCAAGGAGGTGCGCGGTCTCACCAGCCTTGGTCTGAAGGAGGCCAAGGACCTGGTCGAGTCGGCCCCGAAGGCCATCCTGGAGAAGGTCGACAAGGCTGCCGCGGAGAAGGCCAAGGAGGCCCTCGAGGGCGCCGGCGCCACCGTCACCCTGAAGTGACCCGTGCGGCGCGAGCCGCACATCCAGCAGTACGAAGGGCGGTCCTACCCAGGGCCGCCCTTCGTCATGTTGTGCACGAAGCCGATCCAGGCGAAGGCCCACAGCCAACCGGCCACCAGGTCGGACGGATAGTGCAGTCCGAGCACCAACTGGGACAGCCCGACGATCACGAGTATGACGGCGCCGACTGCCAGCCAGATCACCTGCCGGCGCCGGACGCGCAGAAGCAGCACCACGATGGCGACCACGGCCGCGGTGTTGGCGGCATGACCGGCCGGGAAGCCGTACTGCGAGACCGTCTCCGGCAGTGGCCACAGGTCGGGCCGCGACCGGCCGACGATCTCCTTCAGCAGCGGGTTGACCGCCCAGACGACACCGACTCCCACCACGAAGACCGCGGCATCCACCCACCGGCGCAGGGCGAGCACGACAGTAAGCAACACGCCCGTGAGCGCTGCGAGCGGAGCCAGATCGGTGATGTCGTTCGTGAGCTGGGCGAGCCGTTCGACTGTCGTGCCGCCGGCGTCGTGGAACCAGATCAGCACCCGCTGCTCGCCGGGTACCGACCCCACTTCGACAATCCAGACCGCGAGCACCGCGACGATGCCGGCCGACAACGTCGCGAGGCTCAATCCGGACGATCTGCGCACCTCTGCGCCGAGACGGTCAGACGCCGATCTGGTGCCAGGGACCCCAGATCGCGAACGTCATGCCGCGACTCGCCTGGATGTTGACGAACAGCGTGTGCCCGTCCGGGCTGAAGGTCGAGCCGGCGAACTCGTCGCCGAACCGCGGAGCTCCGTTGCTGCCGACGAGCCGGTTCAGAGCGATGTCCCACAGTTGACCGCCGCGGGACAGGCCGCGTAGGTAGTTGTCCTCGGTGTTGTCCTCGCAGAGCACCAAGGTTCCCCGCGGGCTGCTGGTGACGTTGTCCGGGAAGTCGAGCGTCGCCCGGTTCGGCGACTGGTAGATCAGCTGCAGCTTCTGCGCCCGGGTGTGATACGCCCAGATCTGGCCGAAACCGTTGCCGTAGCCACCGACCGGATCCGGACCGGTCTCGGCCACGCCACCACCCTGCGTCGAGCAGAAGTACACGACGTTGTCGTCGTACACCTGTCCTTCCAGCCGGGAGAAGTACGCCGCACCTCGCGCACGACCCTGGTCACCGACGTACACGAGTGCCTGGTCGTTCGTGGTCGGCGCGGTCTGACCCGGTGTGTACGGGAACGTCGGGGCCGGGTCGTCGATGTCGACCCACTGCACGTCGTACGTCGCCCGCCGCGGCTGCTCGGCGGCCAGGTTCAGGTTCGGGCGGCCCTTGACGGCCAGCATCTGCAACCGGCCACCGTCCTCCAGCCGCCCACGGGTCACCGGATTCCGGCGCGGGAGATAGCGGTAGAAGCCGGACGGGAACGCGAAGTTGTCCTCGGTCAGGTAGAGAATCCCCGTCCCGGGGTCGAACGAGACGGCCTCGTGCGCGAACCGGCCGGCGTGGGTGATCGGCTGCCGGTCCGCCTGCCCGCCGGCCGGGACCTCGAAGACGAAGCCGTGCGGCTTGGTCAGCGGCACGTTCGACGCCCCGGTGAAATCCGGTCCGACGTCCGGCCCGTTCACCGCTTCCTCGCAGGTGATCCAGCTGCCCCACGGCATGATCCCGCCGCTGCAGTTCATCATCGTGCCGTTCAGGCTGGTGTAGGCGTCGACCACGGCACCGAAGCGCGTCACCTCGACGGTCGTCGTGCCACCTTGCGCCATGGTGTCGTACGGCGTACCCGGTCCGAACGGTGCGCCCGGATTGTTCAGCTCGTGGTTGCGGACCAGCAGCACGTTGCCGTTGCGGCGCTGGAACGCACCCATGCCGTCGTGCCGTCCGGGCAGGTTCGTGCCGTCACCCAGCACGACCGGGAACTCGGTGTCGTGGAACGACCGGTAGGCGAATCCTTCCGGCAGATGCAGCCGGACAGTGCCGTCGCGCTGGTCCGGAATCGCACGCAGCGTCCGGAACGACGGGTTGCCCGTTTCGTCGGCGACTGCCTCCCGGGCCACGAATCCCTGGAACGGCCCGCCCGCGAGCACACCGCCCGCCAGGGCCGCGCTTCCCCTCAGGAATGTTCGTCGTTCGATGCTCATCCGTGGTTTCCCCTCCTCGGTCGTGCCAAACCCTTGCGTCGAAGCTAGCTTTCGGCCGGAATCCCCGACAGATCTCGGACCCGTGATCGCGGTGTATGTCGACCCGATTGCGCTGCGATACCAGTTTCACCAGTGGTCTCGGTGGGGTCCGGCGTAGCGGGACCTCGGCAGTCGCTAGGATCACCCGCAGCCGCGTGTCACGTGCTATGAGCGCAGCGTGATCGACGTGACCAGAGCGTGACGCTGGTCAATCGCTTGACATGCGGGGGTTACGCAAAACCGTACTCGCGCGTAACCTAGGCGACCGTGCCTCGTTGGACCGGGCAGAAACTCGTCGGTTCGGGGCCAGACAGACTTTCCCGTGAGGAGGACCGGTGGGCGTAGAAGTCCGCGTCGAAGGTCTCACCAAGTCCTTCGGAAGCCAGCTGATCTGGGGCGACGTGTCCCTTACTCTGCCGGCCGGTGAGATCTGCGTGATGCTCGGCCCGTCCGGCACCGGCAAGTCCGTCTTCCTCAAGACGCTGATCGGTCTGCTCAAGCCCGACAAGGGCCATGTGTTCATCGAGGGCACCGATATCGCCACCTGCTCCGAGCGCGAGCTCTACGAGATCCGGCGGCTGTTCGGCGTGCTGTTCCAGGACGGCGCGATGTTCGGCTCGATGAACCTCTACGACAACGTCGCCTTCCCGCTCCGCGAGCACACCAAGAAGTCCGAGTCCGACATCCGCTCCATCGTGATGGAGAAGATGGAGATGGTCGGACTCGTCGGCGCGGAGAAGAAGCTGCCGGGCGAGATCTCCGGCGGGATGCGCAAGCGGGCCGGACTGGCCCGGGCACTCGTGCTCGACCCCGAGATCCTGCTCGTCGACGAACCCGACTCCGGTCTGGACCCCGTGCGTACGTCGTTCCTGAACCAGGTCATGATCGACCTCAACGAGGCGTTCGGCCCGACCTTCCTGATCGTCACCCACGACGTGAACACCGCGCGGACGGTGCCGGACAACATCGGAATGCTGTACCACAAGCACCTGGCGATGTTCGGTCCGCGCGAGATGCTGCTGTCCAGCGAGGAGCCGGTGGTCCGGCAGTTCCTCAACGCCCAGATGATCGGCCCGATCGGCATGTCCGAGGAGAAGGACGCCGACGAGCTCGCCGCCGAGGCCGGCCAGGAACTGCCCCCGCTGCCGCCGATCCCGATCCAGCAGTTGCCCAGCAGCGGCATGCTCCGGCCGACCCAGCGCCCGCCGGGCGAGTGGTGCCGCGAGAACGGCGTCACCCCACCCCCGGGGTCCTTCGCGGACACGACGGTGGGAGTCACGTGACAGTCTCTGCCACCGCCCCGCTGAAGCATGCCGGCAATCTGTTCGCTTTCGCTCTCGACACCGCCCGGGCCTCGGTCCGGCGGCCGTTCCAGCTGCGGGAGTTCCTGCAGCAGGCCTGGTTCGTCGCCAGCGTGACGATCATCCCGACCGCGCTGGTCGCCATCCCGTTCGGCGCGGTGATCGCGCTGCAGGTCGGCGGCCTGATCAAGCAGTTCGGCGCCCAGGCGTTCACCGGCTCGGCCGCGGTCCTGGCCGTTGTCCGGGAGGCGTCGCCGATCGCGACCGCACTGCTGATCGCCGGCGCCGGCGGCTCCGCGATCTGCGCCGACCTGGGCTCGCGCAAGATCCGCGAGGAGCTCGACGCGATGATGGTGCTCGGCATCGACCCGATCCAGCGGCTGGTGGTCCCGCGGGTGCTGGCGACGATGCTGGTCGCCTTCTTCCTGAACGGCTTCGTCAGCGTGGTCGGCGTGATGGGCGGCTACGTCTTCAACGTCGTCCTGCAGGACGGCACGCCCGGCAGCTACATCGCCTCGTTCACCGCGCTCGCGCACCTGCCCGACCTGTGGCAGGGACAGGCGAAGGCCCTGGTGTTCGGGTTCATCGCGGCGGTGGTCGCGTCGTACAAGGGTGTCAACGCGGGCGGCGGCCCGAAGGGTGTCGGCGACGCGGTGAACCAGTCCGTCGTCATCACCTTCATGCTGCTGTTCGTCGCGAACTTCTCGATGACGGCGATCTACTTCCAGCTCGTCCCGCCGAAGGGGGCCTGACATGTCGGCCCTGGTGGACACGCTGGTGAAGAAACCGCTCAACTCGCTCGACCGGCTCGGCGAGCAGCTCGCCTTCTACATCAAGGCTCTGGCCTGGTCCGGCAAGTCGATCACCCGGTACCGCAAGGAGATCTTCCGGCTGCTGGCCGAGGTCACGCTGGGCACCGGAGCGCTCGCGGTGATCGGCGGCACGGTCGGCGTGATCACGTTCCTGGCCTTCTTCACCGGCACCGAGGTCGGCCTGCAGGGCTACTCGGCGCTGAACCAGATCGGTACGTCGGCCTTCGCCGGCTTCGTCAGCGCGTACATCAACACCCGCGAGATCGGTCCGCTGATCGCCGGGATCGCGCTGGCGGCGACGGTCGGCTGCGGGTTCACCGCGCAGCTCGGCGCGATGCGGATCAGCGAGGAGATCGACGCCCTCGAGGTGATGGCGATCCCGTCACTGCCGTTCCTGGTCACCACCCGGATCATCGCCGGCCTGATCGCGGTCATCCCGCTGTACGTCGTCGGCCTGCTGTCGTCGTACTTCGCCACCAGACTCACCGTGACCACGTTCTACGGGCAGAGCACCGGCACGTACGACCACTACTTCCATCTGTTCCTGCCACCCGGTGACGTGCTCTGGTCGTTCGGGAAGGTGCTCGTCTTCTCCGTGCTGGTGATCCTGGTGCACTGCTACCACGGCTACCACGCGACCGGCGGTCCGGCCGGAGTGGGCGTCGCCGTCGGCCGCGCCGTACGGACGTCCATCGTCGTCATCAACGTCGTCGACCTGCTGCTGTCGATGGCGATCTGGGGTACGACGACCACCGTCAGGCTGGCCGGGTGACGCCATGACCAAATTGATCTCCCACAAGATCCTGGGCGTCGCCTTCATCGGCGTGGTCTGCTTCCTGCTCTGGCTGACCTACGCCTTCTACGCCAAGGTGTTCACCCAGACCGTCGACGTCGAACTGAAGACCAGCCACATCGGTCTGCAACTCAACGAGCACGCCGATGTGAAGCTGCGCGGCATCATCGTCGGCGAGGTCCGCGGGGTCTCCACCGACGGCGACGAGGCGACCGTGCAGTTGGCGCTCAAGCCCGATCAGGTGAGCGAGATCTCCAGCGCGGTCAGCGCCCGGATCCTGCCCAAGACGCTGTTCGGCGAGAAGTACGTCGCCCTGGTCCCGCCGAGCGGACCGGAAGGACAGCACATCAAGGCCGGCGACGTGATCTCCCGGGACAAGACCGCGGTCGGCATCGAGATCGAGAAGGTGCTGAACGACGCGCTCCCGCTGCTGCAGGCGGTCGACCCGGCGGACCTGAACGCCACCCTGAACACCCTGGCCACCGCGCTGGAAGGCCGCGGCGCCGAGATCGCGGGCACGCTGACCCAGCTCGATGCGTACCTGAAGAAGCTGAACCCGAACGTCCCGAAGCTGATGGACGCCTTGACCAAGCTCACCCAGGTCGCCCAGTTGTACGGCGACGCCACACCGGACCTCGTCCGCGCGCTGCGCAACCTGACCATCACCGGCAACACCGTGGTGGAGAAGCAGGTGCAGTTGCAGAAGTTCTTCGTCGACGTGCAGACGCTGTCCACGACCGGCAACACGTTCCTGAAGGCGAACGAGGACCGGGTGATCCGGCTCGGCGAGGTCAGCCGGCCGGTGCTGGACCTGCTGGAGAAGTACTCACCCGAGGTGCCGTGCTTCCTCAAGGTGATGACCGACACCGCCCCGATCCTGAACGACACGTTCCGGAACGGCCGGCTGAACATCAACCTCGAGCTGATCACCAACCAGCCGACGCCGTACGAGCCGAACGAGCTTCCGGCGTACAAGGACCACCGTGGACCGACCTGCGTCGGGAAGAACTACAGCCACCCCGGCTCGAAGCCCGGCCCGTACACGCAGGAGAACCCGGCGCCGTACATCACCGGTGACGACGGCGTGATCGGCGACCACAACAAGAACCAGCGCTTCCCGCTGAACCTGCAGCTGAACCGCGCGATGCCGGGCTTCGACCTGGACACCCAAGGCGTCGGTACGCCGGCCGAGCAGAAGGTGATCGACTCGGTCGTCGCCCCGGAGATGGGGATCCCGGCGACCGACGTACCCGATCTGACCACCCTGATGGTCGGGCCCCTCCTCCGCGGAGGGCAGGTGAATCTGAAGTGAAGATCCTCGACAAGAAGACCTCGCTCGACACCGTCAGGCTGGCGATCTTCGTGGTTGTCACCACGGTCGCGACCGCGCTGCTCGCGGTGACGATCGGGAACATCAGCTTCAACCCGACGACGAAGTACCGGGCCGTGTTCACGGATGCGGTCGGCCTGAACAAGGGTGACGACATCCGGATCGCCGGCGTGAAGGTCGGCCAGGTCGACAAGATCGCCCTCTACCAGGACACCCTCGCGATGGTGACGTTCAGCGTCGACTCCGACCAGGTCCTCGACGCCTCCACGCACGCCACGCTGCGGTACCGGAACCTGGTCGGCAACCGGTACGTCGCGCTCACCGACGGCGTCGGCGGTGGCGATCGGCTGAAGAAGAACGCCGTCATCCCGAAGGAACGTACGTCGCCGGCGCTCGACCTCTCGGTGTTGTTCAACGGGTTCAAGCCGCTGTTCACGGCACTCACCCCGGCGGACGTGAACCAGTTCGCCTTCGAGGTGATCAAGGTGCTGCAGGGTGAGGGCGGCACGATCGAGTCGCTGCTGGCCAAGACCGCGTCGCTGACCACCACGCTGGCCGACGCGGACCAGGTGATCGGCGACCTGATCACGAACCTGACCGCCACCTTGCAGATCGTCTCCCAGCGACAGCAGAACTTCTCGCAGTTGCTGGTGAACCTGCAGCAGTTCATCACCGGGCTCAGTCAGGACATCAACCCGATCCTGAACAGCCTCGGTTCGATCAACTCGCTGAACACCAAGACGGCCGGCCTGCTGCAGCAGACCCGGGTGCCGATCAAGGCGGACCTGGACCGGCTCCGCACGGTCGCGACCACGCTGGACGACACCCAGGGGATCTGGGTGAAGACGCTGCAGAACATGCCGGAGAAGCTGAACACGATGACCCGGACCGCGTCGTACGGCTCCTGGTTCAACTTCTACCTGTGCAACTTCGACGGCAACGTCACGCTGCCCATCGGCACCCGCATCCCGGTCGCCTACGACAACAACTCGGCGAGGTGCAAGAAGCCGTGAAGCCCTTCCGCGAACAGAACCAGGTGACGATCGGCGTCGTTGGGCTGACCGTGATCGGACTCATCATGCTGGCCGCGTTCAAGGCGCAGGACCTGCCGTTGATCGGTGGCGGGACGAAGTACTCGGCGCAGTTCTCCGAGGCCGGTGGCCTGAAGCCGAACGACGAGATCCGGGTGGCCGGCGTACGCGTCGGGCAGGTCCGCAAGGTCGAGCTCGAAGGCACGCACGTCCGGGTCGACTTCGTGGTGGACAAGGGCGTGAAGCTCGGCGACCAGACCGGCGCCGAGATGAAGATCAAGACGCTGCTCGGCCAGAAGTACCTGAAGCTGAATCCGGCCGGCGGTGGTTCGCTCAAGCCGGGGTCCGAGATCCCGCTGGCCCGGACGGTCTCGGCGTACGACGTGGTGGACGCGTTCTCGGATCTCGCCAGCACGACCGAGCGGATCGACACCGCGCAGCTGGCCAAGGCGCTGGACACGCTGTCGGCGACGTTCAAGAACACCCCGGAAGAGGTGCAGGCGTCGCTGACCGGCCTGTCCCGGCTGTCCCGGAACGTGGCCAAGCGTGACGAGCAGCTCAAGCTGCTGCTGCAGCACTCGAACGTGGTCACCAAGGTGCTTGCCGACCGCAACCAGCAGCTGATCAAGCTGATGAAGGACGGCAACACCGTCTTCCAGGCCGTGCAGGCGCGCCGGGCGCTGATCCACCAGTTGCTGGTGTCGACGCAGAAGCTGTCCGCGCAGATCACCGCGCTGGTCCGGGAGAACCGCAAGGACCTGGGCCCGACTCTGACGAAGGTGAACGCCGTACTCGCGGTCCTGCTGAAGAACCAGAACGACCTGGACGCGAGCATCCGCGGGCTGGCGCCGTTCGTCCGGCTCTTCACCAACACCCTCGGCACCGGCCCGTGGTTCGACACCTACGTGCAGAACCTGGTCCCGGTCCCGGAGATCCCGGCGCCGAGCATCCCGATTCCCGGCCTGCCTCCGGTCCTGGGAGGTGGTGGCTGATGCGGATCGCTTCCCTGTCCCGGCTGATCGCGATCGCGGTGGTCCTGGTGATCCTCGCGGTCAGCGTGGTGACGCTTTGGCCGCATCCCGATCGCGTCACGGCGACGGCGTACTTCCCGCGCGCGGTCTCGGTCTACCCGGGCTCCGACGTCCGTATCCTCGGGATCAAGGTCGGCGAGGTGGAGAGCGTCACCCCGGCCGGGCGGACCGTCCGGGTGAAGTTCTGGTGGGAGGCCAAGCACAAGGTGCCGGCCACCGCGAAGGCAGTCATCGCGGCGCCGTCCATCGTGGCCGACCGGTACGTGCAGCTGACGCCGGCGTACTCCAAGGGCGACGTGATGGCTGACGGTGCCGAGATCCCGCTCGCGCGGACCGCCGTACCGCTGGAGCTGGACCAGATCTACCAGAGCCTGAACGACCTGTCCGTCGCCCTCGGCCCGAAGGGGGCGAACGACCAGGGCGCGCTGTCGCGGCTGCTGGACGTCTCGGCGAAGAACCTGAACGGTCAGGGCGCGAAGCTGAACCAGACCATCACCGACGTCTCCAAGCTGACTGGCACGCTCGCGGGCAACTCGCAGAGCCTGTTCAGCACGATCCGGCAGTTGCAGACGTTCGTGTCCGCGCTGGCCGCGAACGATCAGCTGGTCCGGCAGTTCAACAACAACTTCGCCGCCACCTCGACCACGCTGGCCGGCGAACGCAAGGACCTCTCGGCCGCGCTGTCGCTGCTGGCGACCGCGCTCGGCGAGGTCGCGACGTTCGTCAAGGACAACCGGACGCTGGTGAAGACCACGGTCTCCAGCGCCGCCGACCTGTCGGCGATCCTGGTCAAGGAGAAGGCCGCGATCGCCGAGGTGCTCGACACGGCGCCGCTCGGCCTGGGCAACCTGGCCCGCATCTACAACCCGCAGTACGGGACGCTGGACCAGCGGATCAACCTGGCTCAGCTGGATGATCCGGCGAACTTCATCTGCTTCCTGCTCCGGCAGGCGAACCAGCCACTGTCGACCTGCTCGGCGCTGAAGCCGGTCCTGGACGCCCTGCCGAAGCTGCCGCTGCTGAGCCAGCTGACCGGCAGCGCTCCCGCCAGCGGCGGCCCCGCCGGTACGCCGTGGGCCCCGCTGCCCAAGGCGCCGTTGAACAGCCCGGACCCCGTTGACCCGACGCTCGGGGGGCTGGTCAAGTGAAACGCCGTACGTCGATAGTCGCCGGAGTGCTCGGGTTGGCGCTGTTGCTGACCGGATGTGATTTCAGCGTGTACTCGCTGCCGCTACCCGGTGGCGCGAAGATCAAAGGACCGTCGTACACGGTCACGGTCGAGTTCGCCGACGTCCTGGACCTGGTGCCGAAGTCGTCGGTGAAGGTCGATGACGTCACCGTCGGCACGGTCCAGAAGGTCTGGCTGGACGGGTACGTCGCCAAGGTCCGGATCAAGCTGCCGAAGAGCCTCGACCTGCCGGACAACACGCACGCGACGATCCGCCAGACCAGCCTGCTGGGCGAGAAGTTCGTGTCGCTCGCGCGGCCGGCCGGGTCGGAGCAGCCGCGCGGCAAGCTCGACAACGGCGAGGTCATCCCGCTGTCCCGGACGACCAGCAACGTCGAGGTCGAGGAAGTCCTGTCGGCGCTCTCGCTGCTGCTGAACGGCGGCGGCGTGGCCCAGCTGCAGATCATCACCCAGGAGCTGAACAAGGCGCTGACCGGCAACGAGCCGGCCATCCGCAGCGTGCTGACCCAGCTGAACACGTTCGTCGGCACCCTGGACCAGAACAAGCAGCGGATCGTCACCGCGATCACCGCGGTCGACGCGCTGGCAAAGAAGCTGAACGCGCAGAAGGCGACGCTGGCGACCGCGATCGACTCGCTGCCGAAGTCGATCGCCACCCTGGACAAGCAGCGCGCGGCTCTGGTCAGCACGCTGCAGGCGCTGGCGACGCTGGGCAACACCGCGACCCGGGTGATCACGTCGGCCCAGAAGGACCTGGTCGCGAACCTGCAGTCGCTCTACCCGATCCTGACCAAACTGGCCGAGGCGGGGGAGAACCTGCCGAAGTCGCTCGAGCTGCTGCTCACCTACCCGTTCCCGGACCAGGCCGCGAAGGCGGTCGGCGGTGACTTCACCAACCTGGGCATCACGCTCGACGTGAACACCCAGAAGGCCCTGCAGGGCATCCTCGGGCTCAAGCTGCCCACGGCCGGCCCGTCGTCCATCCCGGTTCCGCGGCTGAGCATCCCGCTGCACAATCCGACGAGCGGCGGCCTGCCGTCGCTGCCGGTGCCGACGAGTACGGCGACGACCTGCATCACCCTGCTCGGGCTGCCGGTCTGTACGCAGAAGCTCAACCGGTCCGGGTTCGATCCCGACCTGGCCCGGGCCTTGATGCCGGGGGTGGCCAAGTGATCACCAGAGCGGTCCGGATCCAGCTGATGGTGTTCCTGCTGATCACCGTCGTCGGCGTCGCCTTCGTGGGCGCGAAGTACGCCCAGGTGGACAAGCTGTTCTTCGACGAGGACTACACGGTCAGCGCGAGCTTCGCCGAGTCCGGCGGAATCTTCACCGGTGCCGAGGTGACGTACCGCGGCCAGCCGGTCGGCCGGGTCGGCGAGCTCAAGCTGCTGCCCGACGGCGTCGAGGTGAACCTCGACATCGACAAGAAGACGAAGATCCCGAACGACCTGCTCGCGGTGGTCGCGAACCGGTCCGCGATCGGCGAGCAGTACGTCGACCTGCAGCCCCGCCGGAACGACGGTCCGTACCTGCAGAACAACTCGAAGATCGCCCGCCAGGACACCGCGATCCCGATCGACACCACCGAGCTGCTGCTGAACCTCGACCAGCTGGTCAACTCCGTCGACAAGCAGAGCCTGCAGACCACGGTGCGCGAGCTCGGCGCCGCGCTGAAGGGCCGGGGCACCGACCTGCAGCGGATCATCGACAGCTCCGGCACGCTGATCGACGACGCCGACGCGAACGTCCTGCAGACGATCAAGCTGATCAACGACGGCGACACCGTGCTCGCCACCCAGGTGGCCGGCGGCGACGCGATCAAGACCTGGGCGAAGAACCTCGCGCTGCTGTCCGACACCCTGGTCAGCTCGGACGCGAACCTGCGCCAGGTGATCGACCAGGGCTCGGCCGCCTCGGAGCAGGTGACCGGCCTGATCACGGACAACCGTGCGGACATCGCGGTGCTGCTGGGTAACCTGCTGACGGTGAACGAGATCACCGCGGTCCGGCTGGACGCCGTCGAGCAGCTGTTCGTGGTGTATCCGGCGGTCGCGATGGGCGGGTACGTCGTCCCCGCGAAGAACGCCGACGGGCACTACGACGCGCACTTCGGCCTGGTGCTCGGCTTCACTCCGCCCGCCTGCCGGCCCGGGTACGGCGGGACCGACAAGCGATTCCCGCAGGACCTGTCGAACACGGCGGCCAACAACAAGGCGAGCTGTACCGCGAGCCCGACCACCGGCGTGAACGTCCGCGGCGCGCAGAACAAGCCGAGCCCGTCGTCGCGCGACCTGAATCGGACCGGATACGGCCTCGGCTACGACCCGGCCACCGGTGACGCAGGCGGGTCCGCCGGGACGCCGGACATGGTTCTCGGCTCGACCGGCGGTCAGGCCGACCTGCTCGGCAGCGACTCCTGGAAAGCCCTCATCCTCGGACCGGTGACGAGCAAGTGACCTCCAAGCGTGGCCCACTGATTCTGGCCTGGGCGCTCAGCGTCCTGCTCGTCATCGCACTGGCCGGAGCGACGATCGCTGTCGTCGCCCTGCGCAAGCAGAGTGCGCAGGACTCCCAGCGTGAGGGCGCGATGAAGGCGGGGCGGCAGCTGGCGCTCGACTTCACGACGTACGACTACAACACCTGGGACGCTGACTCGAAGCGGGTGATCGACGATTCCACCGGGCAGTTCAAGCAGGAGTTCCAGGCCGGCATCGACTCGGTGAAGGCCGACGTACTCGCGAACAAGGCGACCTCTAAGGGTGACGTGAAGGAGGCCGCGGTGGTCTCGAACGACAAGGACTCCGCCGAGGTGCTGGTGATCGTGAACGCGGTGGTGACGAACACGGCCTCGGCCGACGGGGTCGAGCGCCGCTACCGGATCAAGCTGGACATGGTCCGGGAGAAGGACCGCTGGCTGACCGCCGACCTCCAGGTGGTGGGCTGATGCCGGATCGCTCCCGCAACCGCCCCCGCATCGCCGGCCAGCGCCGTACGGCGGTCGATGTGACAACGAATGACATCGAAACGGCACCGGAGGTATCCGAAGCGATTCCGGAGACCCCTGCGGAGGATGTGACCCCAGCCACACCGGAGGCTCCTGAGGCTCCCGGCGAGGAGGTTCCGGGGGCGCCGGCGGTTACGCACGGTGACGCGAAACCCGGTCTGGGGCGGCTGCTGACCGCTGCGCTCGGCGTCGCCGTGGTCCTGGTGCTGACCGTCGCGGTGGTGCTCGGGGTCAAGGCGTGGCAGGGCAAGCAGGCCGAGGACGCCCGTGACCAGGCCGCCGCGGCCGGGCGGAAGGCGGCCGAGACCGCGCTCAGCTACGACTACCGCACCCTCGGCAAGAGCTTCGCCGCGGCGCGGGCGACGATGACCCCGGAGTTCGCCGGCAAGTTCGACGAGACCGCGAAGGTGGCCGGCGAGCTGGCCACCAAGACCAAGGCGACGGTGAAGGCCGACGTCCGCGAGGTCGGGGTCCGCGACGGCGACGCCGACCGGGTCACGCTGATCATCTTCGTGAACCAGACCACCACCAGCACGATCACGCAGGGTAAACCCCGCGTGGATCTCAACCGGACCCGGTTCACGATGGTCCGAAAGGACGGCCAATGGCTGGTCCAGGAGATCGCCGGACTGTAGTCTCTTTGTGACTCCGCACCAGGAGGGCGCCGGGAGGCTCGCGGGTGATCTACTCGCTGGAGACACCGGGTCGGTCCTTGACGGAGAGGGTGGTCCGAAGGCAAACTATCGGACCCCATTGGACAGGCTTGCCTGTATCGGGTAGCCTATTGCTTTGCGCTGCCTTTACTCCCACCTCGGCTTGAGTCTCGACTTGACTGGGGTGGTTTGGCCTGCGCTCCCAGCACCGAAGTGATTCTTTGCGAGCCCGTGGAAGGACGCCCCTTGGTCGCCTCGCGCAACCCCCAGTCCGACAGCATTTCCGACGTTTCCGGCTCCCGCCGCATCTCCTTCGCCAAGATTTCCGAGCCTCTCGAGGTTCCGGATCTGCTTGCGCTGCAGGTGGACAGTTTCGACTGGCTGGTCGGCAACGAAACGTGGCAGGCCCGTGTGGCCGCCGCCGAGGCCGAGGGGCGGACCGAACTGTCCGGCCCGTCCGGCCTGGAAGAGATTTTCGAGGAGATCTCCCCGATCGAGGACTTCAGCGGCACCATGTCGCTGTCGTTCCGCGACCACCGCTTCGAGCCTCCGAAGAACACGGTCGACGAGTGCAAGGAGCGGGACGTCACCTACTCCGCGCCGCTGTTCGTCACGGCCGAGTTCATGAACAACGAGACCGGCGAGATCAAGAGCCAGACCGTCTTCATGGGTGACTTCCCGCTGATGACGCGCAAGGGCACCTTCGTCATCAACGGCACCGAGCGCGTCGTGGTGTCCCAGCTCGTCCGCTCGCCCGGTGTGTACTTCGAGCGCACCCCGGACAAGACGTCGGACAAGGACATCTTCACCGCCAAGATCATCCCGTCGCGCGGCGCGTGGCTGGAGTTCGAGGTGGACAAGCGCGACATGGTCGGCGTCCGCCTCGACCGCAAGCGCAAGCAGAACGTCACCGTGCTGCTGAAGGCGCTCGGCTGGACCGACGCGCAGATCCTGGAGGAGTTCGGCGACTACGAGTCGATCCGGCTGACCCTGGAGAAGGACCACACCTCCGGGCAGGACGACGCGCTGCTGGACATCTACCGCAAGCTGCGCCCGGGCGAACCGCCGACGCGCGAGGCCGCGCAGGCGCTGCTGGACAACTACTACTTCAACGGCAAGCGCTACGACCTGGCCAAGGTCGGCCGCTACAAGATCAACAAGAAGCTCGGCCGCGACGAGGCGCACGACACCGCGGTGCTGACGATCGACGACATCGTCGCCACGATCAAGTACCTGGTGGCCCTGCACGAAGGCAAGACCGAGCTGCCCGCACCGACCGGTGAGGTCGTGGTCGAGGAAGACGACATCGACCACTTCGGCAACCGCCGGCTGCGGACCGTCGGCGAGCTGATCCAGAACCAGCTGCGCACCGGCCTGGCCCGGATGGAGCGTGTGGTCCGGGAGCGGATGACGACCCAGGACGTCGAGGCGATCACGCCGCAGACCCTGATCAACATCCGTCCGGTGGTGGCGGCGCTGAAGGAGTTCTTCGGCACCTCCCAGCTGTCGCAGTTCATGGACCAGACCAACCCGATCGCGGGTCTGACCCACAAGCGCCGCCTGTCGGCTCTCGGCCCGGGTGGTCTGTCCCGGGAGCGGGCCGGCTTCGAGGTCCGCGACGTGCACCCGTCCCACTACGGCCGGATGTGCCCGATCGAGACCCCGGAAGGCCCGAACATCGGCCTGATCGGCTCGCTCGCGACGTACGGCCGGGTGAACCCGTTCGGCTTCGTCGAGACGCCGTATCGCAAGGTCGTCGACGGCCAGGTCACCGACCAGGTGGACTACCTGACCGCGGACGAGGAGGACCGGTTCGTCATCGCGCAGGCCAACGCGGCGCTGACCGACGACGACAAGTTCGCCGAGGACCGGGTGCTGGTTCGCCGGCGCCACGGTGAGGTCGAGCTCGTGCTGGTCGACGACGTGGACTACATGGACGTCTCGCCGCGCCAGATGGTGTCGGTCGCGACGGCGATGATCCCGTTCCTCGAGCACGACGACGCCAACCGCGCCCTGATGGGCTCCAACATGCAGCGCCAGGCCGTTCCGCTGATCACCGCGGACGCCCCCCTGGTCGGTACCGGCATGGAGTTCCGCGGTGCGGTCGACGCCGGTGACGTGGTGGTGGCCGACAAGGCCGGCGTCATCAAGGAGGTGTCGGCCGACCTGATCGAGGTCGCCGCCGACGACGGCACGTACCAGACCTACCGGCTGGCGAAGTTCCGCCGCTCGAACCAGGGCACCTGCATCAACCAGCGTCCGCTGGTCGACGCCGGTCAGCGGGTCGAGATCGGATCGCCGCTGGCCGACGGTCCGTGCACCGACGAGGGCGAGATGGCGCTCGGCCGCAACATGCTGGTCGCCTTCATGCCGTGGGAAGGCCACAACTACGAGGACGCGATCATCCTCTCCCAGCGCGTCGTGCAGCAGGACCTGCTGACCTCGATCCACATCGAGGAGCACGAGGTCGACGCTCGCGACACCAAGCTGGGTCCGGAGGAGATCACCCGGGACATCCCGAACGTCTCCGACGAGATGCTGGCCGACCTCGACGAGCGGGGCATCATCCGGATCGGCGCCGAGGTCACCACCGGTGACATCCTGGTCGGCAAGGTCACCCCCAAGGGCGAGACCGAGCTGACCCCGGAGGAGCGGCTGCTGCGCGCGATCTTCGGTGAGAAGGCCCGTGAGGTCCGCGACACCTCGCTGAAGGTGCCGCACGGCGAGGAGGGCACCGTCATCGGTGTCCGCGTCTTCGACCGCGACAACGGCGACGAACTGCCGCCGGGCGTGAACCAGCTGGTCCGCGTGTACGTCGCCCAGAAGCGCAAGATCTCGGTCGGCGACAAGCTGGCCGGACGCCACGGCAACAAGGGCGTCATCTCGAAGATCCTGCCGGTCGAGGACATGCCGTTCCTCGAGGACGGCACCCAGGTCGACATCATCCTGAACCCGCTGGGCGTGCCCGGCCGGATGAACGTCGGCCAGGTGCTGGAGACGCACCTCGGGTGGATCGCCAGCCGCGGCTGGAAGGTCGACCCGGACAACACCGAAGAGTGGGCCCAGCGACTCATCAAGATCGGCGCCGGCGAGGCCGAGCCGTTCACGAACGTCGCCACCCCGGTCTTCGACGGCGCCAAGGAGGAGGAGGTCACCGGCCTGCTCTCCTCGACGCTGCCGAACCGCGACGGTGTCCGGATGGTCGACGGCTCGGGCAAGGCCCGGCTGTTCGACGGCCGTTCGGGTGAGCCGTTCCCGGAGCCGGTCGGTGTCGGCTACATGTACATGCTGAAGCTGCACCACCTGGTCGACGACAAGATCCACGCACGCTCGACCGGTCCGTACTCGATGATCACGCAGCAGCCGCTGGGCGGTAAGGCCCAGTTCGGCGGCCAGCGGTTCGGAGAGATGGAGGTGTGGGCCCTCGAGGCCTACGGTGCCGCCTTCGCGCTGCAGGAGCTGCTGACCATCAAGTCCGACGATGTCGTCGGGCGGGTCAAGGTGTACGAGGCGATCGTCAAGGGCGAGAACATTCCGGAGCCGGGTATCCCGGAGTCCTTCAAGGTTCTGGTCAAGGAAATGCAGTCCCTGTGTCTGAACGTGGAAGTGCTCTCGTCCGACGGAAGCCGGGTCGAGATGCGCGACAGCGAGGAGGACGTCTTCCGTGCAGCGGAGGAACTGGGCATCGATCTGTCCCGGCGTGAGCCGAACAGCGTCGAGGAGGTCTGAGCGGGTTGCCGCTTGAGATCAACAACCAACTCACTCAGACCATTTTTAGCAACGGGAGATAACACATCGTGCTCGACGTGAACTTCTTCGACGAGCTTCGGATCGGCCTGGCGACCGCGGATGAGATCCGCCAGTGGTCGCACGGCGAGGTCAAGAAGCCCGAGACGATCAACTACCGGACGCTCAAGCCCGAGCGTGACGGTCTCTTCTGCGAGAAGATCTTCGGTCCCACCCGGGACTGGGAGTGCTACTGCGGTAAGTACAAGCGCGTTCGCTTCAAGGGCATCATCTGCGAGCGGTGTGGCGTCGAGGTCACCCGCTCCAAGGTGCGCCGCGAGCGGATGGGCCACATCGAGCTGGCCGCGCCGGTCACCCACATCTGGTACTTCAAGGGTGTCCCGTCGCGACTCGGCTACCTGCTCGACCTCGCCCCGAAGGACCTGGAGAAGGTCATCTACTTCGCGGCGTACATGATCACCGACGTCGACGACGAGGCGCGGCACCGCGACCTCTCGTCGTTGGAGGGCCGGACCGACGTCGAGCGCAAGCAGCTCGAGAACCGGCGCGACAACGACATCGAGACCCGGATGAAGAAGCTCGAGGAGGACCTGGCGCAGCTCGAGGCCGAGGGCGCCAAGGCCGACGTTCGCCGCAAGGTGAAGGAAGGCGCCGAGCGTGAGGTCAAGCAGCTGCGCGACCGTGCGCAGCGCGAGATCGACCGCCTCGACGAGGTCTGGACCCGGTTCAAGAACCTGAAGGTCCAGGACCTCGAGGGCGACGAGATCCTCTACCGCGCCATGAAGGAGCGGTTCGGCAAGTACTTCGAGGGCGCCATGGGTGCCGCCGCGATCCAGCGCCGGCTGGAGACCTTCGACCTGAAGGCCGAGGCGGACAATCTGCGCGAGACGATCAAGACCGGTAAGGGCCAGCGCAAGACCCGCGCCCTGAAGCGGCTCAAGGTCGTCACCGCGTTCCTGGCGACCAACAACAGCCCGATGGGCATGGTGCTCGACTGCGTCCCGGTGATCCCGCCGGACCTGCGGCCGATGGTCCAGCTCGACGGTGGCCGGTTCGCCACCTCGGACCTGAACGACCTGTACCGCCGGGTGATCAACCGGAACAACCGGCTCAAGCGACTGCTCGACCTGGGCGCGCCGGAGATCATCGTCAACAACGAGAAGCGGATGCTGCAGGAGGCCGTCGACGCGCTGTTCGACAACGGCCGTCGTGGCCGTCCGGTCACCGGCCCGGGTAACCGGCCGCTGAAGTCGCTGTCCGACATGCTCAAGGGCAAGCAGGGCCGGTTCCGTCAGAACCTGCTCGGCAAGCGCGTCGACTACTCCGGTCGTTCGGTGATCGTGGTCGGCCCGCAGCTGAAGCTGCACCAGTGCGGTCTGCCGAAGGCGATGGCGCTGGAGCTGTTCAAGCCGTTCGTGATGAAGCGGCTGGTCGACCTCAACCACGCGCAGAACATCAAGTCCGCCAAGCGGATGGTCGAGCGTCAGCGCGCCCAGGTCTGGGACGTGCTGGAAGAGGTCATCACCGAGCACCCGGTCCTGCTCAACCGTGCACCAACCCTGCACCGGCTGGGCATCCAGGCGTTCGAGCCGCAGCTGATCGAGGGCAAGGCGATCCAGATCCACCCGCTCGTCTGCTCCGCGTTCAACGCGGACTTCGACGGTGACCAGATGGCGGTGCACCTGCCGCTGTCGGCCGAGGCGCAGGCCGAGGCCCGGATCCTGATGCTGTCGACCAACAACATCCTGAAGCCGGCCGACGGCCGTCCGGTCACGATGCCGACGCAGGACATGATCATCGGCATCTACTTCCTGACCATGCTGAAGGAAGGCGTGCTGGGCGAGGGCCGGGCCTTCAGCTCGGTGGCCGAGGCGCTGATGGCCTTCGACCGCAAGGAACTGTCGCTGCAGGCCAAGATCACGCTGCGTCTGGACGAGTCCGGCGTACCGGCTGGTGCCACCGAGCTGGCCGCCGGCGGGTTCTCGCTGGAGACCACGCTGGGCCGGGCGCTGTTCAACGAGGCGCTGCCGACGGACTACCCGTTCGTCGACGTCGAGGTCGGCAAGAAGCAGCTGGGCGGGATCGTCAACGACCTGGCCGAGCGGTACTCCAAGGTCGAGGTCGCCAACGCCCTCGACGCGCTGAAGGACCTCGGTTTCCGCTGGGCCACCCGGTCCGGTGTGACCGTGTCGATCGACGACTTCAGCACGCCGCCGTCCAAGCCGGAGATCATGGCCCGGTACGAGTCGCAGGCCGAGAAGGTCCAGAAGCAGTTCGAGCGAGGTCTGATCACCTCGTCCGAGCGGCGCCAGGAGCTGATCGAGATCTGGACCGGCGCCAACGCCGAGGTCGGCAAGGCAATGGAGGAGAACTTCGAGAAGGCCAACCCGATCTGGATGATGGTCCACTCGGGTGCCCGAGGCAACATGATGCAGATCCGGCAGATCGCCGGTATGCGTGGGCTGGTGGCCAACCCGAAGGGTGAGATCATCGCCCGGCCGATCAAGTCCAACTTCCGTGAGGGTCTGTCGGTGGTCGAGTACTTCATCGCCACCCACGGTGCCCGGAAGGGTCTGGCCGACACCGCGCTGCGGACCGCCGACTCGGGGTACCTGACCCGTCGTCTGGTGGACGTCTCGCAGGACGTGATCATCCGCGAGGAGGATTGCGGCACCGAGCGGGGCCTGCCGAAGAAGATCGGCGAGCCCGGTCCGGACGGCAAGGTCGTGCACGCCGAGAACGTCGAGACCAGCGCGTACGCACGGACGCTGGCCACCGACGTGACCGGTGCCGACGGCACCGTCGTCCTGACGGCCGGCAGCGACCTGGGCGACGTCTCGATCGCGAAGCTGGTCGAGGCCGGGGTCGAGGAGGTCAAGGTCCGCTCCGTGCTGACCTGTGACGCCAAGACCGGGACCTGCGCGAAGTGCTATGGCCGTTCGCTGGCGACCGGCAAGCCGGTCGACATCGGCGAGGCGGTCGGCATCATCGCGGCCCAGTCCATCGGTGAGCCGGGAACGCAGCTGACGATGCGGACCTTCCACACCGGTGGTGTCGCGGGTGATGACATCACCCACGGTCTGCCGCGTGTGGTCGAGCTCTTCGAGGCCCGCCAGCCCAAGGGCAAGGCGCCGATCTCGGAGGCCGCGGGCCGGATCTCGATCGAGGACACCGACAAGACCCGGAAGCTGGTGCTCACCCCGGACGACGGTTCCGAGGAGGTCGCCTACCCGGTGTCCAAGCGTGGCCGCCTGCTGATCGAAGAGGGTCAGCACGTCGAGGTCGGTCAGCAGCTGACGCAGGGTACGCCGGACCCGCAGGAGGTACTGCGGATCCTCGGCGTACGCAAGGCGCAGGAGCACCTGGTGGACGAGGTCCAGGAGGTGTACCGGTCGCAGGGTGTGGCCATCCACGACAAGCACATCGAGATCATCGTCCGGCAGATGCTGCGCCGGGTCACGGTGATCGAGTCGGGCGACGCCCAGCTGCTGCCCGGTGAGCTCGCGGACCGGATCATGTTCGAGGCGGAGAATCGTCGAGTCGTGGCCGAGAGCGGTACGCCGGCCTCGGGTCGTCCGGTGCTGATGGGCATCACCAAGGCCTCGCTGGCCACCGAGTCGTGGCTGTCGGCCGCCTCCTTCCAGGAGACGACCCGCGTCCTCACCGAGGCCGCGATCCACGGCAAGTCCGACTCGCTGGTCGGTCTGAAGGAGAACGTCATCATCGGCAAGCTGATCCCGGCCGGTACGGGCATGGACCGGTACCGCAACATCCGGGTGGAGCCCACCGAGGAGGCGAAGGCCGCGATGTACTCGATGGTCGGCTACGAGTCGTACGACTACGACTTCGGCCCGTCCACCGGTCAGTCGGTCCCGCTCGACGACTTCGACCTCGGTTCCTACCAGAACTGAGCCGAGTCACCCGCCGAGGGCGGCACTCCCCATCAAAGGGGGGTGCCGCCCTCGCGGTATTTGCGGGTGGCTCAAACGCTTGGCAGAGATGGAAATCCGGCGTTTCGGATCCGTTCCGGATGCCGTCCGGGCACGACACTCGGGGTGGCGGCTGAAAGTGTCCGGCTGATGCGCCAAGATTGGCCCATGACGGATCTCCCGGCCTACCTGCGGCCCTTCGTCCTGGGAGTTTTGGACGGCCCCGACGTGCGGGTGGACCGGCTCGGGGAGATCGACTTCTATCGCCCGGCCGGGACTGCCCGGACCGGTGCGGTGCTGTTCGTGCACGGGGGTCCAGGGCCGGCCGGCCTCGAGGTGATGCCTCGGGAGTGGCCGGTGTACCGGGGCTACGCGACGGCTGCCGCCAGGCGGGGCCTGGTGGCAGCCGTCGTCGACCACAGCCTGATCCACGGCTTCGACCACCTGGTCACCGCCGCGGACGAGGTGGAGGCCGCTGTCGGCGTACTGCGGTCCGATCCACGTGTCGACCCCGATCGGGTCGGCCTGTGGTTCTTCTCCGGCGCAGGCCTGCTGGCGGGGGAGTGGCTGGACAGCCGCCCCGACTGGCTGCGCTGGGTCGCCCTGACCTACCCCCTGCTCGCCACCCCGCCCGGTGTCGACGATTTGGTCAACGCTGCCGAAGTGATCGGCAAACACAAGGACCTGCCGGTGCTGCTGACCCGGGCCGGGCTCGAGCACGAGGAGCTCGCCGGCCCGGTTGCGGAGTTCGTCTCCGCCGGTGGCGCCGCGCTGGACATCATCGACGTACCGAAAGGGCACCACGGGTTCGACATGCTCGACCACACCGAAGAATCACGCGCCGCCGTCACCAAGGCCCTGGACTGGGCGATCGCCCACCTGGGCGAGGACCCGGACGGCCAGGAACAACTCCTCGTCCCCCCACCCAAAGCCAAAACCACCAGGCGCACGCCCGCCGCCGCGAAGCCGGCCGTAGCCGTCAAGCAGCCCAAGGCACCCGCTGAACCCGCCGGTCGGCCGGCGCCAGCCACCCCGGCCCCGACTCCCACCCTGCCGACTCCCACCCTGCCGACTCCCAGCCTTCCGACCCCCGCCCCTGCCGTGACGCCGACGCCGCCGGCCGACCTGGGAGCCGCCACGGTGGCCGCTGTCACGGCGGACACCCCGGCCGCGCGGGTGATCGGCCGGGAGCACGCCGCCTACGCCGCGCACGACCTGGAGGCGTTCCTGGCGATGTACTCGCCGACCGCGCGGATCCTGCTCGCGGACGGCACCGAAGGGAAGGGGCGCCGGTTCCTGCGGGAGTACTACCGGCCGCGGTTCGACGCCGGGCGTTGCAAGACCGAGGTGGTGCAGAAGCTGATGCTCGGCGAGTGGGTGGTCGAGCACGTGCTCGCCTACGACACCGGTGAGCCGGCTGCGCTGCTCGCGCTGTACCGGGCCGCCGACGGGCTGATCACCGAGGTCGAGTTCCGGGCCTGATCCGGCCGGGTTCGAGCGCACGGCCGCGGCCAAGTGGTCTTACCGTCGTACCTGCACAGGGTGACTCCTCCGACCCTGTAGACTGGAACAGCGGAGAGGCCTCAGCCGCGGTCGGTTAGTCATTTTGACCGTGCTTGAGCCAGCCGCTAGTCTTAACGATCGTGCCCGGGTCATCCTGGGCCGTCATGCGTGCCCCTCGACATTCCGGGTCTGCGCGCGTGGCATGGGACTCCTGCCGACAGTCTGGAAGATTACGGCTCGGTACTCCCGTGCGCACGCGACACACCCGACCGCGGGGGTCAGGCAAGCAACAGCAGAGAGATAGCCGGACGACAGAAAGAGACCTACGCGGTGCCCACCATTCAGCAGCTGGTCCGCAAGGGCCGCCAGGACAAGGTGTCCAAGAACAAGACGCCCGCCCTGAAGGGTTCCCCTCAGCGTCGCGGTGTGTGCACGCGCGTTTACACGACCACGCCGAAGAAGCCGAACTCGGCCCTTCGCAAGGTCGCGCGTGTCCGCCTGACCAGCGGCATCGAGGTCACCGCGTACATTCCCGGCGTCGGCCACAACCTGCAGGAGCACTCGATCGTGCTCGTGCGTGGCGGTCGTGTGAAGGACCTCCCGGGTGTCCGCTACAAGATCATCCGCGGTTCGCTCGACACCCAGGGTGTGAAGAACCGCAAGCAGGCCCGCAGCCACTACGGCGCGAAGAAGGAGAAGAGCTAATGCCGCGCAAGGGCCCGGCCCCGAAGCGCCCGGTCATCATCGACCCGGTCTACAGTTCGCCGCTCGTCACCCAGTTGATCTCCAAGATCCTGGTCGACGGCAAGAAGCAGATCGCGCAGAGCATCGTCTACAACGCGCTCGAGGGCACTCGCACCAAGACCGGCACCGACCCGGTGATCACGCTGAAGCGTGCGCTGGACAACGTGAAGCCGAGCATCGAGGTGAAGAGCCGCCGCGTCGGTGGTGCCACCTACCAGGTGCCGATCGAGGTCAAGCCCGGTCGCTCGACCACGCTGGCCCTGCGCTGGCTCACGTCGTACTCCCGTGCGCGTCGCGAGAAGACCATGTCCGAGCGCCTGATGAACGAGATCCTGGACGCGTCCAACGGTCTCGGTGCGTCGGTGAAGCGCCGCGAGGACACGCACAAGATGGCCGAAGCCAACAAGGCTTTCGCCCACTACCGCTGGTGATCCGGGGTCCGATCCGGACCCCAGCACTCACCCCTTTGACGCAGTACAGAATCGAGAGGTAGACCACCGAGGTGGCCGTACAAATCACCACCGACCTGGCAATGGTCCGCAACATCGGGATCATGGCCCACATCGACGCCGGTAAGACGACGACGACCGAGCGGATCCTCTTCTACACCGGTATCACGTACAAGATCGGTGAGGTCCACGACGGCGCCGCCACGATGGACTGGATGGAGCAGGAGCAGGAGCGCGGCATCACCATCACGTCCGCCGCGACGACCTGCACCTGGAAAGACCACACCATCAACATCATCGACACCCCGGGCCACGTCGACTTCACCGTCGAGGTGGAGCGCTCGCTGCGCGTCCTCGACGGTGCCGTCGCGGTGTTCGACGGTGTCGCCGGCGTGGAGCCGCAGTCGGAGACCGTATGGCGCCAGGCGGACCGGTACGGCGTACCGCGGATCTGCTTCGTGAACAAGCTGGACCGGACCGGCGCGGAGTTCATGCGCTGCGTCGACATGATCGTCGACCGGCTGGCCGCGGTGCCGCTGGTGCTGCAGCTGCCGATCGGCTCCGAGTCCGACTTCATCGGCGTCGTCGACCTGGTCGGGATGCGTGCGCTGACCTGGCGCGGCGAGACCACGATGGGTGAGGACTACACCGTCGAGGAGATCCCGGCCACCCACACCGAGATCGCCGCCGAGTGGCGCGACAAGCTGATCGAGACGCTGGCCGAGGCCGACGACGAGATCATGGAGATGTACCTGGAGGGCGACGAGCCCACCCAGGAGCAGATCGTCGCGGCCATCCGCCGGGCGACCATCGCCAGCAAGCTCACCCCGGTGCTGACCGGTACGGCGTTCAAGAACAAGGGCGTCCAGCCGCTGCTCGACGCGATCAACGCCTTCCTGCCGAGCCCGCTCGACGTGCCCGACATCGAGGGCCACGACGTCAAGGACAGCGACAAGGTCGTCCTGCGCAAGCCCGACGACAGCGAGCCGTTCTCGGCACTGGCGTTCAAGATCGCGGCCGACCCCCACCTGGGCAAGCTGACCTTCATCCGGGTGTACTCCGGCAAGCTGGAGACCGGCACCCAGGTCCTGAACCCCACCAAGGGGCGCAAGGAGCGGATCGGCAAAATCTACCGGATGCACGCGAACAAGCGTGAGGAGATCGCGTCGATCGGCGCCGGCCACATCGTCGCCGTGATGGGTCTGAAGGACACCACCACCGGCGAGACCCTGTCCGACCCGTCGAACCCGGTCGTGCTGGAGTCGATGCAGTTCCCGGCCCCGGTCATCTCGGTCGCCATCGAGCCCAAGTCGAAGGGCGACCAGGAGAAGCTGGGCGTCGCGATCCAGCGGCTGGCCGAGGAGGACCCGACCTTCCAGGTCCGGACCGACGAGGACACCGGCCAGACGATCATCGCCGGCATGGGGGAGCTGCACCTCGAGGTGCTGGTCGACCGGATGAAGCGCGAGTTCCGCGTCGAGGCGAACGTCGGCAAGCCGCAGGTCGCCTACCGCGAGACCATCAAGAAGAAGGTCGAGAAGGTCGACTACACGCACAAGAAGCAGACCGGTGGTTCGGGTCAGTTCGCGCGTGTGATCATCAACATCGAGCCGACTTCGGTCGAGGCCGGTGGCGAGGGCGGCTACGAGTTCGTCAACGCCGTGACCGGTGGCCGCATCCCCCGGGAGTACATCCCGTCGGTGGACGAGGGCGCCCAGGAGGCGATGGAGTTCGGCGTACTGGCCGGCTACCCGATGGTCGACGTCAAGGTGACGCTGACCGACGGTGCCTACCACGATGTCGACTCCTCCGAGCTCGCCTTCAAGATCGCCGGTTCGATGGCCTTCAAGGACGCCGCCCGCCGGGCGACCCCGGTCATCCTGGAGCCGATGTTCGCGGTCGAGGTCATCACGCCCGAGGACTACATGGGTGAAGTGATCGGCGACCTCAACTCACGCCGCGGCCAGATCCAGTCGATGGACGAGGGCCCTGGTGGCAGCCGGGCGATCAAGGCTCTGGTGCCGTTGTCCGAGATGTTCGGGTATGTCGGTGACCTGCGTTCCAAGACGCAGGGCCGCGCGTCCTACTCGATGCAGTTCGATTCCTACGCCGAGGTTCCGAAGAACGTGGCGGAAGAGATCATCAAGAAGGCCCGGGGCGAGTAGTTTCTCGTTCTGGACCAACCAACCCACAGCGCGTCGGCGTACGGCGTAGTCAACATTTACTAGGAGGGCCCCAGTGGCGAAGGCGAAGTTCGAGCGGACTAAGCCGCACGTCAACATCGGCACCATCGGTCACATCGACCACGGTAAGACCACTCTTACCGCGGCGATCACCAAGGTGCTGCACGACAAGTACCCGACGCTCAACGAGGCATCGGCCTTCGATCAGATCGACAAGGCGCCGGAAGAGCGTCAGCGCGGTATCACCATCTCCATCGCGCACGTCGAGTACCAGACCGAGGCCCGGCACTACGCCCACGTCGACTGCCCGGGTCACGCGGACTACATCAAGAACATGATCACCGGTGCGGCCCAGATGGACGGTGCGATCCTGGTCGTCGCCGCCACCGACGGCCCGATGCCGCAGACGCGTGAGCACGTGCTGCTCGCCCGCCAGGTCGGCGTGCCGGCCATGGTGGTCGCGCTGAACAAGTGCGACATGGTCGACGACGAGGAGATCCTGGAGCTCGTCGAGCTCGAGGTCCGCGAGCTGCTCTCCGAGCAGGAGTTCGACGGTGACAACGCCCCGGTCATCAAGGTCGCGGCGCACCCGGCTCTGCAGGGTGACGCCAAGTGGGGCGAGTCGATCATCGAGCTGATGGACGCGGTCGACGCCTACATCCCGCAGCCGGTCCGCGAGATCGACAAGCCGTTCCTGATGCCGGTGGAGGATGTCTTCACCATCACGGGTCGCGGCACGGTCATCACCGGCCGGATCGAGCGCGGTGTCGTCAAGATCAACGAGACCGTCGACATCGTCGGCATCCGTCCGGAGAAGCAGACCACCACGGTCACCGGTATCGAGATGTTCCGCAAGCTGCTCGACGAGGGCCAGGCCGGTGAGAACGTCGGTCTGCTGCTGCGTGGCACCAAGCGCGAGGACGTCGAGCGCGGCATGGTCGTCATCAAGCCGGGCACCACGACCCCGCACACCAACTTCGACGCTTCGGTCTACATCCTGTCGAAGGAGGAGGGCGGCCGGCACACGCCGTTCTTCCAGAACTACCGGCCCCAGTTCTACTTCCGCACCACGGACGTCACCGGCGTCGTCACGCTGCCCGAGGGCACCGAGATGGTCATGCCGGGCGACAACACCGACATGTCGGTCGAGCTGATCCAGCCGATCGCCATGGAAGAGGGCCTGAAGTTCGCGATCCGTGAAGGTGGCCGCACCGTCGGCGCCGGCCGGGTCACCAAGATCCTCAAGTGATCTCACGAGGTCCGCGAGGGCTCGACATCTGAGCCCCGCGGACCTCTGCTTTGTGCCCGATCCGGGGCCAGGTGGGTCCGGATCGGGCGTGAAGCCACCCGATTGGCGTTTCGGCGCCGATCTCTGGCACAATATTCAGGTTGCTCAGGCGAGGCCGCCGGGGCGCGCCCCAGACCAATTTTCGGTCTGGCTGGTGCGCCGGACCGGAGACCATGCCGAGGTTCCGGTCCGAGACCGGGCCCCGATCGCCAATCCAGGTCGATGAAGCGGTGAGTCACGCGCGTTTCCAAGTGCGCGACACACCCGACCTCGGGGGTCGGAGCAACGAAGGCGAAGACGATAGAGAAGGACGAAGCGAAGCGATGGCGGGACAAAAGATCCGCATCCGGCTGAAGGCCTACGACCACGAGGTCATCGACAGCTCGGCGCGCAAGATTGTCGACACGGTGACGCGTACTGGTGCGAAGGTTGCTGGCCCGGTGCCGTTGCCGACGGAAAAGAACGTGTTCTGCGTCATCCGCTCGCCGCACAAGTACAAGGACAGCCGCGAGCACTTCGAGATGCGCACCCACAAGCGGCTCATCGACATCATCGACCCCACGCCGAAGACCGTCGACTCGCTGATGCGGCTCGACCTGCCGGCCGGTGTCGACATCGAGATCAAGCTCTGAGGGACGCGAACAACCAATGAGCCCCGTAATGAAGACTTCCAAGAACACGCGCGGTCTGCTGGGCACCAAGCTCGGCATGACCCAGACCTGGGACGAGAACAATCGCGTCGTCCCCGTCACCGTGATCCAGGCCGGCCCGTGCGTCGTGACCGAGGTGCGTACCTCGGACAGCCACGGGTACGACGGTGTCCAGATCGCCTTCGGGGACATCGACCCCCGCAAGGTGACCAAGCCGATGCGCGGACACTTCGACAAGGCCGGCGTGACGCCGCGGCGCCACCTGGTGGAGCTGCGCACCGCCGACGCCAGCGAGTACACCCTGGGCCAGGAGATCAAGGCCGAGGCCTTCGAGGCCGGTGAGCGGGTCGACGTTTCCGCCACCAGCAAGGGCAAGGGTTTCGCCGGTGTGATGAAGCGGCACGGCTTCCACGGCCTGCGCGCCACCCACGGTGTCCACAAGAAGCACCGCTCGCCGGGTTCCATCGGCGGCTGCGCCACCCCGGGCCGGGTCTTCAAGGGCCTGCGGATGGCGGGCCGGATGGGCGCCGAGCAGATCACCACGCAGAACATCAGCGTGCACGCGATCGACACCGAGCGTGGCCTGATCCTGCTCAAGGGTGCCGTTCCCGGTCCGAAGGGCGGCCTCGTGCTGATCCGCAACGCCGCGAAGGGAGCTGCGAAGTGAGCACCGTCGACGTCGTCGTCGTGAAGGGCGACAAGGTCAGCAAGAAGGGTTCCGCCGAGCTTCCGGCCGAGCTGTTCGACGTCCAGGTCAACATCCCGCTGATCCACCAGGTCGTGGTGGCCCAGCTGGCGGCCGCCCGGCAGGGCACGGCCAAGGCGAAGACCCGGGGCGAGGTCTCCGGTGGTGGCGCCAAGCCGTACCGCCAGAAGGGCACCGGTCGCGCCCGTCAGGGCTCGACCCGCGCGCCGCAGTTCACCGGTGGTGGCGTCGTCCACGGCCCGGTGCCGCGCGACTACAGCCAGCGGACCCCGAAGAAGATGATCGCCGCCGCGCTCCGCGGTGCGCTGTCGGACCGGGCCCGCGACGGCCGTGTGCACGTCGTGGAGAAGTTCGTCGACGGCGACACGCCGTCCACCAAGGCCGCGCTGAACGTGCTGGCCGAGGCCGCCGAGCCGGGCAAGGTCCTGGTCGTCCTCGAGCGTGCCGACGACCTCACCTGGCTGAGCCTGCGCAACGTGCAGCACGTCCACCTGATCGCCGCCGACCAGCTGAACGCGTACGACGTTCTGGTCAGTGACGCGGTCGTGTTCACCAAGGGCGCCCTCGACAGCTTCGTCACCGGCGCGCCCAAGGGTAAGTCCGTGAAGGCTGTCGCGACGTCGACCGAAGCCGAGGAGGTAGAAGCATGAGCCACGGAGTCAACAAGGACCCGCGCGACGTGCTGCTGCGGCCGGTCGTGAGCGAGAAGAGCTACGGCCTGCTGGACGAGCAGAAGTACACGTTCGAGGTCGCCCCGGGATCCAACAAGACCGAGATCAAGCTCGCGGTCGAGAAGGTCTTCAAGGTCAAGGTCAGCGACGTCAACACCATCAACCGCAAGGGCAAGCGCCGCCGGACGCGTACCGGCTGGGGCAAGCGCCCGGACACCAAGCGGGCGATCGTGACCCTCAAGGGTGACGACCGCATCGACATCTTCGGAGGCCAGTCGTAATGGGAATCCGCAAGTACAAGCCGACGACGCCGGGCCGCCGTGGCTCGAGCGTGGCCGACTTCGTCGAGCTCACCCGTTCGACCCCCGAGAAGTCGCTGCTGCGCCCGCTGCCGAAGAAGGGTGGCCGGAACAACTCCGGCAAGATCACCACTCGGCACCAGGGCGGCGGTCACAAGCGCGCGTACCGGCTGATCGACTTCAAGCGGTACGACAAGGACGGCGTGCCGGCCAAGGTCGCCGAGATCGAGTACGACCCGAACCGCACCGCGCGGATCGCGCTGCTGCACTACATCGACGGCGAGAAGCGCTACATCCTCGCCCCGTCGAACCTGAAGCAGGGCACGATCGTCGAGAACGGCCCGGCCGCCGACATCAAGGTGGGCAACAACCTGCCGCTGCGCAACATCCCGGTCGGCTCCACGGTGCACGCCGTCGAGCTGCGCCCGGGTGGCGGCGCGAAGATGGGCCGCTCGGCCGGTGCCAGCATCCAGCTGGTCGCGAAGGAGGGCCGGATGGCCACCCTGCGGATGCCGTCCGGCGAGGTCCGGATGGTCGACGTGCGCTGCCGCGCCACCCTCGGTGAGGTCGGCAACGGCGAGCAGTCGAACATCAACTGGGGCAAGGCGGGCCGGATGCGCTGGAAGGGCAAGCGCCCGACCGTCCGCGGTGTCGCGATGAACCCGGTCGACCACCCGCACGGTGGTGGTGAGGGTAAGACCTCGGGTGGTCGCCACCCGGTGTCCCCGTGGGGCCAGCCCGAGGGCCGTACCCGTACCCGCAAGGAAAGCGACCGCATGATCGTCCGGCGCCGCAAGGCCGGCAAGAAGCGCTGATAGGAGCCGGCCAGATGCCACGCAGTTTGAAGAAGGGCCCGTTCGTCGACCACCACCTGATGAAGAAGGTGGAGGTGCAGAACGAGAAGGGCACCAAGAACGTCATCAAGACCTGGTCCCGCCGATCGATGATCGTGCCGGACATGATCGGCCACACGCTCGCGGTGCACGACGGCCGCAAGCACGTGCCGGTGTTCGTGACGGACGCGATGGTCGGGCACAAGCTCGGCGAGTTCGCTCCGACCCGGACGTTCAAGGGTCACGAGAAGGACGACCGGAAGTCACGGCGTCGCTGACCCGTGGTCAGTGACGAAGCGAAAGCAACCTACGGAGAGATTCGAACATCATGAGCGTTCAAGAGCGTAGGGCGGTCAGCGCCCGTCGCGAGAGCCTGCTGGGCGACGAGCCCGGGGCCTTCGCGGTCGCGCGCTTCGTCCGCGTGACGCCGATGAAGGCGCGCCGCGTGGGTGACCTGGTGCGCGGTCTGGGCGTCGACGACGCACTCGCCACTCTGAAGTTCGCCCCGCAGGCCGCTGCCGCGACCGTGTACAAGGTCGTCGACAGCGCTGCGGCGAACGCCGAGGGCACCGAGCACCTGAGCCGGACCGAGCTGGTCGTGGCGAAGGTCCTCGTGGACGAGGGCCCGACGCTGAAGCGTCACCGCCCGCGCGCCCAGGGCCGGGCCACCCGGATCGACAAGCGGACCAGCCACATCACCGTCGTGGTGACGCCGCGGGTCCAGGACGAGCCGGTCGAGAAGGCCCCCGCCAAGAAGTCGGCCAAGAAGGCCGATGCGGCCAAGAAGGCGCCGGCGAAGAAGGCCGCGGCCGACCAGGCCGAGACCGCCGAGAAGCCGGCCAAGAAGGCGACCGCGAAGAAGGCGGCTGCCAAGAAGACCGCTGAGAAGAAGGAGTCCTGACGTGGGCCAGAAGGTAAACCCGCACGGGTTCCGTCTCGGCATCAGCACCGATCACAAGAGCCGTTGGTACGCCGACAAGCTGTACAAGGACTACGTGGGCGAGGACGTCAAGATCCGTCGCCTGCTGAGCAAGGGCATGGAGCGCGCCGGCATCTCCCGTGTGGAGATCGAGCGCACCCGTGACCGGGTCCGGGTCGACATCCACACCGCTCGTCCGGGCATCGTCATCGGTCGCCGTGGCGCCGAGGCGGACCGGATCCGGGGCAGCCTGGAGGAGCTCACCGGCAAGCAGGTGCAGCTGAACATCCTCGAGGTGAAGAACGCCGAGGTCGACGCTCAGCTGGTCGCCCAGGGTGTGGCCGAGCAACTGTCCGGCCGCGTGGCGTTCCGCCGCGCGATGCGCAAGGCGATGCAGACCACCATGCGTGGCGGCGCCCTGGGCATCCGGATCCAGTGCTCCGGTCGTCTGGGTGGCGCGGAGATGTCGCGGTCGGAGTTCTACCGTGAGGGCCGGGTACCGCTGCACACGCTCCGCGCGGACATCGACTACGGCTTCTACGAGGCCCGCACGACCTTCGGCCGGATCGGCGTGAAGGTCTGGATCTACAAGGGTGACGTGGCCGGCTCCCGGGCCGAGCGCGAAGCGCAGGCCGCGGCCCGCGCCGCGACTCAGCAGCGCCGGCCGGCCCGTCGCGACGACCGCGGTGGCCGAGGTGGCGACCGTGACCGTGGTGACCGCGGTGGCCGTCGTGACGACCGTCGGGACAACGCCCGCTCCGCGGCTCCGGCCGCCGAGGCGAGCGCGCCGGCGGCCGACAAGCCCGCCGAGACGACCGGAACGGAGAGCTGACCGATGCTCATCCCCCGCAAGGTCAAGCACCGCAAGCAGCACCACCCGGGGCGCTCCGGCGCTGCCAAGGGTGGTACGACGCTGGCCTTCGGTGACTTCGGCATCCAGGCGCTGGAGAACCACTACGTCACCAACCGGCAGATCGAGGCCGCGCGTATCGCGATGACGCGGCACATCAAGCGTGGCGGCAAGGTGTGGATCAACATCTACCCCGACCGCCCGCTGACCAAGAAGCCTGCTGAGACCCGGATGGGTTCCGGTAAGGGTTCGCCGGAGTGGTGGATCGCCAACGTCAAGGCCGGCCGGGTGCTGTTCGAGCTGTCCGGCGTGCCGGAGGACATCGCTCGCGAGGCCCTGCGCCGCGCGATCCACAAGTTGCCGATGAAGTGCCGCTTCATCTCCCGAGAGGCAGGTGAGAACTGATGGCTACCACCGCGACCGCCGCCGAACTGCGCAACCTCGGCAAGGACGAGCTGATGAGCAAGCTCGGTGAGGCCAAGGAGGAGCTGTTCAACCTCCGGTTCCAGGCTGCTACGGGTCAGCTGGAGTCCCACGGCCGGCTGCGCGCCGTCCGCAAGGACATCGCCCGCATCTACACGGTGCTGACCGAGCGGGCGCTCGGCATAACCGATGAGGTCGAGGAGCCGGCCGCGACCGAGGAGGTCGTCTCGGTGTCTGATGCCGAGCCCGCAGACGACAGCCAGGACAAGGCCGGGAGCAAGGCATGACCGAGAACGTGAAGGACGAGACCGTGAGCACGACCACGCAGGCGCGAGGCCGCCGGAAGACCCGTGAGGGCCTGGTGCTGAGCGACAAGATGGACAAGACCGTCACCGTCGAGGTCGAGGACCGGGTCAAGCACAAGCTCTACGGCAAGGTCATCCGGCGCACCAGCAAGCTCAAGGCGCACGACGAGCAGAACGCCGCCGGTATCGGCGACCGTGTCCTCCTGATGGAGACCCGGCCGCTGTCGGCGACCAAGCGCTGGCGCGTCGTCGAGATCCTCGAGAAGGCCAAGTAGTTACCGGTGCTGCCGGCAACCAATCGAATTTATTCGTTCCGCAAGGCTCACGGACGTGAGAACCAGCGAGACAACCAGGAGATCAACAGATGATCCAGCAGGAGTCGCGACTGAAGGTCGCCGACAACACGGGTGCCAAGGAGATCTTGTGCATCCGCGTTCTCGGTGGCTCCGGTCGGCGCTACGCCGGTGTCGGTGACACGATCGTCGCCACCGTCAAGGATGCGATCCCGGGCGGCGGTGTGAAGAAGGGTGACGTCGTCAAGGCGGTCGTCGTGCGGACCGTGAAGGAGCGCCGGCGTCCGGACGGCTCCTACATCCGCTTCGACGAGAACGCCGCGGTGATCCTGAAGGCCGACGGCGAGCCCCGTGGCACCCGTATCTTCGGGCCGGTCGGCCGGGAGTTGCGCGAGAAGCGCTTCATGAAGATCATCTCGCTCGCCCCGGAGGTGCTCTGATATGTCGCAGCGGAAATTGCACGTGAAGAAGGGCGATCAGGTCCGCGTGATCGCCGGTAAGTCCAAGGGCCTCGAGGGCAAGATCATCCAGGTCATGCCCGACGCCGAGAAGGTCATCGTCGAGGGCGTGAACCGGGTCAAGAAGCACACCAAGGTGCAGCAGGCCCAGCGCGGCGGCACCACCGGTGGCATCGTCACCCAGGAAGCCCCGATCCACGTCTCGAACGTGATGCTTCTGGTCGAGGTCGACAAGGACGGCAAGAAGCAGAAGGTGACCACCCGCGTCGGTTACAACCGCGTCGAGGTGCAGAAGCGGCGCCCCGACGGCTCGACGTACACCGGTTTCCGGAGCGTCCGGATCGCGCGGCGTACCGGCGAGGAGATCTGATGACTGCGACGGCTACCGAGAACACCAAGGTTCAGCCGCGGCTGAAGACGAAGTACCGCGAAGAGATCGTCGGCAAGCTGCAGGAGCAGTTCCAGTTCGACAACGTCATGCAGGTGCCCGGCCTCACCAAGATCGTGGTGAACATGGGCGTCGGCGAGGCGGCTCGCGACTCCAAGCTGATCGACGGCGCGGTGAAGGACCTGGCCGCGATCACCGGCCAGAAGCCGCAGGTGACCAAGGCACGCAAGTCGATCGCGCAGTTCAAGCTGCGCGAGGGCATGCCGATCGGCGCCCACGTGACGCTGCGCGGCGACCGGATGTGGGAGTTCCTGGACCGGCTGCTGGCGCTCGCGCTGCCCCGGATCCGCGACTTCCGCGGCTTGTCCCCGAAGCAGTTCGACGGCACCGGGAACTACACCTTCGGTCTGACCGAGCAGGTGATGTTCCACGAGATCAACCAGGACCGCATCGACCGGGTCCGGGGTATGGACATCACCGTGGTGACCACCGCGAAGAACGACGACGAGGGCCGGGCCCTGCTGCGGCAGCTCGGTTTCCCGTTCAAGGAGAACTGACGTGGCGAAGACAGCACTCAAGGTCAAGCAGGCCCGGAAGCCGAAGTTCGCGGTGCGCGGTTACACCCGCTGCCAGCGCTGCGGCCGGCCGAAGGCGGTCTTCCGCAAGTTCGGCCTGTGCCGGATCTGCCTGCGGGAGATGGCACACCGGGGCGAGCTGCCCGGCGTGACCAAGTCCAGCTGGTGACCGTCTCCACCCTTGATCTTTTCTCCATTCACCATCTAGTCACCGTAGGTCGCCGGCCGGCGAAACCACGGCGGGAAAGAGGCCCCAGGCCATGACGATGACCGACCCGATCGCAGACATGCTGACGCGTCTGCGCAACGCCAACCAGGCGTACCACGAGTCGACCTCAATGCCGTACAGCAAGATCAAGCAGGGCATCGCCGACATCCTCCAGCAGGAGGGCTACATCTCCTCCTACCAGGTGGAGGAGCCCAAGGAGGGCGCCGTCGGCAAGACCCTGGTCGTCGACCTCAAGTTCGGCCCGAGCCGGGAGCGCTCCATCGCGGGCGTGCGCCGGATCAGCAAGCCGGGCCTGCGGGTCTACGCGAAGTCGACCAACCTGCCCAAGGTCCTCGGTGGCCTGGGCGTCGCGATCATCTCGACGTCCCAGGGACTGCTGACCGACCGTCAGGCCAAGAACAAGGGCGTCGGCGGGGAAGTCCTCGCCTACGTCTGGTGACGAAGAACCGGAAGGAGGACCACTCTCATGTCTCGCATCGGTAAACTCCCGGTCACGGTCCCGTCCGGCGTCGACGTCACGATCGACGGCCAGACGGTCACCGTGAAGGGTCCGAAGGGTCAGCTGTCGCACGTCGTGGCTGAGCCCATCGCGGTCAATCGGGACGAGGACGGCACGATCGCCGTGACCCGCCCCGACGACCAGCGCAGGAGCAAGGAACTGCACGGCCTGTCCCGCACCCTGATCGCCAACCTGGTGACCGGAGTGACGGAGGGCTACGAGAAGAAGCTCGAGATCGTCGGCGTCGGGTACCGCGTCCTGGCCAAGGGACCGACCCAGCTGGAGTTCTCGCTCGGGTACAGCCACACCATCACCGTCGATGCCCCCGAGGGCATCAGCTTCGTGGTGGAGGCGCCGACCCGCTTCTCGGTGCAGGGCATCGACAAGCAGTCGGTCGGCGAGGTCGCCGCCAACATCCGCAAGCTGCGCAAGCCCGAGCCGTACAAGGGCAAGGGTGTGCGGTACGCCGGCGAGCAGGTGCGCCGCAAGGTCGGAAAGGCTGGTAAGTAACCATGGCGATCGGACTGCGTCCGCACAAGCACTCCGCCAAGAAGACGGCGTCGCGGCTGCGTCGCCAGATTCGGGTCCGGAAGAAGATCAACGGCACGGCCGACCGGCCGCGACTGGTGGTCACCAAGTCCTCGAAGCACCTGTTCGTACAGGTCATCGACGACGTGGCCGGCACGACGCTGGTCTCCGCCTCCACCATGGAGGCCGACCTGCGTGGCGCGGACACGAACAAGACCGACAAGGCCAAGACCGTCGGCGGCCTGATCGCCGACCGGGCCAAGGCTGCCGGCATCGACTCGGTCGTCTTCGACCGGGCCGGGAACAAGTACCACGGCCGCATCGCGGCACTGGCCGACGCCGCCCGTGAGGGCGGCCTCGGCTTCTGACGGCGACACAACACAGGAAGAGGTAGTTCGACATGAGCGGAGGCCAGCAGCGTCGCGGAGGCGGCGCCGGTGGTGAGCGCCGTAACCGCGACGGTGGTCGTGGTGCGGCAGCCGACAAGACCGCCTACATCGAGCGCGTGGTAGCCATCAACCGTGTCGCCAAGGTCGTGAAGGGTGGTCGTCGCTTCAGCTTCACCGCCCTCGTGGTCGTCGGCGACGGTGAAGGCACCGTCGGTGTGGGTTACGGCAAGGCCAAGGAGGTGCCCGCGGCGATCGCCAAGGGTGTCGAGGAGGCCAAGAAGTCTTTCTTCAAGGTGCCGAGGATCCAGGGCACCATCCCGCACCCGGTCCAGGGCGAGAAGGCCGCAGGCGTTGTCATGCTGCGTCCGGCGGCTCCCGGTACCGGTGTGATCGCGGGTGGCTCGGCGCGCGCCGTACTGGAGTGCGCCGGGATCCACGACATCCTCAGCAAGTCGCTGGGTTCGTCCAACGCCATCAACGTGGTGCACGCCACCGTCGAGGCGCTGCGCAGCCTGGAGACCCCGGAGGCCGTGGCCGCGCGTCGTGGCCTGCCGGTCGAGCACGTCGCCCCGGCGGCGCTGCTGAAGGCGCGGGCGGAGGTGTCCTCCTGATGGCACGCCTGAAGGTGACCCAGATCCGTTCCGGCATCGGTGGCAAGCAGAACCAGCGCGACACGCTGCGCACCCTGGGCGTCAAGCGGATCGGCGACGTCGCCGTCCACGACGACCGTCCCGAGGTCCGCGGCATGGTGCGTACGGTTCGCCACCTCATCACCGTCGAGGAGGTCGACTGACATGGCGCTGAAGGTTCACCACCTGCGTCCGGCGCCCGGTGCCAAGACCGCCAAGACCCGCGTGGGTCGCGGTGAGGGCAGCAAGGGCAAGACGGCCGGCCGCGGTACGAAGGGCAGCAAGGCCCGCAACAACATCCCCGAGTGGTTCGAGGGTGGCCAGATGCCGCTGCACATGCGGCTTCCGAAGCTGAAGGGCTTCAAGAGCAGGAACCGGGTGGAGTTCCAGGTCGTTAACCTGGACAAGCTCGGACAACTGTTCCCCGAAGGTGGCGAGGTCGGCGTGGCCGAACTGGTCGCCAAGGGTGCGGTTCGTAGCGGTCAGCCGGTGAAGGTGCTGGGTGACGGCGAACTGACCGTGGCACTGCAGGTTTCGGTGCACAAGTTCTCCAAGTCCGCCCAGGAGAAGATCCAGGCGGCCGGGGGAACCTTCACCGAGGTGTGACGAGGTCCAGGGCTCGACCGGTACGGCGCTTGATATCCTGCGCCGGTCGGACGAGCCCTGGTTCGTCTCTTGCCCAGCAGCTTTGCTTGGCCCCTGCCCTGCCCGGGGCAGAGGAAACATGTGGGAGGACAGGGTGTTAGGCGCCTTTGCCAACGCGTTCAAGACTCCGGACCTGCGCCGGAAGATCTTGTTCGTGCTCTTCATCGTCGTGATCTTCCGGATCGGCTCGGTCGTGCCGGCCCCGGGCGTGAACGTTCAGTCGCTGCACACCTGTATCAAGATCTCGCAGGGCGGCGCGAACGCGAACCTCTACAACCTGATCAACCTGTTCTCCGGCGGTGCACTGCTGCAGCTCGCGATCTTCGCGCTCGGCATCATGCCGTACATCACCGCCAGCATCATCCTGCAGCTACTCACCGTGGTGATCCCGCGGCTGGAGTCGCTGAAGAAGGAGGGCCAGGCGGGACAGGCCAAGATCACCCAGTACACCCGGTTCCTGACCGTCGGGCTGGCGATCCTGCAGTCCACCGCGTTCGTCGCACTGGCCCGGACACCGGGCCGCCTGTTCCAGGGCTGCCAGGAGCCCCTGCTGTACAAGGACGACTGGTTCACGATCAGCGTGATCGTGCTCACCATGACCGCCGGCACCGGCGTGATCATGTGGCTGGGCGAGCTGATCACCGACCGTGGCGTCGGTAACGGCATGTCGATCCTGATCTTCACCCAGATCGTGGCGACGTTCCCGACCCAGCTGTGGAACATCCGCAAGGAGAAGGGCATCCCCACCTTCGTGGTGGTGGTCGCGATCGGTTTGGTGATCATGGCCGCGGTCATCTTCATCGAGCAGGCGCAGCGCCGGATCCCGGTGCAGTACGCCAAGCGGATGGTCGGCCGCAAGATGTTCGGCGGCACCTCGACGTACATCCCGCTGAAGGTCAACCAGGCCGGTGTGATCCCGGTCATCTTCGCCTCCAGCCTGCTCTACCTGCCCGTGCTGATCAGTCAGTTCCAGCAGGGCAAGCCATGGGCGAACTGGATCCAGGGCAACCTGGTCAAGGGTGACCACCCGATCTACATGGTGACGTACGTCGCCCTGATCATCTTCTTCACCTACTTCTACGTCTCGATTACCTTCAATCCGAAGGAAGTTGCAGACAACATGAAGAAGTACGGCGGCTTCATCCCCGGGATCCGGGCGGGACGGCCGACCGAGGAGTACCTGGGCTACGTGCTGTCCCGCATCACGCTGCCAGGCGCGATCTACCTCGCGGCGATCTCGATGATCCCGCTGGTCGCGCTCGTCCTGCTGAACGCGAACCAGAACTTCCCGTTCGGTGGTACGTCGATCCTGATCATGGTCGGCGTCGGACTGGACACGGTGAAGCAGATCGAGAGTCAGCTGCAGCAGCGAAACTACGAAGGGTTCCTGCGCTGATGAGAATGTTGCTGATGGGTCCGCCCGGGGCGGGCAAGGGCACGCAGGCAAAGGTGCTTGCGGAACGCCTGAATATCCCGGCCGTGTCCACCGGTGACATCTTCCGTGCGAACGTCAAGGACGAGACGCCGCTCGGGCTCGAAGCGAAGCGCTACATGGACGCCGGTGACTACGTCCCGGACGAGGTCACCAACGCAATGGTGCGGGACCGGCTGTCCGAGGCCGACGCGGGCGAGGGTTTCCTCCTCGACGGCTACCCCCGGACGGTCGCCCAGGTGGGCACGCTGGACGCCATCGTGGCTGACCACGGCCACCAGCTGGACGCGGTGGTGGCGCTGGTCGCCGACACCGACGTGCTGGTCGGCCGGATGCTCAAGCGGGCCCAGACCGACGGCCGGACGGACGACTCCGAAGAGGTCATCCGGCACCGGCAGGACGTCTATACCGCCGAGACCAAGCCGCTGCTGCGGGTGTACGCCCAGCGCGGCCTGCTGGTCGAGGTGGACGGTGTCGGCGAGATCGACGAGGTGAGCGAGCGCGTTCTCGCCGCCTTGAAGACCATCACGGAGTGACGTCAGCGGATGATGTGCAGTGATCTTTAAGGACCGCGGGATCGAGATCAAGACCCGCGAACAGATCCTTTCCATGCGTGCGGCCGGCCTGGTCGTCGGCCGCACGCTGGAGCTGCTCCGCGGCGAGGTCCGGGCCGGCATCACGACCGGTGAGCTGGACGCGATCGCCGAGGACAACATCCGTTCCTGCGGCGCGACGCCGTCGTTCAAGGGCTACCACGGCTTCACCGGCTCGATCTGCGCGTCGGTGAACGACGAGATCGTGCACGGCATCCCCGGTGACCGGGTGCTGGCCGACGGCGACCTGATCTCGATCGACTGCGGTGCGATCGTGGACGGCTGGCACGGCGACGCCGCGATCACGGTGCCGGTCGGCGAGGTCGGTGCCGAGCTGCTCGAGCTGGCTCGGGTCTGTGAAGAGTCGATGTGGCGTGGGTTCGCCGCCGCGAGGCTCGGTGGCCGGCTCACCGACATCTCCGCCGCCGTCGAGGCACACGTTCGTACGACGTCGTCGTACGGGATCGTCGAGGACTTCGTCGGGCATGGGATCGGATCGGCGATGCACCAGCCGCCGAACGTGCCGAACTTCGGCCGCCCGGGCCGCGGACCCAAGCTCGTCGAGGGGCTGGCGCTGGCGGTCGAGCCGATGCTCACGCTCGGCAAGCAGGACAACCACACGCTCGAGGACGACTGGACGGTCGTCACCGACGACGGCCAGGTCGCCGCGCACACCGAGCACACCTTCACGCTCACCCCGCAGGGGCCGTGGGTGCTCACCGCCCTCGACGGCGGCGAGGCCAAGCTGGCCGAGCTCGGCGTCAAGTTCGGGGCCCTGGCCGATTGACGGACCCGGTGGGTCAACCCATCGGGGGACGCCATGCGAACCGGGGCTGAGGCACACTTGAGCCATGCCTCAGTACCAGCCGCACCAGCGTTTCACCGAAGCCGACCGGGACAAGATCGCCGGGCGGCTGCGGGACGCGTTCGCGGACGGCCGGCTGGATCAGCCCGAGTTCTCCTCCCGCCTGGACCAGCTCTACACCGTCCAGACCTACGGCGAGCTCGAGCCGCTGGTGCGTGACCTGCCACCGGTACGGACGTACCAGACACCTGAGGTGGTCCAGGACACCAAGCCGGCGCCTGCGCCGGGCGACTTCCCGGAGCGCAAGAAGCACAGCGGTCGGCACGGGCTGGCTGCGCTGGGCGGCGGGTTCACCGGGGTCGTCGTCATCAACGTGGTGATCTGGTTCGTGATCGGCCTCGGCAACGGTGGGCACTGGCCGCACTTCTGGCCGGTCTGGCTGCTGATCCCGTGGGCGTTCATCGCCCTGGGCAACCTCGGGAAGCGCCGTTGACAGCGGCCCCGGTCAGTCGCCGCGTGGTCGGTCCGCGTCTGCGGCCGGATTTGGCGTGGCAGCTGCGTCAGGGGTCCGCCCTGGTCTACCTGATCTGGTTCGCCATCGCCGTACCGCTGGTGCTCGTGGGTCTGCTGCTGGAGCCGCGCTGGGTGGGCTGGTTCGTACTGGGCTGGTTCCTGGTGCTGGTGATCTTCACGCTCGCGATGCGGATGGCCGACGGCCGGCAGCGCAAGTCCTGGGCTGACGCGGCCGGACAACTGGGCTGGCGGACCAACGCCTCCGGCTCGGAGTTGCTGGAGCGCTGGCCGTTCCCGCCGTTCAACACCGACCCGGGCGCGACGGTGGTCGACGTGACCACCGGGCGGCATCGGGGCCGGGAGTTCTGGACCGGGCGCTTCCGGCACAAGGTACGGCGTCGTGAGCTCGGCTTCGACTTCCTCGATCTGCAGGTGGACCGGCCGCTGCCGCCCTTGCAGGTGCTGCCCGCATCGCTGGCCCCGCTGGCTGCCGCGAGCCTGCTGCCGATCCCGATGGAGGTCGACGGGCTGCCGGCGCACTACCGGCTGTTCAACGGCCGCGAGGACCACGCTCAGGCGGTGCTGCACCCGCGGGCGGTCGAGGCGCTGGCGCAGGTGCCGCCGTTCGGCTTCAGCTGCGAGGGACGGCGGTTCGTCGCGATCCTCCCGGCGTACCGCGATTCCACTACAGCGCTCGCTCAGTTGGATGCGGTCTGTGATCTCGTGGACCTGATGCCGCAGCAGATCTGGCGCGAAGGGGAGCAGTGGGCTGCCACCAATTCGTGACGCGGGGGCTCGATTGGGTTTCGGGTAGGTGAGTGGCGTACACTCTTTCCTTGGCTCTTTGTAGCCTCTGTCTCGTTGTGCCCGCGGCTGCCTGACCTCGTGTCAGGAGGGCATCAGAGCCTGGGCCGAGCCAGTAGTACCCACCTTTTCAGTACGTCTACAGAAGTGCGAGGACATGCCCAAAAAAGAGGGAGTCATCGAACTCGAGGGCACCATCGTTGAGGCCCTGCCGAACGCGATGTTCCGTGTTGAGCTGTCCAACGGGCACAAGGTGCTCGCGCACATCAGCGGCAAGATGAGGCAGCACTACATCCGGATCCTCCCCGAGGACCGGGTCGTCGTGGAGCTGTCGCCGTACGACCTCACCCGGGGTCGCATCGTCTATCGGTACAAGTAGGACCACACCAACACCTGTCGAAGAAAGAAGCTCGATGAAGGTCAATCCGAGCGTCAAGAAGATCTGCGACAAGTGCAAGGTGATCCGCCGTCACGGCCGGGTCATGGTGATCTGCGAGAACCCGCGGCACAAGCAGCGGCAGGGCTGACCAAGCTCTTCGAGCAGTACACGGCACTTTCGCACCACAGCGCGCACGCTCAGCCGGCACTTTCGCAGTGCCGGCTGTCGCCCCCGGAACAGAGGCCGGGGCCTTGCCGGTGATCAGCAAACTCACCGAGGCGGGCAAGGACGCGGCGCGCCACCACACCTCTGCCGACGAAAGGAACACCGCCACATGGCACGCCTCGTAGGAGTCGACCTGCCGCGCGACAAGCGCATCGAGGTCGCTCTGACCTACATCTTCGGTGTAGGCCGTACTCGCGCCCTGAAGACGCTCGAGGCCACCGGCATCTCCGGTGACAAGCGCGTCCACGAACTGGGCGACGAGGAGCTGGTGAAGCTCCGGGACTGGATCGAAGGCAACTACAAGATCGAAGGTGACCTCCGTCGCGAGGTGACCGCGGACATCCGCCGCAAGATCGAGATCGGGTCGTACCAGGGTCGCCGGCACCGCAGCGGTCTGCCGGTACGTGGTCAGCGCACGCGGACCAACGCCCGCAGCCGCAAGGGTCGTCGTAAGGCGATCGCCGGCAAGAAGAAGAAGTGATGACCCGGATGACCGTCGACCACCCCAGGAGCAACTGACCTATGCCTCCCAAGAGCCGCACCGCGGCCGGCGCGAAGAAGGTGCGCCGCAAGGAGAAGAAGAACGTGGCCGCCGGCCACGCGCACATCAAGAGCACGTTCAACAACACGATCGTGACGATCACCGACCCGACCGGCGCGGTCATCTCGTGGGCTTCCGCGGGCACCGTCGGCTTCAAGGGTTCGCGCAAGTCCACCCCGTTCGCCGCGCAGATGGCCGCCGAGGCCGCCGGACGCCGGGCGATGGAGCACGGCATGCGCAAGATCGACGTGTTCGTGAAGGGTCCCGGCTCCGGCCGGGAGACCGCGATCCGTTCGCTGGGTGCCGTCGGCCTCGAGGTCGGCACCATCCAGGACGTCACCCCGACCGCCCACAACGGCTGCCGCCCTCCCAAGCGGCGCCGGGTCTGACCCAGGAAAGGTAGGCAGCGAAAGTGGCCCGTTACACCGGACCCATGACCAAGAAGTCGCGCCGTCTCGGGGTCGACCTCGTCGGTGGCGACAAGGCGTTCGAGCGTCGTCCGTACCCGCCGGGTATGCACGGCCGCGGCCGCCCGAAGGAGAGCGAGTACCTGCTCCAGCTCCGTGAGAAGCAGAAGGCCCGCTTCTCGTACGGCGTGCTGGAGAAGCAGTTCCGCCGGTACTACGAGGAGGCCTCGCGGCGCTCCGGCAAGACCGGTGACAACCTGCTGATCATCCTGGAGTCCCGGCTGGACAACGTGGTTTACCGCGCCGGCCTGGCCCGGACCCGTCGGCAGGCCCGTCAGCTCGTCGTGCACGGTCACTTCACCGTGAACGGCGTCAAGGTGAACATCCCGTCGTACCGGGTGGCCGCCCACGACATCATCGATGTCAAGGCGAAGTCGGTCGAGACGACCCCGTTCATCATCGCCCGGGAGACGCACTCCGAGCGCGTCGTCCCGGCCTGGCTCGAGGTGATGCCCGAGCGGCTTCGCATCCTCGTCCACCAGCTGCCGACCCGGCAGCAGATCGACACCCAGGTCGCCGAGCACCTGATCGTCGAGCTCTACTCGAAGAACTGATCCTGCTCCGGCCGGTGGCCTTCGGGCCGCCGGCCGGACTGGTCGGTCCTTCAGCCCTCGCGACCTCAAATAGTGGTCGTCGCGACAGAGAAGGAACACGAAGTTGCTAATCGCACAGCGCCCCACCCTGACCGAAGAGGTCGTCGACGAGCACCGCTCGCGGTTCGTGATCGAGCCGCTCGAGCCGGGCTTCGGCTACACCCTCGGCAACTCGATCCGCCGGACCCTGCTGTCCTCCATCCCCGGTGCCGCCGTGACCAGCATCAAGGTCGACGGCGTCCTGCACGAGTTCTCGACCGTTGCCGGGGTCAAGGAAGACGCCACCCAGCTGATCCTGAACCTGAAGGACCTGGTCGTCTCCTCCGAGCACGACGAGCCGGTCACCATGTACCTGCGCAAGCAGGGCCCAGGTGACGTCACCGCCGCCGACATCGCGCCGCCGGCCGGTGTCGAGGTGCACAACCCGGACCTGAAGATCGCCACCCTGAACGAGAAGGGCCGGCTCGAGATGGAGCTGGTCGTCGAGCGGGGCCGTGGTTACGTGTCCGCGATCCAGAACAAGTCCGCGGACGCCGAGATCGGCCGGATGCCGGTCGACTCGATCTACTCCCCGGTCCTCAAGGTCACCTACAAGGTCGAGGCGACCCGTGTCGAGCAGCGCACCGACTTCGACCGCCTCGTGGTCGACGTCGAGACCAAGCCGTCGATGCTGCCCCGCGACGCCGTCGCGTCGGCCGGTAAGACGCTGGTCGAGCTGTTCGGCCTGGCCCGCGAGCTGAACGTCGAGGCCGAGGGCATCGACATCGGCCCGTCGCCGGTCGACGAGCAGATGGCGGCCGACCTGGCGCTGCCGGTCGAGGACCTGCAGCTGACCGTCCGGTCGTACAACTGCCTCAAGCGCGAGGGCATCCACACCGTGGGTGAGCTCATCTCGCGCAGCGAGCAGGACCTGCTGGACATCCGCAACTTCGGCTCCAAGTCGATCGACGAGGTCAAGCTGAAGCTGGCCGAGATGGGCCTGTCGCTGAAGGACTCGCCCCCCGGCTTCGACCTGCGCGCGGCCGCCGAGGCCTACGGCACCGAGTCCGAGGACGACGACGAGAGCTTCGCCGAGACCGAGCAGTACTGAACCCCCGGGCCGCTGGCCTGAAATCCTTTCTGGAGTAAGAGATGCCTACCCCCACCAAGGGTGCCCGGCTGGGCGGCAGCCCGGCGCACGAGAAGCTGATCCTCAGCAACCTCGCGACGTCGCTGTTCGAGCACGGCGCCATCACCACCACCGCGGCCAAGGCCAAGCGCCTGCAGCCGCTGGCGGAGTCGATGATCACCAAGGCGAAGCGTGGTGACCTGAACTCCCGCCGCCAGGTGATGAAGCGGATCAAGGACAAGAGCGTCGTGCACGTGCTCTTCACCGAGATCGGCGAGCGGTACGCCGACCGTCCGGGCGGCTACACCCGGATCACCAAGCTCGGCCCGCGCAAGGGCGACAACGCCCCGATGGTGAAGATCGAGCTGGTCGAGGCGCTGGCGGACTCGCCGAAGGCCAAGAAGACCGCGGCGAAGAAGGCTCCGGCCAAGAAGGCTGCCGCGGAGAAGCCGGTTGCCGAGGACGAGGCCAAGGTCGAGGACGCCAAGGTCGAGGACGAGGCCAAGGTCGAGGACGTCGTGACCGAGGACGTCCAGGACGTCGTCGAGGACGCCAAGACCGAAGACAAGTAAACGAGCTGTTCGGCAGCGCCCCCTCACTTCACGGTGCGGGGGCGCTGTTGCGTTAGATTGCCGTGTGCGCTGGCGGATCGACCTGAGGTACGACGGAACGGGCTTCCACGGCTGGGCTCGTCAGGAGGGCCTCCGGACCGTGCAGGGCGTCCTCGAGGAGACCCTCCGCGTCGTACTGCGGCTGCCCGAGCCGCTGACCGTCACATGCGCCGGCCGGACCGACACCGGCGTACATGCCCGCGGCCAGGTCACCCATGTGGACGTCGAAGGCGCTGTAGAGCCACTCAGGCTGCTCAGAAGCCTGAACGGCGTCCTACCAGCGGATGTGGCTGTCACGGCCGTCAGCGCGGCTCCAGAGGGTTTTGACGCCCGTTTCTCCGCCCTGGCCCGTCGGTACGTCTACCGCTTATGTGACGATGCGATCGGTTGGGACCCGCTCACCCGCGGTTACGTACTGCGAGTGGGCCGCCCTCTGGATGTGGATCGGATGAATGCTGCCGCTGCCGGACTGCTGGGTGAACACGACTTCGCGGCGTTCTGCAAGAAACGAGAGGGCGCCAGCACTGTGCGCGCACTGCTGGAGTACTCCTGGCAGCGGACGGCTCCCGGGCAGCTGGAAGGCACGGTGGTCGCGGATGCCTTCTGTCACTCGATGGTCCGGGCTCTGGTGGGCTCGATGATCCCTGTGGGTGACGGACGGCGTGACGTCGACTGGCCGGCCGCCGTACTGGCTGGGAAGGTGCGGGACTCTGCTGTGTCGGTGCTGCCCGCGCACGGCCTCACACTGGAGGAAGTGCGCTACCCGGCCGATGACGAGCTGGCCGCTCGGGCTCTCCAGGCCCGTCAGGTCAGGGGAGAGGTGCACCAGCGTGGCTGACCACTACTTCTCGGCGGAGCCCGGCTCCGCGGATGTACGCCGTACCGTCGAGGCCCGGATCTGGGGACGCGAGTACACGTTCACCACTGCGACCGGAGTGTTCTCCCGGGACCGGTTGGACATCGGTACGGCGGTGTTGCTGCGCGAGGTGGATCCGCCGACAGGCTCCGGCACGTTCCTCGACCTGGGGACGGGCTACGGGCCGATCGCCTGCGCATTGGCCGTGGAGGCTCCGCAGGCGACCGTTTGGGCGGTCGACGTGAACACCCGGGCACTGGAGCTCACCGGGGAGAATGCGCGGACCGCCGGGGTGGCTGACCGCGTGCACCCGGTGCTGCCGGACGGCGTACCGGCGGAGGTGGTGTTCGACCAGATCTGGTCGAATCCGGCGATCCACATCGGCAAGCCCGAGCTGCACAAGATGCTGCTGCACTGGCTGGCTCGCCTTGCCCCCGGTGGCGTGGCATGGTTCGTCGTCGGCAAGAACCTCGGCGGTGACTCGCTGCAGCGCTGGATGACCGAGCAGGGCTACCCCTGCGTGCGGGTCGGCAGCGCGAAGGGGTTCCGGGTCCTGCGTGCAACGAACGCGGGGCCAGCGCCGTCCTGAGGGTATGGAGGCAGCCTTGGCGGCAGCAGAGGCACGGACTGGCTCGCTCGACTTCGAGCTGTGGGTGACCGCGAAGGCGGACGCCCTGCTGCGGTTCGCCTATGTCCTCACGGGCGATGCGAACCTGGCCGAAGACGCCGTCCAGGATGCCCTGACGACGGCCTGCGCCCGCTGGAGCCGGGTGAGCCGCGCCGACGACCCCGAGGCGTACGTGAAACGGATGGTGGTGAACGCGCACATCTCCTGGTGGCGGCGGTTCCGCCGGCGCGAGGCGCCGTCGGACGATCCCGTCAGGACAGCCCTGGCCGCTCCGGACGGGGCAGCCTCACGGGCGGAGTCGGACGCCGTCTGGGCGCTGTGCGCGACGTTGCCGGACAAACAGCGGGCAGCCGTCGTACTGCGCTTCTACGAGGAGCTCTCGTACGCCGAGATCGGTGAGCTGCTGCACTGCGCGGAGGCGACCGCCCGGTCGCACGTCCATCGAGCACTCGCGGCGCTGAAGACCACGCTGAGCAAGGAAGGAGCCGAGGATGCCTGAGCACGACCCTGAGCAGGAGCTCGGCCCCAAGATCACCTCGGCGTTCCAGAGCCAGGCCGATGCCGCTGGTGACCTGCGGGGCCGGGGGATGGCGTCAGAGGCGCGCCGGCGCGTCCGCAAGCGGCGGCAGACGCTGAGCATGGCCGCGGCGGCTTTCGTGGTGGCGGTCGCCATCGGCGGCGTGTGGAACCTGGCGAGTGGTGAGTCACCGGTCGCCTCGAACGCCAGTGACAGCAGCGGCCAGAGCGAGGGGGCGGCGTCCAGCGGTGACAAGTCGTCGCAAGGGTTGGTTCCTCCGAAGGCTGCGGTGAGCTGCCCGGCCGATCACCCGATTCTCAAGGCCGAGGGGCCGCACGACGTACCGGCAGGGCTCGACCTGAACACCCCGGTGCTCGGGCTCCAGGCCTGCCGCTACCAGCTCAGCACGGGTGCGCTGCTCGGACAGCAGGGCTTCACTGCGGAGGTCGCACAGCAGGTGGTCGACGCGATCAAGGTGCTGCCGGAACGCAACCCGGCTCTCCCCGTGTTCAAGTGCGCGCCACAGACCGCGCAGCCGTCGGAAGCGATCGTGCTGCGGTTCGACACGGCGGCCGGCATCCGTGAGATCTGGGTCGAGTACGACGGCTGTGACTCGGCCGGTTTCTTCACCGGCACCCACACCTACGGTCTGTACGCCGCCCCGCTCAAACTCTTCATGACCGGGACGGTCCGTCCGCCGGGCGGAACCTATCTAAACGCCTTGAAAGACTGGTGAACGGCGCAGCGGCCGCGGCCCCTCCAGCGGCCGCGCCCGCACCTGCCGCGCCGGCACCTGCCGCAGCGCCTCCTGGGCTTTGCAGGAACTTCTGCAGATGTGCGGATTCCGGATCCACTGCGCGACGGTAGTCGGACTCGATCCACTCCAGCTCCCGCCCGACGTTCCGGATTGCCCGGGCCGAGAACTCCCGGCCGAGACCGTCGAGTTTCTTCGGGTCGCCGTTCGGAGCCTCGTACCTGGTCAGCGCCCCAAGTTCATACCGCAGCGGCCCGGCCAGCTTGGCACGCACCTCCGAGCGGTGCTCCGGTGGCATCAGACCGTCCAGCCGGCTGTCGATGAGCAGATCGGCCATCTTGTTGTAGCGCTGCAGCCGGGGCGTGCGCTCGATCGCCACTCTGACCTCGTCCGGCGGCAGACCGGTGAGCTTGTGCAGGCCGTGGATCACGCCGTTGACGCCGGCGTTGTAGCCCGGGTACGTCGCAGCCACCTGTACGTCGAGGACTCCGGGCACCGCGTGGTCCATGCCGATGTCCTGGATGAGTGCGTCGGCGTTGCGGAACGCTCTGGTGTCCGCGAGGCCCTCGGCCATGGCGACTTCCTCCGATGACGGGAACGGGATCGCGTCGGGTGCGGCCTCGTCTCCGAGGTCGGCCATGTGGTGTTCGGCCTCGTGCGCGACGATGATCGCGCCGCGCCGGGCCAGCACCTTCTCCAGGTCGGTGAGGGGCCGCTGGGCGTCGTACGCGCGCAGGACGGGGTCGGTGATGTTCGGCCGGCTGACCGTCATCGCTCCGTCGCCACGTGCGGTGGCGAGGAGCATGGTGTGCGGCTCCTCGTACAGCCGCCGGTTCCACCGGGACGGTACGCCGCTGCGTTGCTCGGCCGCCTCCACGACGCTCGCCACCCAGGCGTACTCGCGGGTGCCGCGGGGGATCTCGGGGCCGAGGGGGAAGGGATCGATCACTCGACGCCGCGGCCCGGAGTGCGCCGTGTGTCGAGCTTGTGCACGTTGTCGGAGGTTTCGGCGGCAGTTGCGGGGCGGGCCTGAGCGGTCGATCCGGTGTGGGACCACAGGAATCGCTGCAGGTCCTTGATCTCCTGCTGCTGCGCGGACGGGTACGACTGCTCGGGGAGCTTCGCGTTGTCCTCGTACCCCTGCACCGGCTCCTGCGCCGGCCAGCCCCGGTCGGCCCAGACCTGCCGCACCTCTTCCTGCCGGTCGCGGAAGGTGTCGTGCAGTTCCGCCGGCATCCTGGGCGGCTCGGTGCCGGGATGCTGGTCGTCCCAGCCGCGGTAGTGCGACTCGATGTCCTCGAGATTCGCGCTGAGCTCGGTCATCGCCCACTCGGCGGACTCATGGCCCCAGGAGAGTTTGGTGCCCGGATGAGCGTGCTGGCTGAGCTCCGTCATCGTCAGCCCGCGAAGCTCGCGCCGTACCGGCCCGGAGAGCGCCTCGCGGACCTCTGCGCGGTGCTCGTCCGGTACGAGGTCGCCCAGTTTGTTGTCGATCATCTGGTCGGCGATCGCGGTGAAACGCTGCGCGCGACCGGTCTTCTCGATCGTCGCCCGCAGTTCGCTCACCGGCACGCCGCTCTGGCCGGACAGCGTGTACATCATCGTGTCGGTGGCGGTGGTGTAGGCAGGTGAGCTCGCGCTCATGGTGGTGGTGTTCACTCCCTGATCCCAGCCAATGCCGATGTCCTCGAGCAGCGCCTCGTCGGAGTGGTGGTGCGCCCACCGGTCGGCGAACCCCTGCTCGAGTGCCATCTCCTCGAGTGAGCCCAGCTTGGTGGCACCGGGGAGGCTCTCGTCACCAGGTGTCGACAGGGAGAGCCGGGCCAGCTGCAACCCGTGTACGGCGGCCCTGCCAGCGGCGTACCCGTCGTCGGGTGCGAGCCGTTGGTCGGTGGTGTCGGCGACTCGGGCCGGATCCAGTACGGCGGCTCGATTGACCGTGATGCTGCCATCGCTGTCCACCCGGCCAGCGACCGGCAACGGCTCCTCGTACAGCCTTCCGTTCCAGTTCGACGACCGACCGGCGCGCTGTTCGACCGCACGGACCACGCGTGCCATCCACTCGTACTCCCACGTGCCAGGGAGGATCTCCGGTCCGCGCTGCAGATCGTTCACCGCGGCTCCTCCGACAGCACGCCGATCAGCTCGACGAGCGTGCTGTTCAGCATCAGTACGGCGCCTGCCTCGGCGGGAGGCGCTTGCGCGGCCAGACCGCCAATGCGCTCCACAGTGCGCTGCAGTGCGGGGATGCGGTCGCTGGGTGACGCCGTTGACATGACTGCCTCGGCGTACAAGCGCTGTGCTTCCAGATAGGGCGCACTGGTGCCTGGTGGCGGACCTGCCAGCAGCCTGGGTAGGTGCTCCGCTCTGGCGATGGCGCGCCGCCGCCACTCCGCGTTCTCCACCTGCTCGGCCATCGCACGCAGCCGGCTCCGCTCCGCGTCGACGGTCACCGAGTCCGCGCCATACAGCAGGTCCAACTGCCGCTGGAGCTCTGCCTCGACGGCCTCGTACTGAGCGTCGGTCCGCATCCGCACCCTCTCCTCACCTCAGGACAGCGCAGATCATTCCGGCCCAGAGGGTCTCTTCCCCGCGATAACTGTTCGCCTGGTGGGGGCCGGGCCGTCAGACTGGTGGGATGGGTCACGTGGATGTCGCCGGGGTTGGCTACGAGCTGCCGGACGGGCGGGTGTTGCTGGACGACATCACGTTCCGGGTCGGGGACGGGGCCAAGGTCGCGCTGGTCGGGGCGAACGGGTCCGGCAAGACCACGCTGACCAGGATCATCGCGGGCGACCTGAAACCGCACAGTGGCAGCATCTCGCGCTCCGGCGGACTCGGCGTGATGCGCCAGTTCGTCGGCTCGGTCCGGGACTCGTCGACAGTGCGCGACCTGCTGCTCGGGGTCGCGCCGGACGCCATCCGGGAGGCCGCGGCCAAGCTGGACAAGGCCGAGCTGGCGATGATGGAGGCCGAGGACGAGAAGACCCAGCTCAAGTACGCCCAGGCGGTGGCGGACTGGGGCGAGGTCGGCGGGTACGACGCCGAGGTCCTCTGGGACGTGTGTACGACGGCCGCCCTCGGCGTACCGTTCGACCGCTGTCGCTGGCGCGAGGTGAAGACGCTGTCCGGCGGTGAGCAGAAGCGCCTGGTGCTGGAGGCCCTGCTGCGTGGCCCGGACGAGGTCCTGATGCTCGACGAGCCGGACAACTACCTCGACGTACCCGCGAAGCGGTGGCTGGAGGACCAGCTGCGTAGCACCGACAAGACCGTGCTCTACATCAGCCACGACCGGGAGCTGCTGGCCAACACCGCCACCCGGATCGTCACCGTGGAACTAGGTGCTGCAGGCAACAATGCGTGGACGCACGGCGGTGGCTTCACGACGTACCACGAGGCGCGGCAGCACCGGTTCGAGCGGTTCGAGGAGCTGCGGAAACGCTGGGACGAGGAGCACGCGAAGCTCCGGGCCCAGATGCTGATGTACAAGCAGAAGGCGGCGTACAACTCCGACATGGCGTCGCGCTACCGGGCCTCGCAGACCCGGCTGCGCAAGTTCGAGGAGGCCGGCCCGCCGCAGGCGCTGCCGCGCGAGCAGAAGGTCAGCATGCGGCTGACCGGCGGCCGCACCGGCAAGCGGGCGGTCGTTTGCACGCGCCTGGAGCTGACCGGCCTGATGAAGCCCTTCGACCTGGAGGTCTGGTACGGCGAACGCGTCGCCGTACTCGGCTCGAACGGCTCGGGGAAGTCGCACTTCCTGAGGCTGCTCGCCAACGGTGGGTCGGATCCGGACGTGGAGCACCAGCCGGTCGGCGACGTGGAGATCGCGCCGGTCGCGCACACCGGCAAAGCCAAGCTGGGAGCGCGCGTCCGGCCGGGCTGGTTCGCGCAGACCCACGAGCACCCGGAGTTGGTCGGCCGAACGCTGCTGGAGATCCTGCACCGGGGCGACGACCATCGGGAGGGCATGGGCCGCGAGCTGGCGTCGCGGAAGCTGGACCGCTACGAGCTGGCCCACGCGGCCGAGCAGAGCTTCGACAGTCTGTCCGGCGGGCAGCAGGCCCGGTTCCAGATCCTCCTGCTCGAGTTGTCCGGCGCCACGCTGCTCCTGCTCGACGAGCCCACCGACAACCTCGACGTCGAGTCGGCCGAGGCCCTGGAGGAAGGCCTCGACTCCTTCGACGGCACCGTCCTGGCTGTCACCCACGACCGCTGGTTCGCCCGCGGCTTCGACCGTCACCTGGTATTCGGGGCCGATGGCTCCGTCTACGAATCCAACGAACCAGTCTGGGACGAAGGCCGCGTCGAGCGGGCACGCTGACCCGTTCTAGGGGGCGACGCACCAGCCGTCGCGGTACGCCGCCCAGTGGTCCGGGGTGGCCGTGAAGTCGACGTACATGGCCAGACCGAAGTTCTGCCGGCTCGAGGTGCCCAGTCCCAGGCGAGCGCCCCTTACCGCGGCCTGGACGGTTTCCGCGTGGCCCCAGTGGGACGGCTTGCTCTCCCAGTACGCCGGGAGACCCATCAGGAGGTCTGTGGATGGGGGAGTGACCTCGAGTGCGAGCTTGGTCTGCTTGGCGACATAGCCGCCGTACAAGGACTCCAGAGGCATGGCGGTGTCGTAGGACATCACGGCGATCTGCTCGACGCGCCGGGCGACCTCACCGAAGTAGTCCTGTGACCACCACTTGCCCAAGGTATTCAAATGCCAGAGTGGGTCGATCTGGGCCGCTGCAACCGACAGGGGTACGCCGCGGGCAGCCGTGAGCACATGTGTTTCGTCCAGCACGGCGAGGAAGCCCTTCGACCCGGAGTGCACCGGCTCGAAGTCGAAGTGGATGCCTTGGAAGCCCTGGTCGAGTGCGGCGGCCGACGACGCCACCACTCGTTTCCGGACGGCCGGGTCGTCCAGATCCATGCCAGGGTTCTTCACCGGCTGAACGACGTCACCCAACCACGCCTGCACGCGGACGTCGGGAGCCGCAGCGCGCACAGCTGCCACGAACCACGCGGCCCGCGGCGAAACCTCTGCCAAGGGCAACGACCCGTCGTGCTCCAGCGGACCCGTGTGCACGTACAGGTCCCGGATCCCCGTGCCGTCCAGTTGCTTGGCCAGCGCAGTGACGTCAGCCGTCGTCTTCCGTCCATCTACCCACGCATGCCCCAGCCACAGCGCGTCGTGGTTCCGCGTCCGTGCCTCCGCCGAGGGCTCACCGGCGTACGCCACCCGCAGGGAGATCGGGTACGCCGAGACCAGGAGGACGAAGGTGAGCGCGACCACCAGCACGACCCGGCGCCGGCGAGACCAGCGCCGCCTCACGAACGCGGCTTCAGGCCGTCGTAGATCAGCGCCAGCATCCGGTCCCGGACGTCCGGCTCGAGCCCGGTCGCGGTCGCGCCCCGCGAGGCGCCGATCAGCAGGGCGTACACCTCGGGGAACTCGGCATCCTTCCGTACGGCGCCCGCCCGCTGAGCCCGCGTGAGCAGCCCGTCGAACGCCTCCCGCAGACCGCTGCCCGCCTGCCGTGCGTCCGCTCCGGCCACCGAGCCGGCCGCGCCGAGCGCCTCGGCGATTGCCAGCTTCGACGCGGATTCCGCCACGACCTGCGTGAAGAATCCGAAGAACGCCGGACCCGGATCGTCGCTGTCCGCCAGCTCCAGCGCCCGGTCGCGCAGCCGTTCCAGCCGCAGCGTGAGCACGGCCTCGAGCAGTTCGGTCTTGGTCGGGAAGTGCCGGAACACGGTCGCGATCCCCACCCCGGCCAGTCGCGCCACGTCGTCGGTGGACGCACTCGGCGACCGCCCGAAGACCTCGTCCGCCGCGGTCATGATCCGGGCCCGGTTGTCCCGCGCGTCTGCTCGCACCCTGCTCCCCTTCGCCGCCCTCAGCCTAGGAGACGCGCCAGACCGCGCCCGGGTTGTAAACGAAGTCGCCACTCCGTATATTCGGAGTCGTCACTCCATTTAACCCTGTGAGGAACCCCGATGACTCCCGAAGAGGTCTTCCTGAAGCTGGTCCACGGCGTCGCCGACCGCGAGTTCGCGGTGCTCCCCGAGTTGTACGCCGAACAGACCGACGTACGGCATCCGATGAATCCGTACGGCGACCACCCGCTGCTGTCCCGTGCAGCGCTCCGGGAGCACTTCGGTGCGAACGGTCCGCGGGTCTCCGAGGTGGTGCGGTTCCAGCCGGAGAACATCCGGGTCCACCAGTCCACCGACCCCGAGGTGGTCGTCGCCGAGTTCGAGTACGCCGGGACCGTGATCGCGACCGGTGAGCCGTTCACCGTGCCGGCCATTTTCGTCCTGCGGGTCCGCGACGGCCTGATCGTCGAGTCCCGCGACTACATCGACCACCTGGCGATGATCCGGGCCCGTGGCCAGGTCGACCAGCTCGTCGCGAAACTCCGGGAACCGGCCGGCGCCACCGCCGCGTCGTAGTCGGCAGAGGCGCCGGATGGCCCCGGACCGAGTCACCAAGCCCGCCCGGGGCCATCTCCAATCACTGCACATCACCCAGGGTCGGTGAAGGCGTACTCCTCGGCGAGCCCGGCGGTACGGACGACCTGGCCGGTGTGGCGGGTGACGTCAGGGTCGGCGGCGAGGGCTGCTACTGCTCGGCCGACGAACAACGGGGACTCCGAGTCGGACAGGTCGATGTACTCGCTCGCCCCGGACCCACCCGTCGAGTCGTGGTCGAAGGCGGGAGTACCAACCACCGAGTCGTGAGATTCGGCCCAAGACACGCCGCTGCACAAAACCCGAACCCACGACTCGGCAGGCCACGTCAAACCCAGTTGGTGTCCTTTGTTGGGTGTGCTTCAAACACAAAACGGCCCCTCCGTGAGGGAGGGGCCGTTCTACGGGCGTGGGGTCAGCGGTCGCCCATGGGGACGTACTGGACGCCTCGGGCGCCGGTGTAGATCTGCTTGGGGCGGGCGATCTTCTGGTCGCCGTCGCCGAGCATCTCCAGCCACTGGGCCAGCCAGCCCGAGGTGCGCGGGATGGCGAACAGCACGGTGAACATCTCCGGCGGGAAGGACAGGGCCTCGTAGATCAGGCCGGAGTAGAAGTCGACGTTCGGGTAGAGCTTGCGGGAGACGAAGTACTCGTCCTCCAGCGCGATCTTCTCCAGCTCGACGGCGATCTTCAGCAACGGGTTGATCCCGGTCACCTCGAACACGTCGTCGGCGGCCTTCTTGATGATCTTGGCCCGCGGGTCGTAGTTCTTGTAGACCCGGTGGCCGAAGCCCATCAGCCGCTCCTCGCCGGCCTTCACGCCGTCGATGAACGACGGCACGTGGTCGACCGAGCCGATCCGGCGGAGCATCTTCAGCACCGCCTCGTTGGCGCCACCGTGCAGCGGGCCGTAGAGCGCGCCGATGCCGCCGGCAACCGCCGTGTACGGGTCGACCTGGGTGGAGCCGATCGCCCGGACCGCGTTGGTGGAGGCGTTCTGCTCGTGGTCGGCGTGCAGGATGAACAGGATCTCCAGCGCCCGCACCAGGCGATCGTCGGAGGCGTACTTGGGCTCGCTCATCTTGAACAGCATCGACAGGAAGTTCGCCGTGTAGCTGAGCTCGTTGTCCGGGTACACGTACGGCTTGCCCTGGGCGTGCCGGAACGCGAACGCTCCGAGCGTCGGCATCTTCGCGATCAGCCGCCGGATCTGCAGTGCCCGGGACTCCTCGTCGAAGACGTTGCGCGACTCGGGGTAGAACGTGGACAGTGCCCCGACCGACGCGAGCAGCATCCCCATCGGGTGCGCGTCGTAGCGGAAGCCCTGCATGAACGTCTTCAGGTTCTCGTGCACGAACGTGTGATACGTCACGTCGTGCGCCCAGGCCTCGTACTCCGCCTTGTTCGGCAGGGTGCCGTTGACCAGCAGGTAGGCCACTTCGAGGTAGTTCGACTGCTCGGCGAGCTGCTCGATCGGGTAACCGCGGTACTCCAGGATGCCCTTGTCGCCGTCGATGAAGGTGACGGAGGAACGGCACGAGGCCGTGTTGACGAAGCCGGGGTCGTAGGTGGCGAGCCCGCCGTCGTCGTCGGATGCGCTGATCTGCTTGAGGTCGGCGGCACGGATGGTGCCATCGGTGATGGCAAGGTCGAAGTCCTTGCCGGTCCGGTTGTCCCGGACGGTGAGCGACTGTTCGGTCACAATGCCCTCTTCGGAAGCTGGCGTCATCGCCTGGATGAATGAGGGTAAGTCAGCCGGCGGGACGCGGGTTCGGACTGCAATCTTCACCGCTAAACTAGTGCTGTCCTCAGCTGCTTCCAAGCCGGGGGCTCCTGAGCGCCTGGGCTCGCTTTGACCCCGGGGCGCCGTCGCCGGTATTCTGGGCTGCTGTTGTGCGTTCCAGGTCCGTTACCTGCACACAGCCGCGTCGGCGGACCGCTCGCCGACGTACCAGTTTTGTCAACCTCTGAGAAACGAAGGTCAACGACCGTGCGCACGTACAGCCCGAAGCCTGCTGACGTCACCCGTGAGTGGCACGTGATCGACGCCACCGACGTCACGCTCGGTCGGCTTGCCGTCCAGATCGCCACCCTGCTGCGTGGCAAGCACAAGCCGACGTTCGCGCCGCACGTGGACGGCGGTGACTTCGTCGTCGTCATCAACGCCTCCAAGATCGCCCTGTCCGGCACCAAGCGGACGGACAAGCTGGCGTACCGCCACTCGGGTCACCCGGGTGGTCTGACGGCCACGCCGATCGGCGAGATCCTCGACAAGGACCCGCGTAAGGCCGTCGAGAAGGCTGTCTGGGGCATGCTGCCGAAGAACCGCCTGAGCCGGAAGCTGCTCACCAAGCTGAAGGTGTACGCCGGTCCGGAGCACCCGCACTCGGCCCAGCAGCCGAAGCCGTTCGAGATCACCCAGATCGCCCAGTAGAGCGATCGACGAGCCAGGTAAACGAGGATTCACAGCGTGAGCGACATCACCACCGATACCGCAGAACTCGACCCCGAGGTCCCCATCGACAGCGAGGGCCCGGTCGCCTACACCTCCGAGACGAACCCGACTCCGGAGCAGCGCGCCGAGACGGGTCGGGTCGCGGTGATCAACCCGGCCGGCGCCACCGGTCGCCGCAAGGAGGCCGTGGCGCGTGTGCGTCTCGTCCCCGGCACGGGTAACTGGACCGTCAACGGCAAGCCGCTGGACGTCTACTTCCCGAACAAGGTGCACCAGCAGCACGTGAACGAGCCGTTCGTCGTCGCGGGCCTCGAGGGTTCGTACGACGTGATCGCCCGGATCAACGGCGGTGGCATCACCGGCCAGGCCGGTGCGCTGCAGCTCGGTGTGGCCCGCTGCCTGAACGCCGCCGACGAGGAGGCGAACCGCCCGGGTCTGAAGAAGGCCGGTCTGCTCACCCGCGACGCGCGGATCAAGGAGCGGAAGAAGGCTGGTCTCAAGAAGGCCCGCAAGGCGCCGCAGTACAGCAAGCGCTGATTATCTGATGGGTCGTTTGTTCGGCACGGACGGAGTCCGTGGCCTGGCGAACGTGGACCTGACCGCGGAGCTGGCGCTCGACCTCTCGGTCGCGGCAGCTCACGTACTCGGCGAGGCCGGTGCCTTCGAAGGGCACCGGCCACGCGCCGTTGTGGGGCGGGATCCGCGTGCCAGTGGTGAGTTCCTGGAAGCCGCCGTGGTGGCCGGTCTGGCCAGCGCAGGCGTCGATGTCGTCCGGCTCGGCGTGCTGCCGACGCCGGCCGTGGCGTACCTGACCGGCTCGACCGGTTCCGATCTCGGTGTGATGCTGTCGGCCAGCCACAACCCGATGCCGGACAACGGCATCAAGTTCCTGGCGCGCGGCGGTATCAAGCTGGACGACCTGATCGAGGACGCGATCGAGGCCCGGATGGGCGAGGAGTGGCAGCGCCCGACCGGCGCGGCCGTGGGTCGCGTGTTCGACGACGGGCAGGGCTTCGAGACTTATGTCTCGCACCTGGTCCGCTCCGCGCCGAACCGGTTCGACGGCCTGAAGGTCGTGATCGACTGCGCCAACGGCGCCGCGTCCCAGACCGCGCCCGAGGCCCTGCGCCGGCTGGGTGCCGAGGTGATCACGTACGCCGCCGCACCCGACGGACTGAACATCAACCTGAACTGCGGCTCCACGCACCTGGAGGGCCTGCAGCGCGAGGTGATCGGCCACCGGGCGGACCTCGGGATCGCCCTCGACGGTGACGCCGACCGCTGCCTGGCCGTGGATGCGAACGGCGAGCTCGTGGACGGCGACCAGATCCTCGCGATCCTGGCGCTGGCCATGCGCGACAGCGGCCGGCTGTCCAACGACACCGTGGTCGCCACCGTGATGAGCAACCTGGGCTTCGTCCAGGCGATGGTCCGGGAGCGGATCGCGGTCGAGCAGACCAAGGTCGGCGACCGGTACGTGCTCGAGGCAATGAAGGCCGGCGGCCACAAGCTCGGCGGTGAGCAGTCCGGGCACGTGATCCTGTCCGACCACGCCACCACCGGCGACGGCACCCTGACCGCGGTCATGCTGCTCGCCAGGCTCGCCCAGACCGGCAAGAGCCTGAGCGATCTGGCCGGTGCGATGACTCGCCTGCCGCAGGTCCTGGTCAACGTGAAGAACGTCGACAAGTCCCGCGCCGGCGACGACCCGGCGGTCCAGTCCGCGGTTGCCGAAGCCACCATCCGGCTCGGCGACACCGGCCGCGTCCTGCTTCGTCCCTCCGGCACCGAGCCGCTGGTCCGGGTCATGGTCGAAGCCGAGTCCTCGGACACCGCGCACGAGATCGCCCACTCCCTCGCCGACGTGGTCGCCACTGCACTGAAGCTGTAAACACCCGTGGAGCATCGTGAGCTGGAGCTGTTCCTGCATCTGGCTCGCACGCTCAACTACGGACGCACCAGCCTGGAGTGTCATGTCAGCGCAGCCACGCTGACGAGGACGATCCAACGACTCGAAACCCGCGCGGGCACCCGGTTACTCGACCGGGGCCCGCGCGGCGTCGTACTGACCGCGGATGGTCAGCGGTTCACGGCGTACGCCGAGCGCGCGCTGGAGCTGTGGGACGACTATCGCGCCGGCGGCGGTGAGCCCGCCGAACTGGCTGGTGAGCTGAAGATCTTCGCGACCGTCACCGCCTGCCAGGCACTGTTGCCCGATCTGCTCGCGCCGCTGCGGGAAGCGCATCCGCAGATCCGGCTGGACATCCGCACCGGCGATGCGGCCGCCGCCCTGGCGCGGTTGGACGAGGGCGAGGTGGATGCGGCGGTTGCCGGCATTCCGAAGCGGCTGCCGCAGAGCATGGTGACTCGGACGCTGGCCGTCACTGATCTGGTGCTCGTCAGCGCCGCCAACAGCGAGCCGGATGGTCCGTTCGTCGTACCAGCTCGTGGGTTGGTGCGAGAAGCGGCGTTCCGTTGGTTTCGCAAGACCGGAGTGAAGCCGGTGATCGCGGCCGAGCCGGATGGACATGAAGCGTTGCTTGCGCTGGTGGCGCTCGGGTGCGGGACGGGCGTGGTGCCGAGGCTCGTGCTGGAGTCTTCGGCGGTGCGCGAGCGCGTGGTGGAACTGCCCGCGGATCTGGAACCTCTTACGATCGGGCTTTGCGCGCGGCGGGCCGACCTCCACCGCCCTTTGATCGCCGCCCTTTGGGGCCTGCGACCGTAGCGCCGGGGTAGAGCTTCGCCGGAACCAGCTGCGGTGGCAGGGGATCGGCGCCTTCCAGCTGGCGGATGAGAGCGTCCGTGCCGAGCTGACCGAGCTCCGGACCGGGCGTCCGCATGATCGTGAGCTCGGGGTTCGTGAGTGCCGCCATTTCCGGTGCCATCAGCAACGGAAGGACCGAGATGTCCGCGGGGACCTTCCGGCCGAGGCGGTTCAGGCCGGCCACGGCGCCGAGCGCGGCGAACTCGTTGACGATCAGGACGGCAGTGGTGTCCGGGTGGTCGCGGATCAGGGCGGCCATCGCTTCCTGACCCGCCATGGTCGATCCGGCAGACTCCATCACGACGGTCTCCAGGCCGTACTCCGCGGCGACCCGGCGATAGGCGGCTTCGGAACGGACGTACGGGCCGTAGGTGCTGAACAGGGGATCGTTGAGGTTGCCCGAGATCAGCACCAGCTTGCGATGGCCGAGTTCGTACAGGTGCTCGACCGCGTCCTCGACCGTCCGGTCGAAATCGATGTCGACATGCGACAGGCCCTCCAGCGAGCTCGTTCGCCCGATCATCGCGAACGGCGTACCCGTGTCCTGCAGGATCGTGACGCGAGGGTCGTCCAGCTGGACCTCCATCAGTACGACGCCGTCGACCAGGCCCTGGCCGACGAGCTCGGTCAGTTCGGTGCCGTCGTTGCCGACCGGCCAGAGCACCAGGTGGTAGTCCTGTTTGCGGGCCGCCTCGGCGGCGCTGGTGAAGAACTCCGCGGCGGAGAAGCCGAACTTGTGGTCGAGCGCCGGGTAGGCCATCGCGATGATGTGCGTACGCCGGCTGGCCAGCGCGCGGGCCACCACGTTGCGGCGGTACCCGAGCTCGGTCATCGCCAGCTCGATCTTCGCCCGGGTGGCGGCCGTCACCGGCTTCTTGTCGTTCAGCAGGAAGGACACGGTCGCGATCGACACGCCAGCACGGTCAGCAACGTCGCGCATCGTCACCATCGGATCCGTCCCCTCTGAACTCTTGACAGCAGTGTGACCCAAGGAACATAGTCCTTGGACACCTCAGTTAAGCGGTTTACCGCCCCTCAGAGCAAGTGCCAGGCAATCTTCCACAGCACGTGGTTAAGCGCTTTGATCGAAGGAGACCGAAGTCATGATCAGCAAGCGGATCGCCGCTGCGCTGGCGGGTGCGACGACGCTGTCGCTCGTGCTGGCCGCCTGCGGCGGCAACGGTGGCGGCGGCTCGGCGTCGTCCTCGTCAGGTGACACCGTCAAGAGCCTCACGATCCTGGACTACTACAACAACGACCCGGACAAGTCGCTGGTGCAGAAGGGCCTGGATTCGTGCGCGAGTCAGCTCGGCATCACCATTCAGCGGGAGACGGTGCCTGGTGACACCTTGATCCAGAAGGTGCTGCAGCAAGCCTCGTCGAAGACGCTGCCGGACGTCCTGATGCTCGACAACCCCGACGTACAGCAGATCGCCGCGACCGGCGCGCTGGCGCCCTTGAACGACATGGGCCTGACCGGGGACGGAGTCATTCAGGGCATGGTCGACGCGACGTCGTACCAGGGCAAGCTCTACGGACTGGCGCCGGTGACGAACACGATCGCGTTGTTCTACAACACCCAGATGCTGCAGGAGGCCGGCGTCCAGCCGCCGAAGACGTGGGACGAGCTGAAGGCGGCGGCGAAGAAGCTGACCAAGCCCGGCCGCTACGGCATCGCGTTCAACGCCAACGCGACGTACGAAGGTTCGTGGCAGTTCCTGCCGGCGATGTGGACCAACGGCGGCGACGAGACCGATCTGACCAGCCCGCAGGTGGCGGAAGCCCTGCAGTTGTGGGTGGATCTGGTGCAGTCGGGTTCGGCGTCGAAGAGCGTGATCAACTGGACCCAGGGTGACGCGAAGGACCAGTTCGTGGCCGGCAAGGCCGCGATGATGGTGAACGGCCCGTGGCAGATCCCGGCGCTGGAGAAGGCCCCGAACGTCAAGTGGGACGTGGTCAAGTTCCCGCTGAACAAGCCGGATCAGACACCGGTCGCGCCGCTGGGTGGTGAGGCCTGGACGGTCCCGCTGAACAAGGACCAGGCCAAGCAGCAGAAGGCCGCCGACTTCGTGAAATGCCTGAACTCGGACGAGAACGAGTTGGCGTGGGCGAAGGCCCGGTTCACCATACCGACCAAGACCGCGCTGCTCGACCAGTACGTCAAGGAAGTGCCCTCGATGAAGGCCTTCACCGAGCAGGTCAAGACCGCCCGCTCGCGGACCGGCAAGCTGGGCGACAAGTGGCCGGACGCCGCGAAGGTGATCTACCAGGCGATCCAGCTGGCGCTGACCGGTAAGGCCTCGGCCCAGGACGCCTTCAAGCAGGCTTCCGGCGGCTGATCTCATGGCCCACGCGACGCTCACCCGCACGTCGGAGATGACCGGGCCGGGACCTGCACGCAGGTCCCGGCGCCACCGGGGTGAGGATCTGACCAAGGTCCTGTTCGTCCTGCCGGCCGCCCTGGCGATGCTCGCGCTGTTCGGGTACCCCGTGGTGAAGAACCTGGTGATGAGCCTGCAGGACTACAGCCTGCGGACCTTCTTCACCGGCGACGCACCGTGGGTCGGGCTGAAGAACTACAGCGCGGTCGTGACGGACAACCTGTTCTCGCAGGCGATGGTGAACACCGCGTTGTTCACCATCGGCTCGATCATCTTCCAGTTCGCCATCGGGCTGGCGCTGGCGCTGTTCTTCCACCGGCGCTTCCCGCTCAGCGGCGTCCTGCGATCCCTCCTGCTGCTGCCGTGGTTGCTGCCGTTGATCGTCTCGAGTGCGACCTGGCGGTCGATCCTCGAGCAGGACAGCGGCATCCTCAACCGGACCTTGACCGGGCTGCACCTGATCAGCGAGCCGGTGCCGTGGCTGAACTCGCCGTCGGTCGCGCTGATCGCGGTGATCGGGGTGAACATCTGGATCGGCATCCCGTTCAACGTGACCCTGCTGTACTCCGGTCTCGCCGAGATCCCCGACGAGCTCTACGAGGCCGGGCAGCTGGACGGTGCCACGGGCCGGCGCGCGTTCTGGTACATCACCTGGCCGAACCTGCGGGCGGTCGCGAGTGTGCTGCTGATGCTCGGTGTCGTCTACACGATCAAGGTGCTGGACATCATCCTGGGCCTGACCGGTGGCGGTCCGGCCAATGCCACCCAGACGCTGGCGACGCAGTCGTACGAGCGGTCGTTCATCGACTTCAGGTTCGGCGAGGGAGCGGCCCTGAGCAACATCCTGATCGCGATCTCGTTCCTGTTCGCGATCTTCTACCTGCGCAGCACCCGCCGCGCGATCGACGAATAGGAGTACGACGATGACAGATTCCACCGTCCGTCGTGCGGTCTACACCGTGATCGGCGTACTGATCCTGGCCGTGATGCTGTTCCCGGTCTACTGGATGCTGAACGCCTCGCTGCAGCCGTCCGGGAACACGCTGACCGCCGGTTTCCTCCCGTTGCATCCGACGTTCAGCGGCTACAAGCGGGCCCTCGACGAGCAGGGCGGGAACCTCGTCACCAGCATGATCATCGCGGCCGGGACCGTCGTACTCAGCCTGGCGATCGCGACCCCGTGCGCCTACGCGCTCTCGCAGTTCCGGTCGCGCTGGGTCTCGGTCGGGCTGCTGGCGATCCTGATCTCGCAGATGATTCCGGGCATCGTGATCGCGAACGCGCTGTACACGGCGTACGAACGCATCGGTCTGCTGAACTCGATCCCGGGCCTGATCGTGGCGAACTGCAGTAGCGGCATCCCGTTCGCGATCCTGATCCTGCGCTCGTTCATGATGTCGCTGCCGCCGTCGCTGGTGGAGGCCGCGCGGGTGGACGGTGCCGGGCTGTTCCGTGCGTTCGTCGCGATCGTGCTGCCGATCAGCAAGAACTCCCTCATCACCGCCGGGTTGTTCAGTTTCCTGTTCTCCTGGAGCGATTTCCTGTTCGCGCTGACGCTGACCACCAAGGGCGGCGTGCGGCCGGTGACGCTCGGGATCTACCAGTACCTCGGCACCCAGGTGCAGAACTGGAACGCGGTGATGGCGACCGCGGTGCTCTCGGCGATCCCGGCCATCGTGCTGCTGGTCGCCGCACAGAAGTACATCGCCGCCGGTGCCATCGGCGGAGCCGTCAAATAACTCTCTAAGGATTGACTATGACGATTCGTGTACTCGTCTGGGGCGAGAACCGGCACGAGCAGGTCGAGCCGCACGTCGCCGAGATCTACCCCGACGGCATGCACAGCACCATCGCCGCCGGCATCAGCGAGAACCTGGGCGACGAGGCCAAGGTCGGTACGACGACCCTCGACGAGCCGGAGCACGGACTGACCGAGGAGGTGCTGGCCGAGACCGACGTACTGGTGTGGTGGGGTCACGCCGCGCACGGTGAGGTCGAGGACAAGGTGGTCGAACGCGTGTACCAGCACGTGTTGTCGGGTATGGGCCTGGTCGTGCTGCACTCCGGTCACTGGTCGAAGATCTTCGGCAAGCTGATGGGTACGTCGTGCACCCTGCGCTGGCGTAGTGAGCGCGATCGCGAGCTGGTCTGGACGGTGAACCCGACGCACCCGATCGCGCAGGGCGTGCCGCACCCGATCGAGATCGAGCAGCAGGAGATGTACGGCGAGTTCTTCGACATCCCGGTCCCGGACGAACTGATCTTCGTGTCGTCGTTCTCCGGCGGCGAGGTGTTCCGGTCCGGCTGCACGTTCCGCCGCGGGCACGGGAAGATCTTCTACTTCTCACCCGGCGACCAGGACTACCCGGTGTACCACCACAAGGATGTCCGCAAGGTGATCGCGAACGGGGTCGCGTGGGCGATGTCGGACCGGCCGGAGCGCGCCGTTCCGACGCTGCTGCGGTACGAGAGCGGCGACTTCTTCAACGGTCACGGGTACACCGGACCGATCGAGGAGCCGGCGGATGCCTGACCCCTTGCGCCTTCTCCAGGTCGGCGCGGGCGGGATGGGCCGCGCCTGGCTTCGGACGATCGCCGACAATCCGGAGGTCGAGCTCGTCGGATTGATCGACCTCGACGTGGACGTGGCCCGGGCGGCCGCCGACGAGCACGGATTCGGCGACGTCCCGGTGGCGACGTCGATCGACGAGCTCGCCGGCGGCGCTGACGCGGTCATCGACGTCACGGTGCCGGTCGCGCATCCCAAGGTCAGCGTGGATGCCTTGTTGCGTGGGCTTCCCGTGCTGTGCGAGAAGCCGCTGGCCGAGACGGTCCGGGAGTGCCTGGCGATGGTCGCGGCGTCGGAGGTGAGCGGGAAGCTGTTGATGGTCTCGCAGTCCCGTCGCTACTTCCGGGCCGGGGCCGCCTTCGGCCGGCAGCTCGCCGAGCTCGGCACGATCGGGTCGCTGTCGTGCGAGTTCTTCAAAGCCCCGCATTTCAGTGGATTCCGGGAGCGGATGGCCGAACCGCTGCTGGTCGACATGGCGATTCACCAGTTCGACCTGTCCCGCAAGCTGATCGGCTCCGAGCCGGTGTCGGTCTACTGCGAGTCGTACAACCCCGACTGGAGCTGGTTCGACGGCAACGCGGCGGCTTCCGCCATCTTCCAGTTCGCCGATGGCACCCGTTTCGCCTTCACCGGCAGCTGGTGCGCGCCGGGGCTGGAGACATCCTGGAACGGCAGTTGGCGGGCGAGTGCCTCAGGCGGTACGGCGACCTGGGACGGAGACAACCCGCCCGTCGCGGAACTCGCGACCGGTGAAGCCTTGCCGGCTGTCCTCGTCGACGATCCCGAACAGATCGCCGGTTCGCTGGTCGAGTTCGTCGCCGCGGTCCGCGAGTCGACCGTTCCGCAGTCCGAGGTGCACTCCAACGTCATCAGCGTCGCCATGGTCGAGGCCGCCGTACGCTCGGCTTCGCTTGGTACGCCGGTGCGGATCGCGGACGTCATCACCGACGCCCACACCGAGGCCCTGGCCACCGTCCAGGACCCCACCCTGCACGCGGCCCTCAAGGCGTGGCCCAGCCCGCTCAAGGCAGTCGGCCTGGAACCCTAGCGTTTCAGCTCCTGCAACGGGGCGGTGCGGAGGTTGCGCTTGCTGCAACGTCCGCACCGCCCGTTGACTGGAGGCATGAGTACCTTCACCTCGTCGGTCTTCACGACCGAGACCATGACCGTGCCGGGCGGGACCGAAACCATCGTGCGTGGTGGGCGGGATCTGTTCCCGTTGCTGCCGCAGGCGTTCCACGGCGTACGGCGGATCGGTGTGCTGGGCTGGGGGCCGCAGGGGAGCGCCCAAGCCCAGAACCTGCGTGACTCGCTGGCCGGGACCGACGTGACCGTGTCGGTCGGACTGCGGCCGGGATCCTCGTCGGCTGACGATGCGCGCGAGCACGGGTTCACCGAGGCGAACGGCACGCTGGGGGACTGGCTCGAGGTGGCGGCGGCCTCCGACCTGGTGATCCTGCTGATCGCCGACGCGGCGCTGGCGGCCGAGCACGCGAAGATCTTCGAAGTACTCAAGCCCGGAGCCGCGATCGGGCTGTCGCACGGCTTCCTGCTGGGGCACCTGACGGCGATCGGCAGCGACTTCCCCGCCGGGCATCCGGTGATCGCCGTCTGCCCGAAGGGGATGGGCGACTCGGTCCGGCGACTGTACCAGCAGGGCGCGACGGTCAACGGTGCCGGCATCAACGCGAGCATCGCGGTCCACGCCGACCCCGACGGTCGTGCCACGGATCGCGCGCTCGCCTGGTCGATCGGGCTCGGATCGCCGTACACGTTCGCCACCACGCTGCGGGACGAGTACCTGTCCGACATCGTTGGTGAGCGGGCGATCCTGCTCGGCGCGGTGCACGGGCTGGTCGAGGCACTCTACCGTCACTTCCGCCTCGATGGGGCCGACCCAGTGACGGCGTACGAGCGTTCCACCGAGGCGATCACCGGTCCGATCGCGCGCACCATCTCGCAGTCCGGCCTGGCCGCCGTCCGTGCGGCGACCACCGACCAGGACCTGTTCGATCGCGCCTACAGCACCGCCTACGGGCCGGCCCGGGACCTGGTCGCCGAGATCTACGACGAGGTTGCCGACGGCACCGAGCTGCGCAGCGTGATCCTGGCAGACCGGCGGCTCGCGTCCCGGCCGATGACCGAGATCGGCGGAAGCCCGATGTGGGCGTACGGCGCGGAGGTTCGTGCCCGCCGCGACTCGGCGCCGGCCACCATCGATCCACTGACCGCGGGGCTGTTCGTGGCGACGATGATGGCGCAGGTCGACGAGTTCGCCGAGCGCGGCCACGCCTGGTCGGAGATCGTCAACGAGTCGGTGATCGAGGCGGTCGACTCGCTGCTGCCGTACATGCACGCCCGCGACGTCGCCTACATGGTCGACAACTGCTCCCGCACCGCCCGCCTGGGGACCCGTCGCTGGGGCCCGCGCTTCCAGGCGGCGTACGAGCAGATTGCCCTCCCCGGCCTGGACCACCCGGCCGACCCGACCCTGGTCAAAGCTTTCCTGGACAACCCGACTCACGAAGCTCTCGCCGCGGCCGCGGTCCTGCGTCCCTCGGTCGACATCTCGGTGTAGTTGGCCCTTGACCCACCGTGGGCGTGGTGGGTAACTTTCGGGTGGCGGGGGAGTGCCTGTAATTCAATTACTGATGGGGGATCCGCCCATGCCTGCCCCGCTGCCCCTTCGACTCACCCGACGCCAATCCCTCGGACTCGCGGCGGCCGCCGTTGCCGGTTCTGTTGCTGGTACCTCGATCGCCGGGACGACGACCGCCCACGCCGGCACCGACCGCTGGGTCCGCGAGACCCTGCGCCGGATGTCGCTGGAGCAGAAGGTCGGCCAGCTGTTCGTCTGCTACGCCTACGGGCCGACGGCGGACACGGCCGACGCGCGCAACACCAGCCTGTACGGCGTCGCGACGCCGGCCGACGTGGTGCGCAAGTTCCACCTCGGCGGGGTGATCTACTTCGCCTGGACCGACTCGGTGAAGGACCCCCAGCAGATCGCCCGGCTGTCCAACGGCCTCCAGAGCGCGTCGCTGACCGACAGTGGGATCCCGCTGCAGATCAGCACCGACCAGGAGTACGGCGTCGTGTTCCGGGTCGGCCCACCCGCGACCCAGTTCCCCGGCGCGATGGCGCTCGGCGCGACCCGGTCGGCGCAGTACGCCCGGCTGGCGGCAGGGCTCGGCGGCCGGGAACTGAAGGCCGTCGGGGTCACCACCGATTTCGCGCCGGTAGCCGACGTCAACGTCAACCCGCTGAACCCGGTGATCGGCGTCCGCTCGTTCTCGTCCGATCCCGCTCTGGTCGCGGAGCTGACCGCGGCGCAGGTCAAGGGGTACCAGCGGGACGGGCGGATCGTCTCGACCGCCAAGCACTTCCCCGGGCACGGCGACACCGCGACCGACAGCCATACCGGCATCCCGGTGATCGATCACTCCCTGGAGGAGTGGACGCGGATCGACCGGCCGCCGTTCGAGGCCGCGATCCGGGCCGGCATCGACTCGATCATGACCGCGCACATCGTGGTCCCTGCGCTCGACCCGTCCGGTGATCCGGCGACACTGAGCCGGCCGATCCTGACCGGGATCCTGCGCGAGCAGCTGCGCTTCGACGGAGTCGTGATCACCGATTCCCTGGGGATGAAGGGCGTCCGGGACAAGTACGGCGACGCCGAGATCCCGCTCCGGGCGATCGAGGCCGGCGTCGACCAGCTCCTGATGCCCGTCGACCCCGGGCTGGCCTACAACTCGGTGCTGTCCGCGGTCCGCGGCGGCCGGATCAGCGAGGCCCGGATCGATCAGAGCGTCGAGCGAATCCTGAAGCTGAAGCTCGCGACCGGCATCGTCGACCACCCGTACGTCGACCTGACCCGCGTCGCCAAGGTCGTCGGCACGGCGGCGAACTACGCCGATGCCCAGCGCATCGCCGACCTCAGTACGACCCTGCTGAAGAACGACGCCGGACTGCTGCCGTTGTCCCCGGCCCCGCGAAAGATCCTGGTCGCCGGGTACAGCCCGGCCGGTCTCGGTACGGCGTTGCAGGACCGGGGCGCGACCGCGGTGGTCAAGGACACCGGTACGACGCCGACCGACGCGAAGATCGACGACGCTCTGGCGGCGGCCGGGGACGCTGATCTGACCGTCGTCCTGACGAACAAGGCCTGGGACACCGAGGTCACCGACAAGCAGGCCAAGCAACAGAAGCTCGTCAACGGCCTGCTCGCGACCGGCCGTCCGGTGATCGTGGTCGCCGTCCGCGATCCGTACGACGTCGCGTACTTCGCGTCGGCGCAGACCACGCTGGCCACGTACGGCACCGCGGCCGTGTCGATGGCGGCGCTCGCCAAGGTGCTGTACGGCGAGATCGCGCCGGCCGGCAAGCTGCCGGTGGCGATCCCCGCGCACCCCGATCCGTCGGAGACCCTGCACCCGTTGGGGCACGGGCTCACCTTCGACCCACGGCAGACCCGGCTGACTGTTGCCTCGTACAACATTCATGCCGGTGCCGGCGAGGACAACGTCTTCGATCTGGACCGGACCGCGCAGGCTCTGAAGGCCCTGGATGCCGACGTGATCGGGCTGCAGGAGGTCGACGTCCACTGGGACGCCCGCAGCCAGTGGCGCGACACCATCGCGGAGCTGGCCGCGAAACTCGGGATGTACGCCGGGTTCGCGCCGATCTACGATCTCGACCCGCCGTCGGCCGGGCAACCGCGCCGGCAGTACGGCGTCGGCGTACTGTCCCGGTTCCCGCTGGTCCGGACCGAGAACCATCCGATCACCCGGCTGTCCACCCAGGACCCGAACCCGGTGCCCGCACTCGCGCCGGGGTTCCTCGAGGCCGAGATCGACGTCCGCGGCCGCCGGGTGCACGTGTACTGCACGCACCTGGACTACCGCGCGGACCCGTCGGTCCGGGCGCTCCAGGTCGGCGACACGACGAAGATCCTGGCCCAGGACCGGCGCAAGGATCTGCAGATCCTGGTCGGCGACTTCAACGCCGACCCGGCCGCCCCGGAGCTCGCCGGGCTGTGGACCCGGCTCACCGATGCCTGGACCGTTGCCGGCTCCACTTCCGGCGGTCCGAACACGTATCCGGCGGTCGACCCGGTCAAACGGATCGACGTCGTCGCCGTCGGCACGGGCCTGCGGGTCCGGCAGGCCGCCGTACCTGCGGAGCTTGCCGCCAGCGACCATCGTCCCGTGGTCGCCGACCTGTCCTTCCACCTCTGACGCCTGCAACGAGGAGAGATCTGATGAAGCGCCGCAGTTTGCTCGCGGGTGCCGGTGTGCTCGCCGCCGCCCCGCTGGTCGACCTCCAGACCGCCCAAGCAAGCCCGTCCCACGGCAAGGTGATGACCGGCGCGATGGCGCTGGCCGCCGACGACTGGCGGGCGCTGGCCGGTCAGAAGGTCGGCGTGATCAGCAACCCGACCGGGATCCTGCCCGACCTGAACCACATCGTCGACACCATGCACGCGTCCGGGAAGGTCAACGTGGTCGCGGTCTTCGGACCCGAGCACGGCTTCCGCGGCAGCGCCCAGGCCGGCGGTTCCGAAGGCGACCACGTCGATCCGCGCACCGGAATCATGGTCTACGACGCGTACGGCGCCACCGCGACGAAGTTGGCCGACCTCTACACCAAGTCCGGCGTCGAGACCGTCGTCTTCGACATCCAGGACGTCGGTGCGCGGTTCTACACCTACATCTGGACGATGTACGAGGCGATGCTGGCCGCGGTCCGCACCGGCGCGCGCTTCGTCGTACTCGACCGTCCGAACCCGGTCGGCGGGTACGCGCGGGGCCCGATGCTGAAGGCCGGTTACACCTCCGGGGTCGGCAAGGAGGAGATCATCCAGCAGCACGGCATGACCGTGGGTGAGCTGGCCCGGCTGTTCAACGCCGAGTACCTGCCGCTCGACTCCGGTGGCCCGCGGCTGACGGAGCTCAAGGTCATCCAGGTGCAGAACTGGAAGCGCGACCAGCTGTACGACGACACCGGTCTGACCTGGGTGATGCCGAGCCCGAACATGCCGACGCCCGACACCGCGCTGCTGTATCCGGGGCTGTGCCTGTTCGAGGCGACCAACATGTCCGAGGGTCGCGGTACGACGCGGCCGTTCGAGCTGATCGGGGCGCCGTACGTCGACTACAAGTGGGCGCAGGCGCTGCAGACGAAGAAGATCCCGGGCGTCGCGTTCCGGGAGGCGTACTTCACGCCGAGCATCAGCAAGAACGCGAACGTGCTCTGCGGCGGCGTCCAGGTGCAGATCACCGATCCGCACAAGGTCGAGGCGATCACCGCGGCGACGCACATGATCGTCGAGGCCCGCAAGCTGTACCCGGAGTTCGCCTGGCGCGCCGAGAACCCGCCCGGCCGGTGGATCGACCTGCTCACCGGGTCGGACCGTTTCCGCACCATGCTGACCGCGGACGCGACCGCCGAGGAGATCGTGGCGGCCTGGAAGTCCGAGACCGATGCGTGGACGGCCCGCCGCGCGAAGTACCTTCTCTACAAGGGAGCACACCGGTGAAACGACTCGCCGCGCTCACGATAGCCTCTGCGGTGATGGTGACGATGGCAAGTCCTGCAGTTGCTCAGGGCAACAACTCTGGCCGGTTCGACCGCCCGTACGCCGGGTACGCACCGAAGGGCACGCTCTTGCGTGACACGACCCCCGTCAAGGCCGGTCTCGACCCGGCACCGATCGACGCGGCGCTGGCCCAGGTGGACGCCTGGACCCGTCCCGCCGGTACGGCGAAACCCCTGTACGCCGGCGCCGTCACGCTGCTCGGTCACGACGGGAAGATCGTCACCCGGACGGCGACCGGTCTGGCCCTCAAGTACGCCGACGGGAACGGGACCGAGCTGCCCGCCGCCGAGCAGATCCCGATGCGCACCGACACGATCTTCGACCTGGCGTCGGTGTCGAAGCTGTTCACCTCGATCGTGGTGCTGCAGCTGGTCGAGAAGGGCAAGGTCGGCCTGGACACACCGATCGCCACCTACGTGCCGGAGTTCGCGGCGAACGGCAAAGAGGCGATCACGGTCCGGCAGGCGCTCACCCACACCACCGGGTTCCCGGCCTGGCTGCCGCTGTGGAGCACCGGCAAGACGCCGGAGGAACGGCTGCAGCTGGCGCTCACCGCGAAGCTGCTGAACCCGCCCGGCAGCACCTACCTGTACAGCGACCTGAACCTGATCTCCCTCGGCGAGGTCGCGCACCGGGTGACCGGCAAGACGCTCGACAAGCTGGTCGCCGACGGCATCACGAAACCGCTGCGGATGCGCGACACCGGCTACAACCCCGACCCGAAGAAGAAGCCGCGGATCGCGGCGACCGAGTTCCAGTCCTCGCCGCCACGCGGCATGGTGTGGGGCTCGGTGCACGACGAGAACGCCTGGTCACTGGATGGAGTCGCCGGACATGCCGGCGTCTTCAGCACCGCGGACGACCTGGCGGTGCTGGCCCAGACCTTCCTGAACGGCGGCAGCTACGGCGGTGCCCGGATCCTCAAGGAATCCTCGGTGACCGCGATGATCACCAACTTCAACCAGGCCTTCCCGGGTAACGACCACGGTCTAGGCTTCGAGCTGAACCAGCGTTGGTACATGGGTGGCCTGTCCGGTCCGCGCACGGCCGGCCACACCGGTTACACCGGCACGTCGATCGTGATCGACTTCGACTCCCGCTCGTTCGCGATCCTGCTGACCAACCGGGTGCACCCGAGCCGCAACTGGGGCAGCAACAACCCGGCCCGCCGGGCCGTCGTCCAGGGGCTCGCGCTGTCGCTCGGCGTCGGTCCGCGCCACGGCAAGGACGCCTGGTTCTCCGGTACGACGGACAACGCGACCACGACCCTGTCGACGCAGGTCGCCGTACCCGCCGGTGGGGCGAAACTGGCGTTTGATTTGTTCGTCGACACCGAGGACTCGGACCTGCTGTACCTGGAGAGTTCCGCGGACGGGACGACCTGGACGAAGGTGCCGTTCACCGTGCGGGATCGCGGCTCCGTGATCGACACCGACGGGTCGATCAGCGGATCCGGCGACCGGCACTGGCACCAGGTGAGCGCCGACCTCGGGGCCGGCGATCACACGCTCAGATGGCGATACACCACGGATCCGCTGTATCAAGGCCGCGGTGTCTACCTCGATGGTGTGAAGATCACGACGGATGATGGTGTTCTTCTCGATGGAGAACGCACGCCTGAATCATTTACCGCAACAGGTTGGAGACTTTCGCGTCGGTGACCCCATCTCGTGGATAGGCGCCGTACCGTGCTGTCATGAACTCTGTTTCCTCTCCAGAACCCACGGGGCCGCTGCTGGTCCGGGTCCGCGCGGTGATGCCCGCGCTGGCGCCGGCCGAGCAGCGGGTGGCGAACGCGGTCCTCGCGGACCCGGGCGGAGTGGCGGCGATGACGATCTCCGAACTGGCCGAGGTGGCGTCCACCTCGGAGACCACGGTCATCCGGTTCTGCAAGCAGATCGGCGTCCCCGGCTATCCGCAGCTCCGCCTGCAGTTGGCGGCCCAGTCGGCGCAGGAGAGTATCCGGCCGGAGGTGGGCGGTGACATCGAGCCCGGCGACTCACTGGCCGATGTGGTCAACAAGGTTGCCTTCGCCGACGAACGGGCGGTCCGCGAGACCGCGCAGCAGGTCGACGTCGACGCGCTGGCCAAGGTGGTCGACGCGGTCGTCAATGCTCCCCGGGTGGACCTCTACGGGTTCGCCGCGAGCGCCTTCGTCGCGTTGGACCTGCAGCAGAAGCTGCACCGGATCCGCCGGGTGGCGTTCGCCTGGTCGGACGTGCACATCGCGCTGACCAGTGCCGCTCTGCTCGGTGAGGGCGATGTGGCGATCGGTATCTCCCACACCGGTACGACGGTCGAGGTCGTCGAGGCCCTCGAGGAGGCGGCCAAGCACGGCGCCACCACGGTCGCGGTGACAAACTTCCCGCGCTCGCCACTGGCCAAGATGGCCGATCTGGTGCTGACCACGGCCGCGCGGGAGACGACGTACCGGTCCGGTGCGATGGCTTCGCGGATCGCGCAGCTGACGGTGATCGACTGCCTGTTCATCGGAGTGGCCCAGCAGGTGCTTCCGGACGCCCGCAAGGCGCTCGAGGAGACCGCCAGCGCGGTCCGTGGTCACCGGCTCAAGGGCTCGGAGTGAGGTCACCCCTCCCCCTCCCCTTTCTCTGTCAACGATGAACAGAATTGAAAATCCTTCAGTAGGAAACTAACATCGGACCTGTGACCACGCCGACGGAGCAGCGCAACCCCAGGACGCTCGCCATCGATGCGGTGGGCACGAGTGAGATCCTCCGGATGGTGAACGCCGAGGACGCCCGGGTCGCCGGTGCCGTCGAGGTCGTCATCCCCGAGCTGGCCCGCGCCGTGGATGCCGGTGTAGCGGCGATCCGCGGCGGTGGCCGGGTGCATTACTTCGGCGCCGGGACGTCGGGCCGGCTGGCGGTGCTGGATGCCGCGGAGCTGCTGCCCACGTTTCACGTGCCGGACGGGCTGGTGGTCGCCCACCACGCCGGTGGCACGGAGGCGCTGCTCCGCGCGGTCGAGAACGTCGAGGACTCCGAGGAGGGCGGCGCCGCCGACGCGGTCGCTGTCACCGGTCAGGACCTCGTGATCGGCCTGGCGGCTTCCGGGAGTACGCCGTACGTCGCCGGGGCACTGAAGGCCGCTCGCGCGGCCGGAGCGACCACTGTGCTGGTCACGTCGAACCCGTCCGCCCCGCTGGCTCCGCTGGCCGACATCGTGATCGCCGCGGACACCGGTCCTGAGGTGATCGCCGGGTCGACGCGGCTGAAGGCCGGCACCGCGCAGAAGCTGATCCTGAACGCGTTCTCCACCACGCTGATGATCAAGCTCGGCCGCACGTGGTCGAACCTGATGGTCGACCTGGTCGCCACCAACAAGAAGCTCCGCGGCCGGATGCTCCGGATCCTGGCCGAGGCCACCGGCGCCGACGCCGACGCCTGCGAGGCCGCCCTGGCCGAGGCCGACGGCGAGCTCAAGCCGGCCCTGGTCCACCTCCTCACCGGCACCCCCATCCCCGCCGCCCGAGCCGCCCTGGAAGCCGCCCACGGCCGCGTAGCCACCGCCTTGACGGCCCTAGGCGCCCCCGCCTAACCAAGGACACCGCCTACCGCCGCCAAAAGGACACCGCCTCCGGCGGCGGCTGCCACTCGGCGGGCGCACCTGGCAACGGACATCGGCGCGAGAAGCGGACCTGCGGCACTCACCAACCCGACCGGCAGGGCGCCGCCCACTTACTGAGTGGCACACGTCCGGTTGGCGTGTCGCCCGGAAAGTTTTCGGAGGCGGGTCTTTTGGGGCGAGGGTTTCTGAGGGGAAACCTTTGGTGGGTCGGATATGTATACCAATTACTAACCTGTAGATGGCTTTCCGTGGGTGTGGTTCAGGGGTGGTTATAGCTGATTGCAGGATGATTGCTGGGGGTAATGGCCTCATTACTGCTGGTTTGTAGCGCGTTTGTGTGATCGTGTCGTATCGTCGCGTCATCGCCAGGCCTTGGTGGAGGTTCTGGTCTTCGAATCCTTTGTGTGCAACGAACTTTGGAGCTCGGATGACCATGGACGGTGCCGTTGTGGTGCCCGGAACCACCCAGGGAGCTGAGTGGGTCGACGAGGTCCTGCTGGCCGGCCCGGCCGCGGACATTTGCTTTCGATTGCCTGAACCGGTCGAGCGAGAGAAGTTACGCCGATTGGTCCGGGATCGCCAATCCGATCTGGCGCGGTCCGGTTTTAGGCCAGGTGGTGCGGTGGCCTTGCGACTGCCGCCGTCGATGGCTTTTGTGACGCATTTGCTGGCGATCTGGCGCAGCGGCGGGCAGGCGATCCTGCTGGATCACCGGTTGACCGACTACGAGGTCCGCCGGGCGATCGAGCGGCTGGTTCCGCAGGTGGTCGTGTCACCCGCGCGCCCGGTGCCGGCCGGGCTGAGGACGTTCGTCGAGGTCGAGACCGACCTGGCCAGCTACTCCGGTCATCCGGCCGGTACGACGCATGCCGTCGTACAGCTGAGTTCCGGATCGACCGGACCGTCGAAGGTGATCGGCCGGACCGCGGAGGATCTGGTCGAGGAGGTACTGCGGTACACGCAGATCGACGGCGTACCGGAGCGTGGTGAGCGGCTGATCCTGCTGCCGTCGATGGTGCATGTGCTCGGATTGGTCGGAGGTCTGCTCTACGGACTGCATGCGGGCATCGAGCTGGTTCCGCCGGCCCGGCTGACGGGGGATGCGATCGTCCAGGCGATCGGGTCAGCCACGACTCCGGCGACGGTGCTCGGGGTGCCGTTCCACATCGGGCTGCTCGCGTCCGTACAGGATCCGCCGCGGTTGCCGCAGTTCAAGCGGATGACGACCGGCGGTGAGCTGGTGTCGGCCGCGGTCTGGCAGTCCTTCGAGGCGAAGTACGGCGTACCGCTCGGGAACATGTACGGGATGACCGAGGTCGGGGTGATCGGGACGGACCTGTACTGCGAACACCGGCCGGCGATCCGGCCCGCACCCGGCATCGAGGTCCGCGAGGTCGACGGCGAACTGCAGATCGGTCGCCCGGAATCGCCGTACCTGGGGCTGTCCGACCCGACCCGCTGGTCCACCGGGTGGCTGCACACCCGCGATGCCGGCGTCGTCGACCCGGACACCGGACTGGTCAGCATCAAGGGCCGGCTCGATTCGCAGGTCTCCATCGGCGGGCTCAAGGTCGACCTCACCGAGGTCGAAGCCACGCTGGCGTCCCTGCGCGGCGTGGACTCCGCGGTCGTCGTCTTCGACGGCGCGATCACCGCCTACCTGCAGCTCAACACGCCCCGCACGGCCTCCGAACTCGAAATCGACCTAGCCCAACTCCTCGCCCCCTACAAACGCCCCCGAACCCTGCACCTCCTGGCTCAGTTGCCCCGAACCACCACCGGGAAACTCGTCCGAGACCTCCCCACCCTCCGCAAAGCAGCCTCGTGATGCAGGCTCAAAACAACCTCCCCGACTCCCGGGGACAACGCCACCGCCACCACCCCAAGCTCGACAGGCACATGCAGCACCGCGAGCCCGGCGTGGTCGGGGACCAAGGCGGCGCGGAGCGCCTGGCTTTCGGCGGGGGAGCTGGGAAGCGGCATCGCCCGGCGGAGGCCGGAGTTTCTGAGGCCTTGGCCGAGCGCTTTGCCGACTGCTTCCTTCGCGGTCCAGAGATGGAGGAAAGCGGCCAGCTCGTCCGGTTGGGCAGCCATCCACTCCAGCTCGGCCGGGTCGAACCAGCGGTCTGCCAGGCCGCGGACCTCACGCGGGTACACCTCCTCGACGTCCACGCCAAGGGGACCGTCGTACGACGCTGCGACGGCGATCAGGTGGTGGGTATGGCTGATGCTCACCGCGAGCCCGGGGATGTGCGGACGACCGTCGGCGTCGTGGTGCAGGGCCGGTGCGGGGATCAGCGTGCCGGCGAGAAGCAGCAGCAGGTTGTGGGCCGCGGTTCGTGGCTCGGCGCCGGCGGGCGCCATCCAGACATGTACGGAATCTCCCACGGAAAGAAGGTATCCCGATGAAGGACGACGTACGCGCTTTCGTGATCGCGCAACTGCAGGACATGAACTACGACACCGAGGGCATCGACGACGACACCACGCTCGGCCCGGCCGGCGTGGACCTGGAGTCGCTCGCGCTCGCGGATCTGTCGGTGCGGGTCGAGGACCGCTTCGGAGTGCGGTTCTCCGACGACGAGTCCGAGCAGCTCGCGCTGATGACGGTCGGCGAGTTCACCACCGAGGTGGCCGGCCGGGCAGCCCAGCAGGTCTGATGAACTCGACCCCACCCCCGCCCGGGCGGGCCGAGATCCTCAGCTGGCTGACCGGCCTCGGCGAGCGACCACCCGGTGCCGAGCGGCTCGACTCGATGGAACTGGCCTGGCTGGTCCATCAGGTCGAGCAGCGGTACGGCGTCGAGCTCGACGACGACCAGCTGACGCGCATGACCACCGTCGACGACGCCGTCAGCGTGATCGCCGAGGTGCTGACCAGCCATGTCTGACCCCAGACCGGTCGCCGTCACCGGCCTCTCGATCCTGACTGCGCTCGGCCGCGGCCCGGAGGCGCAGCTCACCAGTACGCCGGCCTTCACCGAGATCACCCGCTTCGACACCAGCGCGCGCCGCGTGCACCACGCCGCGACGGCCGCCGAAACCGGCACGCTGGACGAAGAACTGGACCTGGCGATCACCACCGCGTGCGCACAGGCCGGCGTCGATCGTCGTACGACGCCGCTCCTGCTCGCACTTCACACGGCCCCGGCCCGCGACTTCGGCCAACGCCGCGTGTACACGAGCGCCTGCGTGTCAGCCAGTACGGCGCTCGCCGACGCCGCGACCCTGATCCGCACCGGCCGAGCCGACCGCATCGTCGTAGCCGCGGCCTACCTGGTCGAGCCCCACCAACACGCCCTCTTCGACGCCGGCCGAGCGCTGTCCACCGACGGAGCCGTCCGCCCTTTCAGCCTCCACCGCCGAGGAACGCTTCTTGGTGACGGGGTCGCCGCGGTGGTCCTCGAAGCAGGCGAAGGCCTGGCCGAGCTGGTGGGCTGGGCCCGAGCAGGCGACGCGTACCACCCGTGCCAACCAGCCCCGGACGGCCGAGGCTTGGCCGCCGCAATCCAAGCAGCCCTGTCCAAAGCCGACGTCGTCCCCGAAGAGGTCGGCTACCTCAATGCCAACGCCACCGGCACAGTCTTCAGCGACGCCGCCGAGGCCGCCGCCCTCAACCAGGTCTTCAGGCCGGCTGTGAGTTCGACGAAGAGCCTGCATGGGCACGCTTTGGAGGCTTCTGGGTTGGTGGAGTTTGTGGTGCTGGTGCAGGCCTTGCGGGAGGGGAAGTTGCCGGTGAACGCCGGCTATCTGGACGTGGATCCCGCGTGTGGGGTGGATCTGATTCTGGAGGTGCCGCGGCCGGCGGGTTCGCCGTACGGGATGTCGGTGAACTCGGCGTTCGGGGGAGCCAATTCCGCGCTGGTGGTGCGGGCGGGATGACCGGGCTGCTGGAAGTTCATGAGTTGGTGGTGCTGGCCGAGGCGTGGTGGCCGGAGGCGGGGGATGACGGCGAGCCGCCGGGAGTGCCGGGGTTCGTGTTGTCGGCCTTCAACCCGATGGCCGTGGTGGTGGCGAATCGATGTCTTGGTCAGCTGCCGACCAGGTCACAGCGGACCGGCGTCGTGCTGGTGAGTGGCGGCGACCGGGTCAGCGCTCGGCACGTCGAGCAGTTAGTTGCTGAGGGCAAGCGGATCGGACCGCTGTTCTTCTTTCAGTCGGTGCCCAACAGTGTGGCCGGGTGGATCGCGGCCAGGTGGGACCTGCGTGGCCCGGTGGTGTGTGTGACGGACGGCGGGCTCGACGAGGCCGCGTTGCTGATCGGTGACGGGGACGCCGACCAGGTGCTGATCGTGCAGGTGGGTGCCGACCAGGCGTCCGCCGTGATCGTGAGTGGGGGAGACCCGACATGAAGAGCTTGAGAGCCCAGTTGGCCCAAGACGCGGCGATCGGCGCCGGCAACGTCCTCGCCCGGGTGATCGCCCTCGGCGCCGACCCGGACGGCCCCGGCCTGACCTTCGACACACCCGTCGACCACCACCCCGCCGAACACCCGCTGACCCTCGGCGAACTGGACCACCGCGTCCAAGCCCGTACGGCGTGGCTCGCCGAACGCGGCATCGGCCGACGCGACGTGGTCGCGATCTGGGCCACCGAGGCGCAGGACATCGTCCTCAGCTTCCTCGCCCTCACCCGGATCGGCGCGATCCCCGCCTTGCTCAACGGCAAGATGGCACCCGCCATCGCGGACGAGTACATCAAGCGCCTGCGTGTCACAGCGGTCCTCGCCGACGCCACCCACCGGCCGCTCCTGCAGACCGACGTCCTCGCCGAACCAAGAGACCTCGGCACCGGCGATCCCGCGAAGGCGCCGGAGCACTACCGCCACCACCGCGACGATCCCATCGTGATCACCCACACCAGCGGCACAACCGGCGTACCCAAGGCTGTTCTGCACACGCACACCACCTTGTACGCCGCGCTGAAACACCTCCTGACCATGCCGCAAGCGCAAGGCACGGACAGAATCCTCAACGCCCTCCCGATCCCGCACACCGCGACGATCCTGATGGTCAACCAGGTCCTCGGCAACCGCGCGGAGATGCTGCTGCTCTCCAGCCAGGACGCGCCGACCGTCCTGCATCACATCGAGACGTGGAAACCCCGCGCCGTCTACGGATTCGCGGTCACGTGGGCCGGTCTGGCCCGTGCCGATCTGAGCAAGCACGACCTCGACTCGGTCCGGATGTGGTTCAACACCGGGGATTGCGCGCACGAGCCACACATTCGCAAACTCGTTGCCGTCGGCACCCGGGAGACGGTCACGCGCGAGGGTCGTCGTACGGTCAAGGGCAGCCACTTCGTCGACGGCCTCGGCTCCAGCGAGATGGGACACAACGGGTTCCACGTCACGCACACGATCGACAGTGACCACTACGGGCGCTGCATCGGCAAGCCGTACGGGTTCGCCGAGGCCGCGGTTCTCAGCTCGGCCGGTGACGAACTCCCGCCCGGCAAGGTCGGCCTGCTCGGCTTCCGCTCGCCGTCGGTGTCACCCGGCTACTGGAACGACTCGGTCAACACGTACCGCTTCCGCCTGAACGGCTGGTTCCTCACCGGCGACCTGGTCTACCGCGACGACACCGGCCACTACTTCCACCTCGACCGGGTCCCGGACGCGGTCGCCGGATTCGAAGGCCCGCAGCTCTTCACCTCGATGTCCGAGGAACGCATCCTCGCCGCCCTCGCCGAGGTCGCCGACTGCACAGTGATCATCGTGCAGGACAACGGCAAGTACGTCGCCGACGTACTGCTCGAGCTGTCAGCGGACGCGGACGACGTGGACCGCACCACCAAGGTGAAGGAGGCCGTCGGCGAGGAGGTCGCCGCGATCATCCGCAAGGTCACCGTGGTCGGGGAAGCGGACGTACCCGTCACCGTGACCGGCAAGGTCCGCAAGGTCGCCCTTCGCGAGGCTCGCTCGTGAACGCCGTGACGATCACCGGAATGGGGCTGATCACCCCGGTCGGGCGCGGGATCGGCGACGTGTACGGCGCCTTGCTGCATGGGCGATCCGGCATCGTGAAGCCGCCCGCCGATCACCCGATCGCCGGCTCCATCGAGCTCGCCGGCGTACTGCCGCCGTTCGACGCGGGCAAGATCGCGAGTGGTCCCGACGGCAAGGTGATGGACCGCACCGTGATCCTCGCTCAGCTCGCTGCCGAGGATGCACTGGCAGATGCCGGACTGCGGGTTGGAGAGAACGTCGACCCCGACCGCATCGGGGTGATCATCGGTGGCGTCGGTGGCATGGCGACCCTCGAGCAACAGGTGCTCGCTCGCGCCGAACGCGGCCGCGCCGCCGTCAGCCCGTACCTGCTGACCGGCATCCTGCCCAACATGCCGGCGGCCCGCGTCGCGATCCGGTTCGGCCTCCGCGGCTACACCTCGGCAGTCGGTACGGCGTGCGCCTCCGGAGCTCAGGCGATCGCCGACGCGGCCCGGCTGATTCGATCGGGTGAGGTCGATGTCGTGCTGTGCGGCGCGAGTGAGGCACCTCTGTTCCCGACGTTCGCCGAGACGTTCGCCAATGCGCGAGCCCTGGCCCGAGGCTGGGAGGACCCCGCGGAGGCGAGCCGTCCGTTCGACCTGCGCCGCAACGGCTTCGTACTGAGTGAAGGCGCCGCGCTCCTCGTCCTGGAGAGCACCGCGCACGCGTCAGCGCGAGGAGCCGGCGGATACGCGGACGTCGCCGGCTACGGGGTCAACTCGGACGCCCATCACCCAACGGCTCCGAGGCCCGACGGCACCGGCGCCGCCGAGTGCATGCGGCGAGCGCTGGCGAGCGGTGGAATCCGCCCGGAACAAGTCGGCTACGTCAACGCCCACGGCACCAGCACCAAGCTCGGGGACGTCGCCGAGTCGGTCGCGATCGGACGAGCGTTCGGCGATCACCATCCGGCGGTCAGCTCGACCAAAGCACTGACCGGTCACATGCTCGGCACCTCCGGTGTCGTCGAGGCCGCGGCCGCCGCGGGTGCGATCACGACCGGACTGGTGCCACCGACGTATCACCTGGACGATCCGGATCCGGCCTGCCCGCTGGACCACGTCCGCAAGGAACCACGTGAAGTCCGGCTCGAGTACGCGCTGTCGAACTCGTTCGGGTTCGGCGGCCAGAACGTCAGCCTGCTCCTCGGCGCCGCCAGTACGCCGGAGCGGAGAGCGATCAACAGTGAGGAGAAAGGCTAAATGGAGATCTTCGGGATCGACCACGTGGAACTGTACGTGGGCGACGCTCGGCAGGCGGCGTTCTACCTGGGACACGCGTTCGGCCTGCAGATACACGGTCAAGGTGGTCCGGAGACCGGCCTGCCGGACCAGCGATCGCTGCTGCTGCGCGAGGACGCGGTACAGATCGTGCTGACGTCCGGCCTCGCCGCCGGCCATCCGGCGGCCGAGTATGTGCAGCGCCACGGTGACGGGGTCGCGATCGTCGGACTCGAGGTCGACGACGCGACTGCGGCGTACGACGAACTGGTTGCCCGAGGCGCCCAACCGATGGCCGGTCCGCAGACCTACCACGTCGACGAGACGACGGTGGTCATCGCCGAGGTGGCCGGGTTCGGGGACGTGATCCACCGGTTGGTCGAACGGCACGGACCGCGGCACGAGTTCCTGCCTGGCCGGATGCACGTCAGCGTGCCCAGCGCCGGACCGGACGAGAAGCTGTTCAGCGAGATCGACCACCTGGCGATCTGTGTCCCGTCCGGTGAGCTCGAGCCGATCGCGAAGTTCTACGAGGACGTGTTCGGTTTCGCCCGGATCTTCGAGGAGTACATCGAGGTCGCGGGCCAGGGGATGGACTCGAAGGTCGTGCAGAGTCCGTCGAAGCACGTCACGTTCACCCTGATCGAGCCGGACCCGAACCGCCGGCCCGGCCAGATCAACGACTTCCTCAGCTGGCACGCGGGCGCCGGTGTACAGCACATCGCCTTGCGCACCAGCAACATCGTCGAGGCGGTCAGCACGCTGGCGAGCCGCGGCGTGAACTTCCTCGGCACGCCGTCCACGTACTACCGGGCGCTGACCGGCCGGGTCGGTGAGGTCGAGACGCCGATCGAGGACCTGGAGAAGCTCGGCATCCTGGTCGACCGGGACCACTGGGGACAGCTGCTGCAGATCTTCACCGAGTCGATGCACGTCCGGCGGACGCTGTTCCTGGAGATCATCGAGCGGCGCGGCGCGATGACGTTCGGCAGCGGCAACATCAAGGCCCTCTACGAGGCGAAGGAACGCGAGCTGGCGGGAGCCTCATGACAGAGCGAAGCGAGGTCATCAGAAGGCACAGGACCTTCAAGCTGTCGGAAGAAGAGATCCAGCTCCTCCCGAGCGACGAGGACGTTGCCTTCTACAACCAGCACGGCTGGTACCTGTCCAAGAAGCTCCTCACCGACGACGAGACCGAAGAGCTCGTCAACGCCAGCGAGCGCTACTACGCCGGCGAACGCGACCGAACGTTGCCGACGGCACCGCCGAAGCTCGCGTACTGGGACCCGTCCAAGGGCGACGTACAGCGGCACAACGACTACGTGCACTACGAACACGACGGCCTGGCGAAGATCCTCCGCAAGCCCTTGATCGGCGCGGTCGCGGCCCGGCTCGCGCAGACCGACGAGATCCGGATCTTCCAGTCCACGTTGATCTACAAGCCGCCGATCTCCGGCGAACCGTCGAACATCGTGCCCTGGCACTTCGACAAGCACTACTGGTCGTCGTCGGCGTCGGACCGGATGCTGACCGCGTTCATTCCGTTCCACGACTGCCCGCCGGACATGGGCACGATCACGATGGTCGACGGCAGTCACCGCTGGCAGGAGATCGGCTCCGACGACACCGTCGTACGGCATTTCGCCGAGCGGGACCGGTCCCAGCTCGACCAGATGCTGGCCGAGAACGCGGCGTACAACGACGCCGAGGTGACCAGGATCCCGGTCACCATCCCGCGCGGCCACATGAACTTCCACCACTGCCGCACGTACCACGGCAGCGGTGCCAACGTCAGCGACCGTCCGCGCCGGGCGATCTCGCTGCACCTGCAGGACGGGGACAACCGCTACCGCGAGTTCCCGCTGTCCGACGGCACCTTGGCGGCCTACAACCACGACGTCCTGGTACGCCGGACGCCCGCCGGCCACCCCGATTACGCCGACCCCGACTACTGCCCGACCCTCTGGGCCGATCGCTAGGAGATCAGGACATGTCACGTTACGACTGGGGTCAGACCCACCCCGGCATCGAGCAGCTGGAGAAGGCCGTCAGCGAGGCCCGCGACAAGGTCGTCCAGCACCCGCTCTACGCCAACCTGGACACGCACGAAGCGCTGGTCACCTTCATGGAGCACCACGTGTTCGCGGTCTGGGACTTCATGTCCCTGCTGAAGTCGCTGCAGCGCGAGCTCACTTGTGTGACCGTGCCGTGGATCCCCACCGCGCACACGGGGAGCCGTCGGCTGATCAACGACATCGTGATGGTCGAGGAGAGCGACGAGCTCGGTGACGGGTTCATCAGCCACTTCGAGCTGTACGTCAACGGGATGGACGAGGCGGGCGCCGACACGAGTGCCATCTCGCAGCTGATCGACCTGCTCCGGGGTGGTGCACCGGTGGTGGAGTCGCTGCGGGAGGCCGGCGTACCGCAGGCGTCGATCGACTTCGCCGGGACGACCTGGGACATCATCGAGAACGCGCCGGTGCACTGCCAGGCGGCCGCGTTCGCGTTCGGCCGGGAGGACCTGATCCCGGACATGTTCACCCAGGTGGTCGCGGTGAACGAGCGGTCGAACAAGCTCAACACCTTCGTCGACTACCTGGAGCGGCACATCGAGGTCGATGGCGAGCAGCACACCCCGATGGCGATGCAGATGGTCACCGACCTCTGCGGCGACGATGACGCGAAGTGGCAGGCGTGCGCGGACACCATCAACACCGCGCTCGCCGCCCGAGCCCGGCTCTGGGACGCCATCCTGGCCGAGGTCAAGGGCTGACCATGACGAGTGCCGATCTCTACCGGACCGTGCGGCTGATCCGCCGGTTCGAGGAACGGGCGATCGAGTTCGTGCGGTCCGGGGAGATTGTCGGAGGGATTCACCCGTACGTCGGTCAGGAGGCGATCGCCACCGGAGTCTGTGCCGCGCTGACAGACGCCGACGTGATCACCAGCACGCACCGAGGACACGGGCACGTGCTCGCCCGCGGGGTGAACCCAGCCCGGTTGTTCGCCGAGCTGATGGGCCGCGAGAGCGGTCTGAACAAGGGGCGCGGCGGGTCCATGCACGCGGCCGATTTCGGTCTCGGCATCCTCGGTGCCAACGCGATCGTCGGCGCGGCCGGTTCGATCGCGACCGGAGCCGCGTGGGCCTTGCGGCAGCGTGGTCGTGACTCGGTCGCCGTCACGTTCTTCGGCGACGGGGCGATGAACGAGGGGATGCTGCTGGAGGCCTTCAACCTGGCCGCACTCTGGCGGGTGCCGGTGATCTTCGTCTGCGAGAACAACGGTTATGCGACCACGATGCCGGTTTCGTCTGCGGTCGCCGGCAGTATCACCGGCCGGGCTCAGGCTTTCGGTATCCCAGCCTTCACGGTCGACGGCCAGGATCCGGAAAAGGTGCTGGCGGCAACCTCATCGGCGGTCGCGCGCGCCCGGTCCGGCAAAGGTCCGACGTTCCTGGAGTGCATCACCTATCGCTTCGACGCGCACCACACCTTCGAGCATCGCGCTCGTCTCGACTACCGCTCGGCGGATGAGCTGTCTGCCGGACGGTCGCGGGATCCCGTGCAGATCCAGGGCGCGCGGCTGACCCCTGTCGACCAGGCTGCCGTTGATGCGGAGATTGAGGCTCTGCTCGACACCGCGGCTGGGATCGCGTTGGGCAGCGCTCACCCGGATCCGGCCGAGGCGCTCAAGTACTTGTACGCCTCGCCGGAGGTGCTGCGCTGATGCCGAAACTCTCGTATTTGAAGGCGCTCAACCGCGCGCTGGGTGATGCGCTGGCCGATGATCCAGCTGTGTTCCTCCTAGGTGAGGACATCCGGGTCGCCGCGTCCAATCTGACCGCAGGCCTGTTCGCCCGGTTCGGCCCGGACCGCGTGCTCGACACCCCGCTGTCGGAGCAGGCGTTCACCAACTTCGCGACCGGTGCCGCGCTGGCCGGGATGCGTCCGGTGATCGAGTTCCAGATCCCCTCGTTGCTGTTCCTGGTCTTCGAGCAGATCGCCAACCAGGCCCACAAGTTCTCGCTGATGACCGGCGGGCAGTGCAAGGTCCCCGTCACGTACGTCGTACCCGGGTCGGGCTCGCGGACCGGCTGGGCCGGTCAGCACTCCGACCACCCCTACAGCCTGTTCGCGCACGTCGGCGTGAAGACCGTCGTACCCGCTACTCCCTCCGATGCCTACGGACTGCTGATGTCGGCGATCCGCGACGACGATCCGGTCGTCGTGTTCGCGCCGTCCGGTGCGCTCGGTGTCCGCGACGACGTCGACTTCAGCACGCTGACGCCAGTACCGCTCGGAGTCGGCCGAGTCGCGCGAGCCGGTAGCGACGTGACAGTCGTGGCTCTCGGCCACCTGGTCCAGGACGCGCTGGTGGCCGCCGACGAGCTGGCCGGCCTCGGCATCTCGATCGAGGTCTTCGATCCGCGTACGGTCTATCCGCTCGACGTCCGTGGCTTGGCCGCCTCGGTTGCCAAGACCCGCCGGCTGGTGGTGATCGACGACTCCAACCGGACCAGCGGGTTCGCCGCGGAAGTCCTCGCGGTCGCCGCCGAACGCTTCTCTTTGGATGCTCCGCCCCGCAGGGTCACGAGGCCCGACGGTGCGGTCCTTCCCTTCGCCCTCGCCCTGGACCGAGCCGTCCAGCCCAGTCGCGACCAGCTCGTCTCCGCGATTCACGCCGTACTGGAGGAACGATGACCGACCTGTGGCACCAGTTGCCCAAGGCAACACGTACGGCGCTCCTCGCCCGTGGGACCGAGTCATGGCAGCAGGTGTACGACGGTGTTGCCACCCACAACAAGCAGTGGCGCCCACTCCGGCCGCCGATCATGTCGGTCGCCACCTACCAGTTGCTGACCGACATCTCGGCGGCCGTCGCTCGGCTGATCCTGGCCGCGTGCTTGCGCCGGGCAGCGACCGCGGGGGAGTTGCGGCGCGCGCTCGGTATGCCGGTCGGTGCCATCGACCTGCTCGACGAGGACCTACCGTTGACCGACGAGTTGCTCGGTGGCGTCCGCGCGGACATCCTGCTCGCGAGCGGGACGCCGTACGTGGTCGAGGCCAACATCGACAGTGCACTCGGCGGCGCCCACGACTCCGACGGCGTCGCCCGGCGCTTCCTGTTGGCGTACTCCGGTGACCCGGTGTTGGATCGCGTCGGTCTGGCGGCGCCACCGTCGGCCGTCGATGCGCGGTACGAGGCGGTGCGTACTGCGTTGCAATTGAGTGGGGAGGACCGGCTGGCGATGGTCTTCACCACCGGCGGGACCTATCCGGGGTCGCAGGACGGGCTGGCGATGATCAAGCTGCTCGAGCCGTTCAGCGAACGTGGTCGTGAGCTTGGGCTCGATATGCGTGTCTATCCGGTCGAGTGGCTGACCCTGGACGATGCCGGCCGGTTATGCGTCGACGATGGGCCGATCGACGCCGTACTGCGGATGTTCGTCCCGCAAGGCACAACCGCTAGCGATGGCCTGCAGGCGTTACACACTGCCGTCCAGACGGGTGCGGTGCGAATGTTCACGCAGACGGCTAGTTGGCTGCTGGCCAGCAAGGCGATCTTCGCGTGGCTCTGGGATGACCTGCCTTCGCTGTCACCTGAGGAGGCCGAGATCATCCGCCGGCACGTGCCCCGCACTGAGGTGCTGTCCGTGAACCGCCGCGGCCGTGCGATCGCCAACCAGAACCTGCTTGTACTGAAGCCGTCCGGCTCCTACGGCGGTGTCGGCGTCGTCGTCGGCCCCGAGGTTCCCGCGCACACTTGGGCAGCTGCCCTAGACGCGGCGATCGCCGAAGGCGGCTACATCCTCCAGTCGTACGTCGCCGTCGACCGCCTGACCATGCAGTTCGTCGAGATCACCACCGGGGAGACCCAGGAAGCTGCAGTACCTTTCTGCATCGCGCCGTACCTCTTCGCCGGCACCCCCGCCGGTGCCTACCTCCGCTTCACCGTCCCCGGCGCCGGTCCTGTAGTCAACGTGGGTCAAGGCGCGCTGACAAGCGGTCTGCTACTGCTCCCGTAGGGCGTATATCAGCTCTTCGGCTTCCTGCGGTGTGACGTTTCCCCTTGTGGATAAGGGCTTTGCGGCTGCCGGCCGGTTTGCATCCGGCTGAGTTGGGCGCGTAAGATCGAACACATGTTCGAAGGAGATCTGACGACGCTGTCGACGGCCGACCTGCTGGACTCGGCCGCCGAGCACCGCGCCGAGGCCAACCGCCGCGACGCCCGCCTCCTCGAACACGCCCTCGTCTACGCCGACCGCCACCACCCCGACGCCCGCCCCGACCGCGCCGTCCGTCCTGGCCGCCGCTCCAGCGACGGCCGTGAGCGCGCGGTCGTCCTGGGTGGCGAGGGATGCCCACCGATCTTGGAGTTCGCGATCGCCGAATTCGGTGTCCTCCTCGGCATCTCCCCAGGCGTGGCCGCCGACTACATCGGCACCGCGCTGGCGCTCCGGCACCGCTTCCCCTTCACCTGGGCCCGGATCCAGTCCGGCGACGCCACCGCCTGGAAGGCCCGCCGGATCGCCGCCGAATGCTCCAAACTCACCGAAGACGCCGCCGCCTACGTCGACAGGCGCATCGCGCCGCTGATCGACTCCCTGACCCCGTACCGCCTGACCAAGATCGTCACCGCCGCCAAACTGCACGCCGACCCGGCCGCCGCCCGCGCCGAGGCCGCCGAGAAGGCCCGCGAACGCGGCGTCTTCCTCGGCCGCTCCAACGACCACGGCACCAAAACCATGTACATCAAAGCCGCCGCCGGCGCGATCGCCCGCAACAACGCCACCCTCACCGCCATCGCCGACGCCCTCAAAACCTTCGGCGACACCCGCACTGTGCAATCCCGCCGCGCCGAAGCCGTCGGCATCATCGCCGACCCCCACTACACCCAAGAACTCCTCACCCAAGCCCGCCACCACCACCCCAACACCCCCACCACCCCGGGCACGGCCACTGCGGGCACCGCGACTGCTGCCACCCGGGACGCCGCTCCCGACCCCACCGGCGCCCCGGCCATCACCGGCGCTCGGGCTACGACGGGTGTTCCGGATCCCGCCGTCCCCACCACGACCGCTCCTGGTGCGACCACTCGGGGCGCCACCGCCGCTCCCGACACCACGACTCCAAACGCCACGGCGGCCGAACGCATCGTGCGGGAACGGGTTGCTGCGGACCTCGGTGCGGGGCCGGGTTCCTGGTGGTCTGATGACGGCTTGCTCGACGACCGGACCAGTGGCCGCCACGAACCCGGCCTGGACGACGAGGCCGACCGCGACGCACCTCACCCGAGTGTCAGCGACCTCGCAGATCCGCTCGACGCGCCATCCAAGGATCCGGTCGAACCCTTCGACCCGCTCGAGCCCAACGTCGGTGTCGATCCCGACGACGGCCAGCCCATGGACGCCGCAGCCCGACGTGCCCTGCACGCGCGCCTAGCCCAAATCAAGCACGACGCCTACGCCAACCTCACCCGACGCAGCGCCGACCGCGCCGACCGCGGCGACCGCGGCGACCGCGGCCGCGGCGAATGCGCCGACCGCACCGAGCCTGCCGCCGGCACCGGCACCGGCACCGGCAC
>NZ_JBVHFT010000002.1:650280-711667 GCF_055562215.1 Kribbella sp. NPDC020701 | reverse complement strand
CTCCAATGAACCGGGGCCTGCTACCCGGCGCTCCGGTACCTACCGGGACGGGACTCACACCCGCCGGCCTGGCCCAGCTTCCAGAACGCAACATGAGCGCATCTTAAGGACTCCTAGCGCGGGTCGTCGGCCGGGCGGCAGTAGGAGCTGAAGACCGTGAGGTCGCGGTCGAGGCGGGCTATGCGGTCGAAGCCCCAGGTGTCTACGCCTGGCCGGTCGACGCCGTCCAGGATGCGGGCGGCCATGTCTCGGAGACCGCGGGCCAGGAGGGCGTACTCGAGGTGATCGAGGTCGAGGTCGTGAGCGCCGTACTCGGTGAGGAACGACTCGAGGTGGTTGCCTTCGGCGGCGATCCAGACGTCGTACTCGCGTGGTCCGATGACGGCCTGTTCCCAGTCGAGGATGGCCGCGACCTCGCCGTCCTCGTTCAGCATCAGGTTGAGCGCGCCGAAATCGCGATGGCAGACGACCTCACGAACCGGCGTGACGCTCACCCGCCCGATCACCGCGTCCAGTCGCCGAATCGACGCGGCCACCTCGTCGCGCCGGTCCACGATCCACGGATGATCCAGTCGTTGAGCCAGCTGACGAATCTCAGGCTCGTCCACGGTGACCTGCGGCAGCTCCGGCGGTTCACTGAGCTCATGCACCTGTCTGAGCGCCTGCGCCGTCACGCGCCAGTCGTCGTGAGTCGCCGTACGGCCATGAATATAAGGGAAAACGGCGTACGGTCGACCGTGGAGAACCGCGTAGAGCTTCCCCGACGTGGTCCGGATCGGCGCGACCGTCGGCACCCCGCGGACCTGCAGGTCTCCCAGGAGTTCGAGTCCGTTGGGCGTGCCCGGCTGCTTCCACATCTTGACGAACCACGCGTCGTCCGCCACCCAGCAGTCGCTCTCATAGCCACCCACATGCGGTCGCAGTACGGCGACGCTCAGGCCGAAGTCCCGCTCCAGCTCCGCGGGTCGGACCACTGGACTCACCCGTCATCAGGCGAAGAAAGGGCAAGGAGATAGATCTCCCTGCCATGTCTAACGTATAGCGCACTGGGGGACTTGCCGCAAGCCCCGGTTCATAGCTCACAATCGTCGGCTGACAGCAAAACTGGCTGAAACTTGGGGGTTTTTGAACGTGCGAGTTGTGTCGTCAATGTCTGGGGATGTCAGTGCGTTCGACCTTCCCGACAACCTCGCTGCCAAGGCCGACTCGAGGCTGATCGCCGGCGACGAGAAGCATTTCGCGGCCATCGGCGAGAGTCTCGCGCAGACGATCGCCGACCTGTCCGACCGCCTCGACGCCGCACGCAAGGCACCCGGTGGCAGCGGTCAGGAGGCGCTGGACCGGGACCTGGAGATCCACCGGCTGACCACGCGCCTGCGCGCCCTGCGGCGGTTCGGTTTGGACCTGTGCCTCGGCCACATGGTGACCGAGGACGACTCCGAGCCCGTGTACGTCGGACGCCTCGGCCTCACGGACAGCGAAGGTCGCCGGCTGCTGATCGACTGGCGCTCACCCGCGGCCGAGCCGTTCTTCGGCGCGACCCACGCCAACCCGATGGGTCTGACGAGCCGCCGCCGGTATCGCTGGACCCGCGGCCGGATCAACGACTACTGGGACGAGGTGTTCACCTCCGACGGTCTCGAGGGGCACGCCGCGTCACTCGATGACCAGTCCGCCTTCATCGCCAGCCTGGGCAGCGACCGATCGCCCCGGATGCGCGACGTACTCGGCACCATCCAGGCCGACCAGGACGCGATCATTCGCGCGAGTTCCCGGGGCGCTCTGGTCGTCGACGGCGGTCCGGGTACGGGCAAGACGGTGGTCGCTTTGCATCGGACGGCGTACCTCTTGTACTCCGACCCACGCCTGGGTCACCGTCGAGGCGGCGTACTGTTCGTCGGTCCGCACCAGCCCTATCTGGCTTACGTTTCCGACGTACTCCCCAGCCTCGGCGAGGAGGGCGTGCAGACCTGCACTCTGCGGGACCTGCTTCCCGAAGGATCCACAGCAGCGGTCGAGTCCGACCCGGACGTGGCCCGATTGAAGGCGTCCGCGGACATGGTGGGGGCGATCGAGCCCGCCGTACGGCTCTACGAGGAAGTGCCCACCAAGGGCATGATCGTCCAGACCCACTGGTCGGACATCAGGCTCAGTCCCGCCGACTGGACCGATGCGTTCGGAGCAGCAGACTCGGGTACGCCGCACAACGACGCGCGCGACCTGGTCTGGGACGAGCTGCTCACGATCCTCGTGGACAAGCACGCCGAGGAGTACGAGGACGACGACATCTCGGAGGAGATGCTGCGCAGGTCGCTGCAGCAGAACGATGCCCTGGTCACCACCTTCAACAAAGCCTGGCCGTTGATCGAACCGACCGACCTCGTCGGAGACCTTTGGACGGTTCCGGCGTACCTGCGCATGTGCGCTCCTTGGCTCACCCCGGACGAGGTCAAGAAGCTGCAGCGCAAGGACCCCGAGGCGTGGACGGTGTCTGACCTGCCGCTCCTGGACGCGGCACGGCAGCGACTCGGCGACCCGGAGTCATCCCGACGGAAGCGTCGCCAGAAGGCAGTCGCAGCAGCCGAACGCGAACGCATGGCCGGCGTCATCGACCACATCCTCGAGGCCGATGACGACAACGAAGGCTGGGTGCCGATGCTGCGCGGAAAGGACATCCAGGAAGCCCTGATCGACGAATCCGCGCTGCCCACCGCGGACCCGGACCTGCTCGCCGGCCCGTTCGCGCACATCGTGGTCGACGAGGCTCAGGAACTGACCGACGCCGAGTGGCAGATGCTGCTGCTCCGCTGCCCGTCCCGAAGCTTCACCATCGTCGGCGACCGCGCCCAGGCCCGGCACGGCTTCACCGAGTCGTGGCAGGAACGCCTCGACCGCGTCGGTCTCGACCGAATCAACCTGGCCTCCCTGAGCGTCAACTACCGCACGCCCGCCGAGATCATGACCGAGGCCGAGCCCGTCATCCGCGCCGTACTCCCGGATGCCAACGTCCCCACCTCCATCCGCACCAGCGACCTCCCCGTCATCCACGGCTCCGTCGCGGACCTCGACTCGATCCTCAACACCTGGCTGGCTGCCCACGCCGACGGCATCGCCTGCATCATCGGCGACCCTTCCTTCGAGGGCACTACGCGCGTCCGATCGCTCACCCCAGAGCTGTCGAAGGGCCTGGAGTTCGACTTGGTCGTCCTCATCAACCCAGAGTCATTCGGCGACGGCATCGAAGGATCCGTCGACCGCTACGTCGCAATGACCCGAGCAACCCAACAACTAGTAATCCTGACCAGTTCCTGACGCGTCGGGCCATGTGCAGGCCGCAAGGATCACCACCTCCGGCCTGCACATGAGTCCCGTGTACGACGGACGTCCGTGAGCGATCACCACCTACCAGGAGCGTGCGTAGGGGGTCGCGAGTGGGCTACCCGCGTGGACTACTTGTGGGCGGCGAGCATGCGGAGGACTGCGGCGTTGACCAGCACGAGGATCAGGGCGGAGAAGACGAGGAGGGCGACGTCCGCGGGGAGCAAGGCGATACCGAGGCCGATCAACAGGACGGGGATCGCGAGGCCGGCGTACGCGATCAGGAAGAGCGCGGCCAGCACCTCACCGCGGGAGGACGGGTCAGCTAGCGAGGCGGCAGTGGCGACGGCACCGCGGAAGACCAGGCCAACACCGACGCCGGCGACCACACCGCCAACGACGAAGATCCCCAGGCTCGGAAGTAGTCCGCCGAGAGCAACCCCGACCAGCCCCACCGACATCGCGACCAGACCAAGACGGAGCTGGTGCTGGCGGGTGAGCCGGACGAAGACGACCTGACTGCCGGCGCCCGCGATGAAGACGGCGAACGTCACCACACCGGCAAGCACCCGTGAGGTGTGGTGCAGCGTCCCGGCCAAGAACGTCGGTGCCAGCGAGGTGAACAGCCCAAAGATCGCAAACGCCGCAAACGCACCAACGGCCGACGCGAAGAACAGCGGCTTCGCCGACGACGGCAACGCGACCCGCTGCGGCCGATAAGCGGGCCGCTCCTCCCACCGCTCCACCGTCTCCGGCACCAGCGCGATCCCCAGCGCACTGAGCAGCAGCAAGACCAGGAAGATCTCGTATGGGCGCTCCAGCGGCGACCCGACGTACTGCGCCAGCAGACCACCCACCAGCGGACCGAACGCGAGCCCACCGAGGTTCACCGTGCTCGAGATCAGCGCGGACCGGCTCGGATCCTCACTGGGACGGGCGATCTGCCGCAGCTCGGACAGGTGCGCCGTGGCGGTCGCGGTCAACACACCGATCCCGATCCCACAGATGAAGCGCGCGATCAACAGACCCGGCACGTCCTGCCAGAGCAGGAACACAGCGGCCGACAACGCCTCCGCGAGTACGGCGACCAGCGCGACTCGCTTTCGGCCGAGCCAGTCGCTGACGTGCCCGGCGAGGTACAACGACGCCATCACACCAACCGCGTAGCTCGCGAAGATGACGGTGATGACGTACGTCGGGAACCCGTCGCGGTGCTGGTAGATCGCATAGAGCGGCGTCGGCACCGTGGAGAACGCCATCGTGGTCAGGAAGGCCGCGGCGATCACCCAGAAGCCCGGGCCATGGGCGAACCGGATGCGTGAGGCCGACGCGTGCTGGGCAGTCAAGCTGGACATACATCCAGAGTGGCTCACGACATCTATCGAGGGAAACGAAAGTTCTTGCAAGGTCTTATCGGGAACATCGATAATTCAGCAGGAGTGGTACGCCGAAACGCTCCGGGGAAGAGAGGACATGGACAGCCGACAGCTCGAGTACTTCGTCGCGGTCGCCGAGGAGCTGAGCTTCACCCGGGCGGCGCGGCGGCTGTTCACGGTCCAGTCCAGCGTGTCGGCCGCCATCCACGCGCTGGAGAAGGACTTGAAGACGACGCTGTTCGACCGGTCGACGCGGCGGGTGGCGCTGTCCGCGGCCGGTCAGGCTTTGTTGCCGGAGGCAAAGGCTGCGTTGGAGGCCCTGGACCGGGCGCGGGCCGCGGTCGAGGAGGCGTCGGCCGGACTGCGCGGCAACATCCGGATCGGCACGCTGGCACGGCTGAACCTGGTCAATCTGGCTGAGCTGCTCGGGGCGTTCCACCGGACGTACCCGCTGGTCGACGTACAGGTGGCCACCTCGCCGACCGGTTCGAGCGGGCTGTCGGACGACATACGGCACGGCCGGCTGGATGTGGCGCTGGTCGGCCAGGCCAGATCGGACCTGCCCGGACTCGAGGTCCGCGAACTCGCCACGGTGCCCTTCGTCGTACTGCTGCCGTCGTCGCATCCACTCGCCGACGAGCCGGCGGTCCGGCTCGATGAGCTCACCGGCGAACGGTTCGTCGACATGCCGCGCGGATTCGGCAACCGCAGCACGGTCGACCGGGCCTTCGAGAACGCCGGCATCCCACGGCGAGTCCAGGTCGAGGTGCCGGAACTCACGACGATCCCCGAATACGTCCGCGTCGGCCTCGGTGTCGCCGTCGTACCCGAGCTGGAGCCGGCGAACGCACCAGGCGTCGTCGAGAGGCCTATCGCCGGCACCGACCTGACCTGGACGTTGTCCGTGGTCACGACGGGCAGCAGGAGACCGAGCAGAGCGGTGAGCGCCCTGCTCGATCTCCTCACCGACTCGGTCCGCTCAGCTGGACCGTACTTCTAGGCAACCCAGATCGACTGCCAGTCCTTCTGCTCGTTGAAGCGACGTAGCGACGCAACACCGCTGAGCCAACCGAGCCAGGCGCCGTACGGCGGGTTGCCCTCGTCGAACCCGCTCATCACGAAGGTCAGTCGCGTCTTCCCACCGGAGTCGGCCAGCTCCCAGGTGCTGATGCCGGCCGGACCCCAGTCCATCGACATCTTCCGGCCCTCGACCAGGTCGACGATCTCCACGCCAGGCCCGGCGTCGAAGCCGCCCATCGCGAACCGGCCACCCTTGCGCAGATCGATGTCGACCGGGTAGCCGAACCACGCTGACGCCTTCGCCGGCTCGGTCAGCGCCGAGTACACCTGGGCGATCGGCGCATCGATCAGCGCCTCACCCTCGAAGGTCGACGACGTGAAGTCCGGGCGCGTGGTGAGCTCGCGGCCCTCCAGGTGGTCGACGAGGTTGGCCAGCGCCAGCGACCAGAAGGTCTGCAGTACGCCGCGGATGTTCGCCCCGCTGATCGCGTCGGCGAAGTCGAAGTGGCTCTGCTCGAGCTTGACGACCGTGGAGTCGTCGCCCTCGGGGGTCAAGGTGATCTCGGTGGTGGTTTCCTCGCCGCCGAGGAACCAGGCCAGCTTCAGCGTCTGGCCGTCGTACGCGAGCACTCGCTGGTGCGGCGCGTCGCCTTCGGGGATGTAGCGGCCCCAGAACTCGAACGTGCCGGGCAGGTCGACGGTCGAGTGCTCGCCGAGCCAGAGGTTCAGGGCCTTGGGGTCGGTCAGCGCCTGCCGGACCTCGTCGATGCCGGCCTTGGCGCGGGCTTGCAGGATGAGCGGTTCAGTCATGATCTTGGTCTCCCTTGGGGTAGCAGGCCACGGCCAGCTTGAAGGCGTCGCCCTCGGCGCCGCCGTAGCGCGAGAAGAGGTCTTGCAGCGTGCTCTGCAGGTCTTGGAAGAACTCCCGCCGCCGTTCGGGCGGGACCCTGATCTCACCGGACACCCCGACGGACGGCAGCTCCGGAGCTGTCCGGTCCAGCGCGGCGATGTCGGTCTGGACCTCTTCCATCAGGTCCAGCAGGTAGCCGAGGCTCAGCTCGTCCTGAGCCCGGCGCAGGCCGCCGATCCGGCCGACAAGCTTCGGCGACAGCCAGTACGAGCGGGCGGTCGCCTGGTAGATGCCTTCGTGGACGCCGCGCACCTTGCGCTCCTCGACGAGCGTGACCAAGCCGGCGTCGACGAGGCGCTTGACGTGGTAGTAGACGCGCTGCGGTGTCTGCCCGAGCTGCTCGGCCACCTCACCACAGGTGTGCGGCTCGGCGAGCCGCCGCAGCACCTCGATCCGCTGCGGCTTGAACAGCGCCTCGGCCTGTTCGAGCTGCTCCAGGTGCATCACGTCTCTCATCACACAAAAAAGTTTGTACGTAAAAAATCTGCTTGTCAATGAGGTGGTTTACATCACCCGGGAATGTAAATCGGGCTTCAACCGTTGGAACAAGTGCTTTGGTGATGCATCGCCCAGGCAGACACCCAGACCCTGGGGGCCTTTGCTACGGATCGTCCGGCACGTTCCTGCCGGCGAAGGAAAGGAAGCGCGACATGGCAACTGTCTCGTTCAAGGGAGCCACCCGGGTCTACCCGGGCACCGACATCGCCGCGGTGGACAAGCTCGACCTCGACATCTCCGACGGCGAGTTCATGGTGCTCGTCGGGCCGTCGGGTTCCGGTAAGTCGACGGCGCTGCGGATGCTGGCCGGCCTCGAAGAGGTGAACGAGGGCTCCATCTACATCGGCGACCGCGACGTGACCAACGCCCCGCCGAAGGAACGCGACATCGCGATGGTGTTCCAGAACTACGCGCTCTACCCGCATATGTCGGTCGCCGACAACATGGGCTTCGCGCTCAAGATGCAGGGCATCCACAAGGACGAGCGGGCCAAGCGCGTGCTCGAAGCCGCCAAGCTGCTCGGCCTCGAGGAATACCTCGACCGCAAACCGAAGGCCCTGTCCGGCGGCCAGCGCCAGCGCGTCGCCATGGGCCGCGCGATCGTCCGTAACCCGCAGGTCTTCCTGATGGACGAGCCGCTGTCCAACCTCGACGCCAAGCTCCGGGTCCAGACCCGCACCCAGATCGCCGAACTCCAGCACCGCCTCGGCGTCACCACCGTCTACGTCACCCACGACCAGGTCGAGGCCATGACGATGGGCGACCGCGTCGCCGTCCTCAAGGACGGCCTGCTCCAGCAGGTCGACACCCCGCTGAACCTCTACGACCGGCCGAAGAACAAGTTCGTGGCCGGCTTCATCGGCTCGCCCGCAATGAACCTGATCGAGGCCGAGATCACCGACGGCGGCGCCAAGATCGGCGACTACGTCGTACCGATCGAGCGTGCGGTGCTGGCCAAGGCCGGCGACGACAAGACGCTCACCCTCGGCATCCGGCCGGAGGCGTTCCACCTGGCCGACGCGGGCCTGCCCGTCAAGGTCGCCGTGATCGAGGAACTCGGCTCGGACGCGTTCCTCTACGGCACCGCCGAACACACCGACGAGAAGCAGCAGATCATCGCCCGCATCGGCACCCGCCTGCACAACGACAAAGGCACCCTCGTCCACCTCGCACCAGACGCCGACAAGCTGCACCTCTTCTCCACCTCGACCGAGGAACGGCTGACCGCCTGATTGGTCGTGTCTGGTGCTCCGGCGCCGCAGCGAGCAGGTGCCGTGCCGAGTGCCGCGCGGTAGGCGCGGGAGCACCAGACACGGCCTACTGTTGCCTGGTGCAGACGTGGGAGAAGGATGCACCTGGCGTGATGGTGCTGCCGTCGGGTCGGATGGTGCGCGGACGTGGTCTGCGCAACGGCCCGGCGGCAGCGCCATTTCCTACGTACGGCGTCTACCTCTTGGGTAAGCCACCTCCTGCCGTCAACTGGGACGCGCAGTGGCTGCGGTGGCCCGATTTCCGGCTTCCCGCCGATCGTGACGAGGCTCGCTCCGTATTCGTCGACGCGTTGGAGCGCGCGGGCTCTGAGCGAGTCGAGTTCGCCTGCGGCGGTGGCCGCGGCCGGACCGGTATGGCGCTCGCCTGCCTTGCCGTCCTCGACGGGATCCCCGCCGCGGACGCCGTCGAGTACGTACGGCGAAACTACGACTCGCACGCGGTGGAGACGCCGTGGCAGAAGCGGTTCGTACGACGCCTTACCCGGTAAACCTTTTGACCCGGGCAGGTGATCTCGCGTTGGCTCTGAGGCGTGACGATCGAGCGCACGAATCCCGCCGGGCTGCACCCGACGCCCGGGTACCACCATGTGACCAAGGTTCAGGCCGACACTCTGATCTACCTGGCCGGGCAGTGTCCGCTCCAACCCTCGGGTGACCTGGCCGAGGGCGGACTCGAAGCCCAGACCGAGCAGGTGATCCGCAACATCCTGACCGCCCTCGAATCCGCCGGCGCCTCCCCGGAGCACGTCGTACGGACCGTGATCTATGTCGCCAGCCCGGTCCGCGAGGACCTTGCCGCAGTGTGGACCCAGCTGAACGCGTCCCCGCTCGCTCCGGCCTTCACTACGGCCAGCACGCTGCTTGGCGTCGCGCAGTTGGGCTTCCCCGGTCAGCTCGTCGAGATCGACGTGACGGCGGCCCTGTGATCGTGCCGGCCGAGGTCGTCGAGTACGACCCGCGCTGGCCGGTGTGGTTCGCCGAGATCCAGGCGCGACTCACGCCGTACCTGACCGAGTTGCCGCACCAGATCGAGCACGTGGGGAGCACCGCCGTACCGGGGCTCGCTGCCAAACCGATCATCGACGTGGATGTCGTGGTCCCGTCGGCGGACCTGCTCCCGGCGGCGATCGCGGCACTGATCGCCGCCGGCTACCAGCATGAAGGCGACATGGGAGTCCCCGGACGGGAGGCGTTCGCACTCCCGCCGGACACCGTCCGCTATCACCATCTGTATCTGGTTGTCGAAGGCAACAAGGCTCACCAGGACCACATCGTGCTGCGCGACCACCTGCGGACGGACCCCGCCGACCGCGAACGGTACGCCGCCCGCAAGCGCGAACTGGCGCACCTGCTGACGACGGACCGCGCCGCGTACGTCGACGGGAAGTCGGCACTCGTCGAGGAGCTGATCCGGCGCGCGGCTCAGCCCTCGTGATCCGGCGTGCGGCCCTCGTGATCCGACATGCGGCCCTCGTGATTCGGCATGCGGCCCTCGTGATTCGGCATGCGGCCCTCCTGATTCGGCATGCGGCCCTCGTGATTCGGCGTGCGGCTCAGAGTTCGTGATTCGGCGCCAGCCGGTGGTCGGCGTCGTACCGCTGCCGGAGCTCGGTGAGCCGTCGGCAGTCACCGGGGTCGAAGGCCTCGGCAACCTCATCGCGGGCCTGGACGCGTGCGTGGTCCGGTTCAGCGCGGACACGCCGTCGCTGGTGCTGTCCCAGGTCGTGCCGATCGTTGCCCTGGGCGCCGAGTTCGCCGTCGACGAGGCGACGCCGGAGGTCGCCGTACGGATGACCGAGGTGGGCGACCGGCTCAGGCGGTCCTCCGCCGCCGCGGCGGAATCCGTGGAACCAGGGTCGGATTGACGTTGCTCTCGACGGCGTCGCGGTCGACGACCACGCGCTCGATGTCGTCGCGGCCGGGTACGTCGTACATCACCGGGAGGAGCACCTCCTCGAGGATCGCGCGGAGGGCGCGGGCGCCGGTGCGGCGGAGGAGGGCGAGGTCGGCGATCGCCTCGACCGCGTCGAGGGTGAACTCGAGGTCGACACCGTCGAGCCGGAAGAGCTTGCGGTACTGCTTGATCAGGGCGTTGCGCGGCTCGGTCAGGATGCGGACGAGCGCGTCGCGGTCGAGACCCGGGACGGTCGCCACGATCGGGAGCCGGCCGACGAACTCGGGGATCAGACCGAACTTCACCAAGTCCTCGGGCATGACCTTCGGTTCTGACGACTGCTGCATCGACAGGCCGAACCCGACGCTCGTCGGGCGGCTGCGGCGAGCGATCAGTTCGTCGAGACCGTCGAAAGCACCGCTGACGATGAACAGCACCCGCGTCGTGTCGAGCTGGATGAACTCCTGCTGTGGATGTTTGCGACCACCCTGCGGCGGGACACTCGCCGTCGTACCCTCCAGGATCTTCAGCAGCGCCTGCTGCACACCCTCACCGGAGACGTCACGGGTGATCGACGGGTTCTCGCTCTTGCGGGCGATCTTGTCGATCTCGTCGATGTAGACGATGCCGGTCTCGGCCTTGCGTACGTCGAAGTCGGCGGCCTGGATCAGCTTGAGCAGGATGTTCTCGACGTCCTCACCGACGTACCCGGCCTCGGTCAGCGCGGTGGCGTCGGCGATGGCGAACGGGACATCGAGCATCCGGGCCAGCGTCTGCGCCAGGTGGGTCTTGCCGGATCCGGTCGGGCCGATCAGCAGGATGTTGGACTTGCCGAGCTCGACGTCGGCGTCCCCCCGGTTTGAAGGACGCTGCGTTCGATTCCGTTTGTAGTGGTTGTAAACGGCGACGGCCAGCGCCTTCTTCGCCTCGTCCTGGCCGATCACATAGCCGTCGAGGAACTCCCGGATCTCCTGCGGCTTGGGCAGCCGGCCGGGCAGCTCATCACTGAGGTCGGAGAGGTCCTCGTCAGCGATCAGCTCGTTGCACAGCTCGACGCAACCGTCGCAGATGCACAGCGGGGTGGGGCCGGCGATCAGCTTGCCGACCTGCTGCTGGCTCTTGCCGCAGAACGTGCACTTCAGCACCTCGGCTGCCATCCCCACTCACCCTTCAGATGTTGTCATCATCCAGATGATAGCAACATCTGAGTGCTATCGTAGGGTCCGTGAGCCGGTTGAGCAGGGCTGAGTTGCAGCTCCGCACCCGGGCGAAGGTGCTGGCCGCGGCCCGGGCGGAATTCGCCGAGCACGGCTACGGCGACACCACCATCGACCGCATCGCCGCCCGCGCCGATCTCACCCGGGGCGCGGTGTACTCGAACTTCCCCGGCAAACGCGCTCTCTACTTCTCGACTCTCACTCCTCACATCTCCCAACGAGCCGCGCCCCGGCAGGTGACTACTCCGGCTGAGGGACTCGCCGCGTTCGCGTCTGCGTGGCTCGACCAGCAGCACCCCGGTCCGGAAGTGCTGACGGAACTGGCCGACCTCGGCACGCCGTACGCCGGGCTGCTCGGGCTGAACGCCGTACTACTCGGGCTCTCCCTCGACGCGCAGGATCTCGGCCGGATGATCCGGATCTCACGGCTCGCTCTGACCCTGCTCGCCGGCGCGGACCAGCTCACGTCGGCGCCCGGGTTCGTCCAGCCTCTCGCCGTCGCCCGGGCGTGCGCGCACCTCGCCGACCTCTCTCTTGATGATCCCTGGACTCCGCCACCGACCGCTCCCCCGATCCGTCCAGCTGATGAGGCATGGTCACCGCCGGCTGTGACCGACGAGGTGCTTGGTCGTACGGCGGACCTCGACGGGGTGATCGCGGTGCTCGGACTCAACCGCCTCAGCGCTGCGGAGGACGTCGTACGGACGACCGACGGACCCATCATCATCGCGCTTGTGTCCAGCCACCCGGACGAGCTCGGGCCACTGGCCCGTTACACGACCGGCGCTCTGCTTGGTTGCCTGCGGCAAGCAGTTCCCGTGCTCCAGCTCGTGCACGACGAGGACGGCGTACTCGCGTCCGCACTGGGGTGTGACGTGATCGGGGACGACCTCGAGTTCGCGGCGTCGGTCGCTGACGGCCGGGTTGTCGCCCGGGCCGAGGGGTTCGGTGCTGCGCATGCGATCGCACAACTGTTGCAGAACACCTGCGGGAGGTAGTCCTGTTTGTCAGGCGACGATCAGGCCGATGCCGAGCGTGAGTACGCCAAGGGCCAGGGACGCGGCGCCGAGCCAGAGGACCCAGAGGAACTGGTTCGGCTGGGTGCGGTCCTTGCCCGCGGACGAGGCGAAGAAGCCGCCGGACATCAGGATCGCCGCGGCCGGGATCGCCAGCCGGGCGACCCACAGCCAGAAGCCGGTCAGGCTGGTCTGGTCGACGTACAGCAGTCCGACCAGGCTGAGGATCACCAGTACGCCGGCGTGCGCGTGACCGGCCCGGGCGAACGACTTCTGGAATCCCGTCATCGGCACCTGACCACGGACGATCCTGGTCATGAAATAGCCGCCGAACTGGATCGTGACGATGGTCAGCAGGATGACGCCGGCGATGATCCGGGACGAGTCGGTCATGAGTACGAGTGCTCCTTGCGGGTGGCGAGTTCGATGGTGGACTTCGCCGTACGCGCAACCCACAGAGCGACGGCGATGTAGAGGACCTGCTCGGGGATGCGCTGCCACAGCGGCGTGGCTTCGCCGCCCGCGAACGGTACGTCGGCGACAGCGGCGTAGATGTTGGCCGGAATCAGCGCCACGAACAGCGTGGCCAAGGCGTAGCCGGCTGGTTTGCGCGTCGCGGTGAGCACGAGGCCGGCCGCGCCGAGCAGTTCGAGGACGCCGGTGACGTAGACCAGCGCATCCGCGAACGGCAGGAACGGCGGCACCATCCGCACCATGTCAGCGTGGTTCGGCATCACCGTCACGCCGGCCGGGACGAAATGCGCGCTCGCGGTGATCGGCAGCATCACGGCCATCCCGTGCGCCGCGCTGACCGGCCAGCTGGCGAACCGCCGGACCCCAAGCGCACCCAGCGCCCGGAAGACCAGCGTCGCCAGCACCAGTACGAGGGGGATCATTCTGTCCAGCTCCTTCTATGGATAGTTGAGGTATCCGTTTATGGATACTGATACTATCCATCAGGAGCGAGAGGAAGGCAAGCGAGAATGCGAATCGGGGAACTGAGCAAGGTCACCGAGGTCCCGGTGCCGACGATCAAGTACTACCTGCGCGAGGGCCTGCTCCCCGCGGGCGAACTCAGCAGCCCGAACCAGGCGTCGTACGGCGAACCCCATGTCCGTCGGCTGCGCCTGATCCGCGCCCTGGTCGAGCTGGCTCAGGTCCCGGTGGCGCAGGTCAAGGACATCCTCGAGTCGCTCGACTCAGACGACGTACCCCTGCACGAACAGATCGGCCGCGCCCACCGCGCCCTCACCCCTACCCGGCGGCTGACGGCCAGCGGCGAAGCCCGAGCCGCCGCCACCGATCAGGTCACCGACCTCATCGCCCGCCGCGGCTGGTCCGTCGACCCCGAAGCCCCCGCCCTCGCCACCCTGATCGAGACCGTCGCCGCCCTCCGCACCCTGGGTCAGGACAACCTCGTCGCCTTCCTCGACGCCTACGCCGAAGCCGTCGAACGCTTCACCGAACTCGAGATCGACGCCGTCACCACCAACCCCACCCGAGACCAACTAGCCGAATCCGTAGTCATCGGCACCATCCTCGGCGAAACCCTCATCTCCTCCCTCCGCCTCCTAGCCCAAGAATCAATCTCCGCCCACCGCTGGTCCTCGAGCTAGGCCCCCGCAGGCAGCCTGATTCAACGAGCCGGCCCCGGGACTTCACGTCCCTCGGCTGGTCGTCTCCCGGGGGCTAAGACACCTTCTGGTGGGCGAGCACACGAAATAACCTGTCCAAGCCCACCAGTTCCCGTCCGACCACCCCAGACGCCTGCACCCGGCGACTCCACGCACCCCGAGCGCCCCGCGCGGACTCGCGGCTCAGCCGTCGTGGGCCATGTCCACGAAGCGGGAGTAGTGCCCCTGGAACGCCACGACTACGTCGGCGGTGGGCCCGTTGCGATGTTTGGCCACGATGAAGTCGGCTTCACCGGGCCGGGTGGACTCACGCTCGTACGCGTCTTCGCGGTGAAGGAGGAGAACCACGTCAGCGTCCTGCTCAAGACTGTTGTGGGTGGCGATGCCGTCGGCGACGAAGTTGTGGGTGCCTAGGACGGTGGCGTCGTACACCTCTTGGTCGCCGAGGGATTCGATCGAGGTGATCGTGTCCCAGAAGATGTCGTTGGTGGCGAGGACTTCGAGGTCGGCGTTGTCGAGGATGTCGGCGACCTTGGCGAGGCGTTGCCGGCTGGGGGCGTGTTTCCACATCGTCGAGCCGGAGAACTTGGTGCCCATGGCTGTCGCGAACTCGCGATGGGTGACGTTGCGCTCGGCAAGGACTTCCCGAACCCGCGACCAGACCTCCTTCGGCACCGTGTCGAGGTTGGTGTTGGTCTTGATGTCCCGCAGGGCGGTTGCGACCTCCAGCACCTTCAGGCCGCGGAGACCGTGCACGCCGATCTCGTCGCAGAAGCGCAACTGGTTCTCCGCGCCGTAGATGTGCAGGTGGTACGAGTCGCGGAAGCCCGTCTTCTTGGCGGTCTTGATCCGGGTGAAGATGTTGTGGCGGAGGAGGAGGCGGGCCAGATCGTCGACCAGGCGGCGGCTGGTGGACGCGTAGTAGATGCGACCCTGGCCGGCCTTCGCGTCCCAGCGGACGGAACCGTCGGTGGCCCACAGGTGACGGACGAATTGGGCGACCTGCTCCTTCGGCAGCGCGAAGATGCCGGCCGGGATGAACTTCTCGTAGCTGCGGAGGCCGAACAGCCCCAGACCATCGAGCCAGGCGGCGATCGGGTTCCGCTTGCCCCGAGCCAGCCGGTACGGCGCGGGCAGGCGCAGGCTGGTCACTCGCGCCGCAGCGTACTCATCGCGGATCGCGGTGATGCCGAACCGCCGGTGGGCAGCTTCGGCGACCGCGGTCAGGTTGGCCTCGTCGATGCTCGCGTAGCGAATCGGCTGACGCTTGACGAAGGATCCGTCGCCGAGCAGATGGCCCAGCAGCGTGATCTCGTCCTCGTCCCAGGGCCTGAGCTCGAGCGGCGCGGGGACGTGGCGGACTGATCCGAGTCGTGCGCCCGGAGCCAATTCGCCGAGCGGCTTCCAGCCGTCGTACGTCAGGAAGGGGTGGTTCGCGGTGGCCTTGATCTCGCGGCCGGAGGCGAGCTTCAGCTTGAAGACCTCCTTCACCCCACTGGGGAAGGCGTGCGTCAGCGTGCGCGGCACCAGCTTCAGCCGGTCGTCCAGCGACCAGACCGGGACGTCCTGCGCACCAGTCGAGAGCAGCTCGCCGAGTGAGATCTCCGCACCCGTGTCCGCACGCAGCAGCCGGGTGTCGGCGGTCAGGCAGCCGGATTCGCGGAGGTCGGAGGCCATGGGGCGTTTGTCGGAGCGTTGTTCGGAGCCTCGGTTGAGCTGGCAGATGGCTACGACGGGGAGTTCGAGTTCTTTGGCCAGGAGCTTGATGGAGCGGGAGAACTCGGAGACTTCGAGTTGGCGGGACTCGACTTTCTTGCCCGACGTCATCAGCTGGAGGTAGTCGATGACGATCAGGCGGAGGTCGTGGCGCTGTTTCAGGCGGCGGGCCTTGGCGCGGATCTCCATCATGGTGAGGTTCGGCGAGTCGTCGATGAACAGCGGGGCCTCGGAGACCTCGCCCATCTTGCGGGCCAGCCGGGCCCAGTCCTCGTCGGTCATCTTGCCGTTGCGCATGTGGTGCAGCGGGACCTTCGCCTCGGCCGAGAGCAGCCGCATGGTGATCTCGTTGCGGCTCATCTCCAGCGAGAAGATGCACGAGGTCAGGCCGTGCCGGATCGAGGCGGAGCGGGCGAAGTCCAGGCCCAGCGTGGAGTTGTGGGTCGGGATCATCGTCTTGCCGGCCAGGTACAGATGGTCGGGGTTGTCGACCTCGACGCAGCGCACCGGCACGCTGTCGACCTGGTCGATCCACTCGACCCGTCGCTCGCCCTCCCCGGCGAGCGCGGCCGGGAAACCGTGCCCGGTGATCTGGCGCGGCGCCGACCCGGGGATCGGCGGTGTCAGCCCGGGACTCGCGGACATCGCCGTGTGCAGGTCGGCGGTCGTGCAGACCACCGGGCGGCCGCCGTCCTCGACCACCCACTGGTGCTCGGCGTCGGCGACGATCGTGCTGGCGTCGGAGAACGACAGCCGGAAACACGGCCGGTCCACCATCACCTCGGTCGCCGCCACCACCGTGGTCGGCTGACCGTTGACATCGAGGAGCTGGTCGCCGACGGCGATCTCGCCCATAGTGGTCCAGCCGGACGGCGTCGGCAGCGCGGTGTCGAGGGCCAGCGCCTTCCCCATCGCGGGACGGGCGGCGACGATGATCATCTGCCCGGGGTGCAGGCCGTTGGTCAGCTCGTCCAGGTCGGTGAACCCGGTCGGCACGCCGACCATCGCGTCACCGCGGGAGTCGATCGCCTCGATCTCGTCGAGGGCGCCCTCCATGATGTCCTTCAGCGGCGCGTAGTCCTCGGTGGTGCGCTTCTCGGTGACCGAGTAGATCTCCGCCTGCGCCTCGTCGACGACGTCGTCGACCTCGCCCTCACCGGCATACCCGAGCTGGACGATCTTGGTGCCGGCCTCGACCAGGCGGCGCAGGATCGCCTTCTCCCGGACGATGTGCGCGTAGTAGCCCGCGTTGGCCGCGAGCGGGACGGACGCGACCAGGGTGTGCACGTACGGCGCGCCGCCGATGCGGGCCATCTCACCGCGCTTGTTCAGCTCGGCGGCGACGGTGATCGCGTCGGCCGGCTCACCCCGCGCGTACAGATCGGTGATCGCGTCGAAGACGATCTCGTGGGCCGGCCGATAGAAGTCAGTGCCGCGCAGCGTCTCGATGACGTCGGCGATCGCGTCCTTGCTCAGCATCATCGCGCCGAGCACGCACTGCTCGGCGGCCAGATCCTGAGGCGGTGTGCGGTCGAAGCCCATCCCCGGGTTGCGCTCTTCCTGGCCGCCGCCCTGCCCCCCGCGGAACTCCGCCACACTCACTTCGCCCGACCTCCTCGTCACACCGCTGCCCGATCACCGGTGCCGGATTCGAACACCTGATCGAACCATAGCCGCCCTGGTGGACAGTTTTCTGCCCACGGAAGGCATCGGCCTCGCGACCGTACGCCGGTCCCGTCACCCAAAGCCACCTGGTCGTCCACAGGGGGTGTGGACGAACTGTGGGAAACCCCGGGAACAGGTGTGCACAGGTTGGGCACAACCCTGTGGATATCTGGGGACAACAACCCACAACATCCCCCTGACCTGCGGTTTCACTCATTCACAACTGTGGAGAAGAAAAAGTTGGTGTCCTTTTTCCGGAGTCCGGGATCCGGCGCCTGTGCACAGCCCAAGTCAGGCACAATGAGCCCCATGCCCATGACAGGAGTCCCGCCGAAGACCCCGCGACGGTGAGGCGGGCGCGGCAACTCTTCGGGGAGCAGGACCAGGAGATCCTCCGGCTCGCCGTCCCGGCGTTCTTCGCGCTGGTGTCGGAGCCCCTGATGCTCCTGGCGGACTCCGCGATCGTCGGACATCTCGGTACGCCGCAACTGGCCGCGCTGGGTATCGCCGGGACAATCCTGCAGACACTGGTCGGAGTCTGCGTGTTCCTCGCCTACGGGACAACCTCGGCGGTCGCGCGGCGGATCGGTGCCGGTGATCACCGCGGCGCGCTCGCGCAGGGCATCGACGGACTGTGGCTGGCTTTGGTGCTGGGCGTCGTACTGGCTCTCGTCGGACTCGTACTGGCTCCGCAGGCCATCGCGGCGTTCGCCCCGTCCGCGGATGTGGCGGATCATGCGGTGACGTATCTGCGGATCTCCTGCTTCGGGATCCCGTCGATGCTGCTCCTGCTCGCGGCGACCGGCGTACTGCGTGGTCTGCAGGACACCAAGACACCGATGGTCGTCGCGATCACCGCCAACCTCGCCAACATCGGACTGAACGTCCTCCTCGTCTACGGCCTCGACCTGGACATCGCGGGCTCGGCCCTCGGTACGGCGCTCGCCCAGACAGGTGCCGGGATCGCGCTCGTCGTGGTCGTCGTCCGCGGCGCCCGGCGCGACGGCGCCAAACTGCGGCCGGACCGTCCGGGCATCCTCGCGTCCGCGCAGATGGGCGTCCCGCTGATCGTCCGCACCCTGACGTTGCGCGTGGCAATCATCCTGCTCGCCTTCGTCGCGACGGCCTTGGGTACGACGTCCGTCGCGGCGCACCAGGTCGCGTTCACCCTGTGGTCCTTCCTGGCCCTCGCCCTGGACGCGATCGCCATCGCGGCCCAGGCACTGACCGGCCGCTCGCTGGGCGCGGGCGACGTGGAGGGCACCCGCGCGATTACCCGCCGGATGATGTGGTGGGGCCTGATCTCCGGAGTGATCGGCGGTCTGGCCCTCTGGGGACTGCGCGACCTCTACGTCCCCTTGTTCACCACCGATCCAGAGGTACGTCGCACTCTCGCCGCCGTACTGATCGTCGCCGCCCTCTGGCAACCGGTGAACGGTGTCGTGTTCGTCCTGGACGGCGTACTCATCGGTGCCGGCGACGGACCGTACCTCGCGGTGGCCGGCGTCATCGCGCTCGTGCTCTACGTACCGCTCGCGCTGAGCGTGCTCTGGCTCGATGGCGGCATCGTCGCGCTGTGGTGGGCGTTCGGCGGGTTCATGCTGCTGAGACTGGTCACCCTGACCACCCGCGAACGCCGCGACTCCTGGCTGGTGACCGGAGCTATCCGCTGACCCTGGGGTGCGGCATCGTGGGGCAGGAGGAAAGGAGCGGCATGGCCGACACCGACGACGAGCAGACGATCGCGCTCGAGCCCGACCAGCACGTTCAGGGTGACGACGACACCGAGGCCGCCGGTGAGCGGCGCGGCGCCCGTGCATGGGAGCGGGACGGCGAGCGTCCGGACGCCGTCGCCGGGCTGACGCCGGAGGAGGAAGCCGCCCGCCGCCAGGAGGAGCTCGACGAGGTTCGCGACGAGGAGGACCTCGCGCAGGCCCGCGCCGAGGAGCTCGACCTCGATGCGCTGGACGAGCGCCAACTGGAGGAGCTCCGCCTGCGACGCGAGGTCCTCGCCGCCGCGGAGACCACCGAGGCGATCCGGCTGTCCGAGGCGAGCCGTGAGCTGCGTCGCGACGGCGACGCGAAGACCCGGCAAGCCATGAGCGACTGGTCCCACGGCCACCATCAGCTCGACGAAGCGGCTGCCCGGCCGGACGAACCGGGCGCAGCCGCCCAAGCCGCCTACGGCCGCCGCTACCAGCGCGCAGCCGTCCGCGAGGACCGGTCGGCGGAGGCCGATTACGAGCGCGCCGACCAGTACGACGCCGAGGCCCGAGAGCGCCGTGGTGTCGCGCAGCAGGAGCAGCCGCCGGCCGCCGAGGCCGTCCGCAACCGGCCCGCTGAGACACCGCAAGCCCGCAAGTTCGTGAACAAGAACCTCAAGAAGGTCAGGAAGGTACGCGACCGCAGCACCGAGCCCGACCTGGAGATCGGCGGCTAGGGCAACCAACTGGGGCCGGAAGGCGCCGAGCAGGTTGCCCCACCGACCTGGTCAGATACCGCGCAGGTTCGGTTGGCGCTGGTCGAAGAACAGGCCAGCCGGCGGCTCCTCCACCGGGAGCGGCGGGATCGGGTAGTCGGTGTGCGAGCCCCGGCAGGCCGCGAACGGACCGTCGGGGTCGAGCAGCGCCATCATGTGCGGGTCCGCGTGGTCACGCCACCAGACCGACATCCCGGTCGCCGGGTCGAGCCGCAGGTGTTCCCAGGCGCGCCAGATCGAGTCCAGCCGGCTGAGCGCCTCGGCGTGCCGGTACCACTCCGGGCACCAGATGAACTGCTGCCCGATCCGGCGCGTGTACAGGTAGATCAGCCGGTCCTCGACGAACGCCGCAACGTGCGGGTAGAAGAGTTCCTGTTCACCATCCACCGCGGTCCCCCTCGTTCTGCTCCCAGACCGGCTTCTCCGGACCGCGCGGCAGAACAGGCGCCTGCTGCGTGCCGGCAGACACCCACGGGTTGTTGCTGACCGGAGCGGTCGCACCGGACGCACCCGGGTCGTACTTCGTCAGCGACGCCTTCACCGCGCCGGCGTCCGGCCGGGTGAACCACGGCACCGTCTTCACCATCGTCGCCGGGATACCGGACGGGAACACGACCGCGCGGCCGGGCGGCATCGCGGCCAGGTCGGACACCTCGAGGATGTTGTGCCGCTGGGTCTGCCGGCTGGTGCCGCGCTCGCCCTTGTTGTACGACACCGAGCTGGAAATGATGTCGTAGTCGCCGATCAGCTTGCTCAGCCGCTCGAGGAAGTTCGAGTCCGAGGCGCCGCCGCCGTACACCCGGATGTTCGCGGCGGACCAGAGCTTCTCCATGCCGTGGTCGCCCCAGCACTCCTGGCCCTGCGCCCACGACTGCAGGATCGTCATCAGCACGATGCCGCGGGAACCGAAGTGGCTGTACAGGTCGGGCAGGTTCTTCCAGCGGCAGACGTTCGCCGCCTCGTCCAGGACGCCGACCAGCGGGTTCGGCATCCGGCCCATCGGCATGCCACGGGCGTACTGCTCGGCCGCCTCGACGACGGCCACCGTGAGTGCGGTGACCAGCGGTCCCGCCGTACCGGCGCCTTCCTTGGACAGGCTGTAGAGCGTGCCGCCCTGGCGGACGAACTCGTGCGGGTTGAACTGCGGGCGGGTGTCGTTCGGCCCCTGCGGGGTGACCCAGCGGGTGACCTTGCGGTTGACCAGGAACTGGGCGCTCTGCTGTGCGGTGCCGTAGACACCGGCGCGCTGCTTGTCCGGCGCGTTGATGACACCGGACAGCGCGTCCGCGGACAACTGCAGGCCCGGGGTGTTGCGCAGGATCCGCTCGGGCTCGTCGTTCCGCTGGTCGGCCAGCCAGGTGTAGACCTGGGTCAGCGGGCGCTTGGCGACCGCGGCGGCCAGCAGCAGGCCGGCCAGCAGATCGGTGCCGGCGGCATCGAAGAACGCGTCGGTCTGGGCGTTCTCCTTGCGCTGCGAGGAGACGAAGTGCTCCGCCATCTCGCGCGCCTTGGTCTCGTCGGTGATGTAGCTGAGCGGGTTCCACCACCAGTTGTGCGGCTCCTCGCAGACCTCCTGCGGGTCGAACACCCAGACCGGCCCCTTCTCGGACCGCGGGCCGCGGGTGGCGTCGACGATGTCGCGCTTGTTCGACGTCGCGACCACCGCGCCCGGCGCGTCCAGAATCGCCGGTACGGCGCGGGACGTGGTCTTACCGGTCCGCGGACCCCAGATGTCGACGTGCATGTCTTCCCAGGACCCGAACACCTCGAGGTTGTCCCGGACGGTCCGGCCGATCATGATGCCTGGCCCGGCGTGCCCGGCGCCGAGCCGGTTGGCGATGTCCTGGGCGCCCTCGCGGGTGAGCTTGTAGATCTCGGACCGCTTCGACATCAAGAACGCCTGCTTGTCGACCCGTCCACCGGACTCCTTGCGGTTCCGGACGACGTACCAGATGCCGCCGGCGATGCCGAGCAGCACGATCAGCTCGAGCAGCAGTACGCCGGTGGCCGCGCCGGACCAATGCTGTTTGCCCTTGATCAGCTCGACCAGCGCGTTGAACGGGCCGGGCACCGGGCGAGCGGTCGCCCCGTTGACCGCCTCCGCGACCTTGAGCGCGCCCCACACCCCACCGGAGACGATCAGCAGCACGCCGACCCCGACGAAGATCAGGATCGACTCGACCGACAGCCCGCCCGGTCCGGTGCTCTTCTTGCCCTGGGCCATTACTCGTCAACTCCCGTTCTGGCGACCACGCGGGTGGTCGGGTCGGGCGGTGGTAGCAGTGCCGGGTCGTCCAGGCTGTACTCCCCGACGATCTCCTCGGTGCCGTCGGGGGCGACCTCCACCTTCAGCGGCTTGCCGTCGGTGCCGGTCTTCCACAGCTTGTTGGTGTCGTTGATCTCGCGCTCGACCGAGGTGAGGCCGACATGCACCGGGATGCCCGGGCGACCGCCGACCTTGACCAGGAAGTTGCCGCGGCCCGGAGGCGCGGCCTCCTCACCGGTGGCCGGATCCCACGCGGGCGGGTCCTGCCAGCCGATGAGCATGTTCTGCTCCTCCTCGGACATCGGCACGACCTCGCTGAGGTTCTCCATCTCGGCCCGCGGCAGACCACCGCAGATGACCATGCCGGACCGCTCGACGAAGCCCTTGGCCTTCATCCGGTCCTCGGAGTTCTCCAGCGCCAGTAGGTCGGACATGGTGTGCGAGATCATCGCCATCCCGACACCACGCTGCCGGTTCAGCCGGGTCAGGGCGTCGACGCGGTCGACCAGACCTCGCCCGGCCCGCAGCACCCGCCAGAGCTCGTCGAGGATGACGAAGTAGTGCCGCCGCGGCTCCAGGCCGGCGTCGGCCAGCGCCTGCGAGACCGCGACCGCGCCGAACCCGTACGACCAGCAGGCCAGCAGTACGGCGGCCTGCAGGTTCGTCTCGGAGTCGTCGATGTTGGACACGTCGAACACGACCGGCCGGTCCATCTGCATCGGGTTGTCGGTCTGCTCGGAGAAGATCTCACCGAGCCGGCCGCCGCCGACCAGACCGATCAGCGACGCCTCTAGTCCCTCGGTGATCTGCCGGTACCGGTCCAGGCTGCCCCGGTCCAGGGCGACGTTGCGGACCCGGTCCGGTGCCTCCTGGACGACCTGGAGCAGATCGCGCAGCAGCGGCGTACCGACGAAACGCTCGTCGAGGACCTTGAGGGCCTCGTCGAGGATGGTCTCCTCGCGGTCGGTCGGCGGGGCCGAGCGCATGATCGAGATCAGCGCCGACACCATCGTCTGCCGGCGGCCGTGGGCGTCGGCCTGGATCGCCTCGCGGGCCTTGCCGGTGAGCCGGAGCGCGGCCTGACGGGACTCACCCGGGTCCAGCACGTTCAGGTGCCCGCGGCCACGGCCGAGCTGGATGACCTGGCCGCCGAGGGCCTCGATCAGGTCCTTGTAGTCGGGCTTCAGGTCGCCCAGGACGAGTGGCATCACGCCGTACCCGGCCAGGCCGAGGGCCATCCGCCGGGTGATCGTCGAGTTGTGGGTGGTGATGAAGGAACGCCCCGCCAGATACAGGCCGTCCGGGTTCGCTACCTGGATGCATCGGACCGGTCGGGAGGCGACACGGCGTGCCGAGACGACATAGCGGCGTGAGGTTCGGGCCGGCTGACCGACGGTCCGCTCCGCGTGGAGATGGTGCTTGCGCCTGAGCCCGAACACCTCGTCCGTGGTGGTGAATCCGACCGTCCACTTCGGGCCGCAGTCCTCGCCGTTCAAGATCGCCCGCCCTTCGCGGAGGGTCGGGCGATAGCCAAGGCTGGCGACGAGTTCGGCAACATCCTCAGCGAGTCCGCGACTCGTGGAGGTGTACTGGACCTGGCCGCCTGCGGGCGAGACAGTACCGTCTGTGTCGAGCAGGCCGGCCAGCAGATCACGCCGCTGCTGGTCTGATGCGCGCAGGTACGACGCCGGAATGTGCTTGTTCCCCAGTACGCCGAGCTGCCGCAACACCTCCGTCAGGCCCACACCTTTCTGCCGGTACGTCCCCGGAATCGTCAGCCGGTAGACCATCGGCCCGTTCGGCTCGCACTCGATGCCTGCGGCCCGGATGCGATCGACGACGCCCTGGTCGATCGTCGTCAGTCGAGGTACTGCGCTGTGTCCGTCACCGAGCCAGGCTCCGAGGGTGTAAGGATCCAGAGTCAGCTTCGCCTCACGCAGTACCAGACCCGGCATCACCCGCACGGCATGGTTGGCCTTGCCACCCGTGACAAGGGTTGCAGCAATCTGCGCTGTCGTCACCGCCGCTTTCTCCGGCGTCCGGTCGCGTTGGTCGTTCTTCGTCCTACGCATGGCCTCGTCCACCGCACTGAGCAGGATTGCCGGGTCGTACCATCGTCGGCTGCCCTTGCTGCGGACCGGAGTCACAGTGCCCGCCCAGCGATAGACAGCGCTCTCGCGGGTGGTGCCGTTCCAGCCGAGGGCCCGGGTCAGATCCCGAACCGAGACCGGCTCAGGGCCGAGACTCGTCCGCGCGGCAGCGACGGCGGCCCGTTCCACATCGGTGCCGGCCGGGAGCCGCTTGCGTGGCACGTTCCGCTCAACCCATGCTCGCCGCCGGTCCTCGACTGTCTCGGTCACCCACAGGTGCTCGGCGTCGGCGACGATCGTCTCACCGCTGGAGAAGGTCAGCTCCCAGCACTCGCGATCGGTCATCACCTCGGACACCGCGACGATCGGGGTCGGCAGGCCGTCAGCACCGAAGACGAAGTCGCCCGGCTGGAGCTCGGCCATCCGCCGCAGCCCCTCGGGTGTCGGGATCAAGGTGTCGACATCGAGTGCTTTCCCCAGACCCGGCTTGCCGAGCACGAACATCGACGGGTTCGAGATCAGCTTGGCCCGCATGAACCAGCTGATCGGGTCGCAGCACATGGTCGCGCCGGAGAGGATGTTCCGGCCGATCGGTACGCCGACCATCGGGCTGCCGGTGCCCGCCGCGAACGGCCACAGTCCGCAGACCTGCACCGTCGTACCCCGCCACTCGGCCGGAGCCTGCACATACGTCGAGTACCCGCCGCCCATCCCAGGCCAGCCACGCGGCATCGGCCGCTTGCCACCACGGGACGGATCGACCGGCTTGTTCGTCTTCTTGCTCACTGTGACTCCCCAGAGGTCACTGTGCTGCTCTTGGTCATAGGGCTTCCCGCAGCCCCGCCGGTACCGACAGGTGGCTGGAGAGAACGACGCCCAGCGGCAAGGCGGCCACGAACGCGGAGTCCTGCGAGCCGTACGCCGGCCGGAGCAGGATGCGCGCGGTGGCGCCCAGGTTGTCGATGGCAGCAATCATGTCCGGGATCTGCTCGGCCGTCATCACCGTTCCGGTGACGACCATGCCGAAGTTGACCAGACCGGCGCCCCGCGCCTCCTCCTGCGCGGTTCGGTCCGCGGCGCGCGCCTCGGCCATCGTCCGTGCGGTCGGCCGGCTCGACGTGGTGGCCCGGAACGACGCGTTGCGCTTGTCGGCCTCCACCATCCGGGCCGAGGTGGCCGCATCCAGCGGACGGTAGAGCAGGGTGACCCGTTTGCGGTCGACGTCGATGTGCGGCGCGACCAGCTGGGACAGCACCGAGGAGAACACCTCACCACGCGGCGCCTGGGTCATCTGCCAGGTCACCGACCACGCGGAGTCGTGCCGGTACTTGTCCCAGAACCCCTGGGCCGCGGCCGGGCCGACGTCGGTCCACTGCAGCTCCGGCGCCATCCCCTGGCTGCGCGCCTCGTCAATCAGTACGGCGGACGCCGGGTCGTACGCGATCCGGACGGTCTCGCACAACTCCTGCGCGGTGACCGGACGGGCCGCACCGGCGCCGGTGGCGTTCAGGCTCTGGGTGAGCGCGGGAAGCCGGGACGCGAGCTCGCGGCCCATGTCCTCTTCCTTGCGGCGCTTGCCGTTGCGGTCGGTGCCCTTGAAGGTGAGGGCGACCCGGGCCGAGACCAGCGCCGAGCCCTCCGGGTAGCTCTGCACGACCTCGGTGAGCATTGCGCGGGCGATCGCCGGCGTCCCGTCCATCATGTTGTTGCCGACCTCACGGCGCAGCCGGATGCCGGTGTCGGGCGCGCTCTCCACGGTCACCGACGCGGCCACGATGCCTGGCTCGTGGCCGAGCGATGCCAGCCACTGGCCCCAGTGCGCGACCCACACGTCGACCTGTTCCTCGTCGACCAGCGACGCACCGTCGGGCTCGGCGTTGATGACGACGGTGAAGTGCCGCGTGCTCGGGTAGTACAGCAACGCGAACGGACGGCCGTACGAATCCTGGAACTCGCTCAGCTGTGACGCAGCGGCCAGGCCGGGGAGCTGGAACTTGCCCCAGGCGGTGCGACCGAGCGGACCGGAACGGTAGATGTTGTGCTTGGCCATCTTTGCTCGTTGCCATCCAATGCGGGTCGAAAGCCGTTGCAGGGCGGACTGTCCGTGCTTGTCCTTCGTCATCAGCATCAGCAGCGCGACGCCGACGATCAGCAGCGTGATGAGCGCGGCGAGCAAGCCGCCGGCCATCGTGGCGAAGACCGTGACGACCAGGCCGCCCATCATGATGCCGGTGCCGAGTGTGCCCAGGCCGCCGATACCCGCCGAGGCGGGCTGGCGCCAGTTGCCGTAGGTGCGCGGGGCACTTCGCACGTGGTCAGCCGCTGCCACTTGGTCCCTCCGGAGGTCGAGGAGGCGGAGGTTGCTGGTCTCGGGTCGTCTGTTGCTGCTGGGCGCGGGCCCGGTCGTTCTGGCGGTTCATGTCGCGCGTACGGCCGCCGCTGCCGGACGGGCCGCTGTCGCCGCCACCACCAGCGCCTCCGCCACCGCCGCCCCCACCACCGCCACCGCCACCGCCGCTGGAACCCTCGTCCATCGCGTCGTTGCCCATGCTCTCGTTCGCAGCCATCTGGCCGAAGGCCTTGGTGGCGTCGACGCCCATCTTGACGGCCACCACCGCGGCCGCGGCAGGCCCGGCGGCCGCCGCGGCTCCACCACCGGCAGCCGCTGCCCCACCGCCGGCGGCACCACCGGCACCACCCGCAGCGGCGCCACCGCCACCACCCGCGGCAGCCGCACCGCCTTCACCACCGGCCGCCGCGGCACCTTCACCACCTCCGGCGGCTTGGCCACCACCGCCACCGCTAGGGCCTTGCTGCTGGGCGGCGCGACCGACGTTCTGGGCGCCGGACGGACCATCGCCACCGCCGCCACTGCCTTGATCACCGGCTTTGTTGGCCGCGTCGGCCAGTTTGTCCATGCCGGGCCCGGCCAGCTTGGCGGCGAGCATGCCCGCCCCGGCACCACTCGCGGTCGCGGCCACCATCGGAACGATGAACCGCATCAGCGCGGGCAGCGCGAACAGCGCGAGCACCAGCATCGTCACGCCGGTCACCATGTTCATGATCTGGCCGCCGACGTCCTTGTCGTCGAAGCTCAGCCCCTGCCCGTTGTTCGAGGTGAGTCTGATCGCGGTCGCGTAGACGATCGCGGCCACCGGTTTGTAGAGGATGAACGCGAGCAGCCAGGAGATGATCCGCTTGAACCAGGTCCGGCCCATCTCGGTGTTCGTCGCGGCGGCCGCGATCGGCAGGACGCCGATCAGCAGGATCAGCATCGCCGAGCGGACCACCATCAGCACGATCTGGATCACGCCGGCGACGATGGTCAGGATGCCGATGGTGATCATCAGGCCGATGCCGATCGGACCCGCGGCCGCGGAGAAGCCGAGCAGGGCCGCCATCGTGTCGCCGAAGCCCTTGCCGCCGCCGTAGTTGCCGATGCCGCAGTGCCAGCCCGCGCCGTCGTCGCGCAGCGCGGTGGTGACCAGGCAGTCGGAGAACTTGTCCCCGAACTCGATCAGTGCCTGCGCCACCCCGACCGACAGCGCCGAGGCGACGGCCAGCGTGATCAGGGACCTGAGGATGTCGCGAGCCGGCTCACCACGGTGACTCCAGGCCATCTGCATGGCACCGACCAGCAGGCCGATGACGGCGATGAAGACCGCGATGTACTGCGTGTGCGCCCACATCCAGCCGACCGTGTCGTTGGCCGGGTGACCGTTGGCATCTCCGACCGCCGGCGTCTTCACATAGATCCAGAAGGTACCGATGGTGCCCATGATCAGCGTGATGGCGGCGGCGATGGCATCGAGAATCGGCTGAAAGATCAACTGGATCAACTTCTCAATCGCAGGCGCCAGGACCTTGGTGATGGCGTCGAAGAGGATGTCGTACCACGCGAGCGGGATCATGTCATGACGTCCTCGGCGACACGAAGCGGAGAATAGCGGGCAGCGCGACCACCGCGATGATCATCATGGTGACGCCCATGATGACCTTGAGCGTCTCCGGCGTACCCTCCGGCGGCGTGTAGCCCTCCGGCGGCTTCGGCGTCGACATCAGCTTGATGGCGGTGGCATAGATCAGCGCCGCCACCGGTTTGTAGAGGATGAATCCGGCCAGCCAGGCCACCGCCCGCTTGAACCACATCATCCCCATCTCGGTGTTGGTCGCAGCGGCGGTCAGCGGCAGGACGCCGACCAGCAGCACGAGCATCCCGTACCGGACGATCATCAAGGCCAGCTGGATGATGGCGGTGATCACCATCAGGATGCCGACGAAGATGATCAGGGCGAACTGGAGTTGCTCCGTGGGGTCCTTGAGCGGATCGGCCATCCGTTTGGTGAGCTCGGTCGCGAAGGCGTGGTCGTCGGCTCCGAGCGCCTGACCGATGATCCAGGAGGAGAACTCGTCCGACGCCTGGATCAGCAGGCCCGCGAAGCCGGCGCCCGCGGCGGAGACCACGACCATCGTGAGCAGCGACTTCAGGATCTCGCGCAGCGGCTCGCCCCGGTGCGACACCGCCATCTGGATCGCGGCCACGATGACGGCGATCGTCGCCGCCGCGGCCAGGATGTAGTTCGTGTGGACCTGGATGTAGCTGACGGCGCCGTTGTCGGAGACGTCCGGCGTCTTGATGTAGATCCAGAGGAACCCGACCGCCTTCAGCACGGCCTCGACGGCCGCCACGACCACGGCCGCGATGGCCTTGAAGATCAGCTTGAAGAACGGGTTGAGCGCGGCGCTGATCGCCTGGCCGAGGTACTTCTCGACGCAGTCGTCCCAGTTCCAGGGAGCCCAGGAACAGCCGAGGGTGATCATCCGGCACCACTGAACCTGACGTAGCCCTCGAGCCCCTGCAGGACATCGGGCGCGACCTCGCCGTTGAAGGTGCCGTCGGGCTGCAGCTCCGCCTTCCAGTCACCGTTCACCCAGACCATCGTGATCGGCAGCGACGCGACGTTGTCGTTGTTCAGCTCGGCGGCGACCTGGATGATCGCGCGGCGGGTGGTGTAGTCGATCACCTTGAAACCGGCGAACTGCACCTGGCCCGTGGCCTTCGGCGTCGCGCTGTTCCGGGCCTCGGCGACCGCGCGGCTGCGGCCCGGCCCGTCCACGACGCGCGTGGCGAGCACGGCATCGGTCAGGTCCGGGTTGCGAATCTGACCGAGCATGACGAGCGTGGCGAGCACGGCACCGGTCGGCGAGTGGGCGAAACAGGAACGCACGCCGTGGCTGTCCATCGCCGCCGGACCGCCGGCCGCCTGGAGCGGGATCAGCATGTCGGCCTCGAACTGCCAGGTCACAGCGGGCGGCGCGGCTCGCGGGGTCCGCATGTCCGGGTGTTTGTTCTTGCAGCCACCCGAGCCGTTGATCGGCGGCGGCGTACCTGGTGTGGTGCTCGGTTCATCCGTGGGTGTCGCGGGCGGCACGGACGGCTCCTCCGTGGGCTGTTCAGTGGGTACGACGGTGCTCGGGGTCTGGGTCGCCTGGGAAGCCGGCGTCCCCGAGTCTCCACGGGCGAAGAACCAGACCAGCAGGCAGACCACGACCGCGCCGACGACGATCGCCGACGCGACGAACCCACGCTCCTGCCAGAAGCTGGTCTCACCGCCGTCGGCGTCGTCGTCCCCGGAATCCGGATTGCTGCTGAACAGTCCCACCCGCGATCAGTCTCCGACGCGCGGGTCTGAGTACCCCGGGATCACTTCAGCGCGTCCACGAGGGCCGTCGCCGAACCGATGACGATGCAGGCCGCCAGCACCCAGCCGAGCCGGGCGGCGTGCTCGCCACCTTCACCACGACGCTGGCCGACCGCCATCATCGCGCCGGCGATCAGAACGCCGAGGATGCAGACGGTGTAGGCGATCCACTTGACCCAACCGAGGACCTTCTCGAGCTTGTCGGCGCCCGGCGGCGCTTCCATCGGGAGCAGGTTGGGGAGCTCCGAGACCAGATGTACCAACATCATCGTGCTGAGTACCTTTCAGTATGGGGCGGGGTAGTCCGCTGGGTTTGACGCGCGAAGAGCGTAGATGGATTCAAGAACCTCGAAAACCTCGTCGGGGGTGTTGTCAGGCGTGGGAGCCTCCCCTCTGCGCCACTCCTCGATCCAGGGAATGTCCCAGACTCTCGGAACGCCGCCGCCGACGATGTCCGCGAAGTCGTCGAGCACGCGGGGCAAGCGGCCCGGGGCGTCCGCGATCAGCACCAGGCCGAGCACGGCCACACCCTGCACCACCCCCGACGCCCACTCGATCGCGGCGCGCTGAGCGGCCCGCAGGCCGGACCCGTGGGTCCGGGCCACCAGAATGACCGGGGTCGGCACCGGTGGTGGCGGGATCGGCCAGCGGTGGCCGGCCGCCCGCGTCCCCGGGAGCAGCAGCGACATTGTGGTCTCGCCGGCACCGCCGTGCACACCGACCCACCACAGCGTGTCCGCGACCGGGATCGCGAACTTCGGCAGTCGCTCGTCCTCCGCGGGCGGCGCCACACCGTGCTGCGGCGCGGACGGACCCCGTGGCGGCAGGTCCGGCCGCGGCGAAGGGCCGGCTGACGGCTGCTGCGGACCCGAGGTCGGCGACTGTTGCTGCCGAGTCCACGGGTTCTGCGTCATGGCCCCTCCTCTCGCGGTGCGTCACAGGCTGTCGCCCACAGTATTCTCTCGCTTTCCGGGTGTACTTCCGTGACCCATCCACAGGCGAGGATGTTTCTACCCCCTTGTCGGGGTCAGTCGAGCCGCCGGGCTCGCGTGGTTTCTGCCTGCCCGGAATCCCTGGCATGCCTTCGTGCGGAGACATGCTAGAACGAGGACTTCGGAGTCGGATGAACGAGGGAGATCTGTGGCGGGAATGAGAGGTCGTCGTGGCTGAGAAGATCCCGTCCTGGCCCAAGGTCACGATTCGGCTGTACGACGACCACAACGCCGAGGTGAAGATCGCCGGCCGGAGTCATCCGGTCAACCATCACGACCCGCGACAGGCCGCGATCGCACTCGTCAGCGAACGGGCCGGGCAGCTGGGCCGCCCGATGAAGGCGACCGCCGTGGAGTCCGACGGTGCCTCCTGGCCGCTCATCATCCACCCGGACGGCCGGGTCGAGGCGGTCGAGACCGACAGTCGCGGACGCCCCCGCAGCAGCGGTGGCGGCGGTGGCAACGGTGGCAACGGGAAGAAGCCGATCTGGCCGATCATCCTCGCGTTCGTGCTGGCCGGCGTCCTGATCTTCGGGACGATTCTGTACGTGACCGTGCTCAGCAAGCTCGGAGACGGTACGCCGACCACGACCGAGTCGCCGAAGCTGCCCTCGCTGCCCGAGCCGAGCGTCGGTCCGGACCAGTTCGCGGCGCGCCCGGCGCCGCTGGGCTGGTCGAGCAAGGCGGACTGGACGGTCGACATCGCCGCCGACTCGGTGCCCGCGGTGTCCCCGGACGGCACGGAGGTCGCCGTACTGACGCCGGACCAGAAGATCGCGGTGTTCGATGCCAACGGCAAGGTGCTGTGGCAGGACAAGGTGCCGAAGGGCGCGGAGAGCCCGGTCTACACGACCGTCGACTCCAAGACGGTGGTAGCGGTGGCCACGCAGGACACGCTGTACTACTGGGCCGGCGACGGTGCCCAGGCGACCGAGATCGAGCTCCCCGACTCCTCCACCGTCCAGTTCTTCGGGACGTCCCCACTGATCCAGCTGTCCTCCGATGCGGGCGCGAGCGTGGTGTCGGGCGGCCAACTCAAGGCGGTGCCGGACCAGAAGCGACAGTCCACCATCCTGCTGGCCGAGGGCGACAAGGCGCTGATGGCGCGGTACCGGGGCCCGCTGTTCTGGAGCCAGCCGGGCAAGGACCTGCAGGAGGTCGACCTCAAGCCCCCGCGCGGGCTCAAGGATGTCGATCACGTCGTTGCCGCCAGCCCCGGTCGTGCGCTGGTGCTGTGGAAGACCAAGGACCCGGACGTCGTGGTCCCGGCCGTGCACTCGACCGCGACCGGCGCGGGCGTCGCCATCTGTCCGTCCGTGGACCTGGACCAGGTCCAGAGCTGGCAGTGGGTCCCGGACACCGCCCGCGGGGTGGCCGCCTGGGGTGAGTGCCTGATCAACTTCACCAGCAACTCGACCGTGCGCCGTCCCGGCTTCCAGCCGCTCTCGATCACCGGTACGACGATCTACGGGACGATCAGCAGCAACATGGTTGCCATCACCCCCGGTGCCGTCCGCACCCTGGCGCCCGGTACCGCTCGCCCGTGGGGCCTCGCCGGCAGCCACGCGATCGTCGTCCAGGACTCGGTCGTCTACGCGCTGGACAAGCCGTGAACCAGGTCGTACGACGGCGGTGGGCGCGGGTGGTCACCAGCCTGGTCGCAGCCGCCGTGGTGCTGGTGCCGTCGGCGGCGGCCAGGGCCGATGACGACCCGGGCCCGGTGCAGTGGCCGAAGATCGATCAGCCGGATGCCGGGGGCGGCGACGAGTCGGATCCGGTCCCGGTCAAGTGGACGAGGATCACAGCGCCGGAGAACAACTCCGACACCAACGACCCCAAGCCGGCCACCTGGCCGACCATCGTCAAACCGGCGAACTGACGGGACCCGGCGCCACCGAAGCCGGTCCGGCGAACTGACGAGACTCGCGCCACCGAAGCCGGTCCGGCGAATTGACAGGCTGAGGGAAAGCCAAGGCCCGCGTCTCCCCGAGGGGAGGACGCGGGCCTGTGGTGTGCTGCTGAGGTCAGCCGGCCGCAACCTCGAGGCGGACCGTGGCGGCCACCTCGGGGTGAAGCTGCACGGAGACCTGGTGCTTGCCGGTGGTCTTGATCGGCGACGCGATCGCGATCGCGCGCTTCTCGACCAGCGGGCCGCCGGCGGACTTGATCGCACCGGCGATGTCGGCCGGGGTGACCGAACCGAACAGGCGACCGGTGTCGCCGGCCTTGACGTCCAGCGTGACAGTGAGCTGCTCGAGCTGGTTCTTGACCTCGCTCGCGTGCTCCTTGCCCTGGATCGCCCGGGCGTCACGCGCCCGCTTGATCGAGGTGATCTGCTTCTCGGCGCCGCGGGTCCAGCCGATGGCCAGGCCGCGCGGAACCAGGTAGTTGCGGCCGTAGCCGTCCTTCACCTCGACGATGTCGCCGGGAGCCCCGAGGCCCTCGACCTCCTGCGCCAGGATGAGCTTCATGGTCCGCGCCTCCCTCAGCGAGCCGTGCTCGTGTACGGCAGCAGGGCCACCTCACGAGCGTTCTTGATTGCGGTGGCCACGTCGCGCTGGTGCTGCACGCAGTTCCCGGTCACCCGGCGGGCGCGGATCTTGCCGCGGTCCGAGATGAACTTGCGCAGCAGCGCGGTGTCCTTGTAGTCGACGTACGTTGCCTTGTCCTTGCAGAAGCCGCAGACCTTCTTCTTCGGCTTCCGAATGATCTTGGCCATTGTGGTGCTCTCTTCCTTCCAGAGCCCGGCACACGTGCCGGAATGGTCTGTCTTACCTGTTCACGACCCGGACCGGGATCAGAACGGAGGCTCCTCCATCGAGCCGCCGCCCTGGCTGGCCCAGGGGTCGTTCTGCGGGGCGGACTGGCCGCCACCGCCCTGTCCCTGCGGGGTTGCCCAGGGGTCGTTCTGCGGGGCGCCACCCTGGGCGCCGCCGTAGCCACCGCCCTGGCCGCCCTGGTTGCCACCGCCACCACCGAAGCCACCGCCGCCACCTTCGCCGCCGGGGCCCGAGCGCATCGCCCGGGTCACCTTGGCCGTGGCGCTGCGCAGGCTCGGACCGACCTCGTCCACGTCGATCTCGAAGACCGTGCGCTTGTTGCCCTCACGGTCGTCGTACGAACGGGACTTCAGCCGGCCCTGTACGATCACGCGCATGCCGCGCTGCAGCGACTCGGCCACGTTCTCCGCGGCCTGCCGCCAGACGGAACAACTGAGGAACAGCGACTCGCCGTCCTTCCATTCACCTGACTGCCGGTCGTAGGTCCGGGGCGTCGACGCGATCCGGAAGTTCGCGACGGCGGCACCGGACGGAGTGAACCGGAGCTCAGGATCGTCGACAAGGTTGCCGACCAGTGTGACGACGGTTTCGCCTGCCATTGCCGTTCCTCCTGCTATCGGGTGTGACTGTGTCTACAGCTATCAGTAGCGGCTGGCGCCGACAGTTACCGATGGCTGCTGACGACCCCAGGGTCAGTGCTGGTCCGGCCGGATGACCTTGGTGCGGAGGATCGACTCGTTCAGCGTGAGCTGACGGTCGAGCTCCTTCACCACCGCGGGCTCCGCGGTCAGGTCGATGACGGCATAGATGCCTTCGGCCTTCTTCTTCACGTCATAGGCAAGCTTGCGACGACCCCAGATGTCGAGCTTCTCGACCGAGCCACCTTCCTTGCGGACGATGTTCAGGTACTGGTCGATGGACGGCTCCACGGTGCGCTCATCGAGCTCAGGGTCGAGGATCACCATGACTTCATAACGACGCATGCGCGAACTCCACCTCCTTCGGACTTGGCGGCCACGGTCTCTCCGTGGCAGGAGGGCGATGCGAGTGCTCCACGCCGACACTTGCCGTCGGCGCCAAGCAACGAGCCCGGTCGATGGACCGGGCCACATCCAAGAGAATACCAGCGTCCGGGCGCCCTCCAGACCATATCCACAGGCCTATTCCGGTAACTCTCCGTCACCGAGACGGGACCGCAAGCGAGGGCCGACGCGCCACCAGCACGAGCAACAGTACGGCGAGAACCGCCGAGATCACGGCCAGGACCGGGAATCCCCCGACGGTGTACAGCCAGGGCGAACTCGCAGCGGCCAGAGCGGAGGCGGCCCAGATGAAGGACTCGACCTTGCTCTCCAGGTCCGCAGTCCGCAGCTGCGCGCTGCCGCCGAGGTAGCAGAGGTTCCAGGCGTAGCCGAGCAGGAAGAGGCCCGGTGTGAAGACCAGTCCCGTCCTGGTGACCAGCAAGGCGGACACCAGTAGCAGGGCAAGTCCCGTGAGGACCACCGGTCGCGGCCCGGACCGGTCGATCCACCAACCCGTCAGCGGAGACAGCGCGAACATGCCAAGGGTGTGAGCCGACAGCATGACCCCCAGCAGACCCAGCCCGTCACCGTGCTGGTGGGTATGAACGGGGACCGCACTCATCAGCGCAACCATCACCAGTTGCCCCACCACCATCACACCGGCCGCGAGGAGGACCGGCGTACGAAGTGATGCGGACGAAGAGTCGTGGTGATCCCGGACTGGCTCGGCGGTGGAGAGGACGGCGCGAATGTGGGTGGATGCGACCAGCGCCAAGAACACAGCCGCCACTGCGAGCAGGAACGGTCCGGACACGGCCGGCAGACCGATCGACGTGGCGAACGTCTGTGACGGCGCCATCAGGAACGGTCCACCGGCTGCACCTACGGTGCCTGCCCAGACCACAGCGCTCATGGCTGACGCGCGACGGGCAACAGGTACCGCATCCGCCGCGGCGTACCGCGACAAGAGGGCCGCTGCGTTGCCGACACCGAGGAGGAACATGCCGGCGAAGAGCGGTGCCACAGGCGAACCGACCGCGGTCAGCACTGTCAGCGCTCCACCGGCGACACCGACGCCGTACCCGATGCGCAGTGCCTGGATGCGTCCTAGCCGCGCAGTCCAGCGGCCCACGGCGAGTGCGCCGGCTGCTGTGCCCAGCACCCCGGCTGTGTTGGGTAGACCGGCCAGGCTGGGGCCAAGCCGGTCGGCGGTCAGGATGGTGCTCATCGCGCTCGCGGCGATCATGGCGGCGTTCATCAGGGCCGCGGCGACAACGATGGGGACCAGCATGTCTTCAACGGTAGGAAGGCGGCCATCGAACCTGAAGGCCTGATGTAAGGCGTTCGGGCTTGCACACCGGCGATGTCGAAGGTGTTCTGGGGAGATGACCTTTCAGGAGCGTGAGCTGGACACGACCGACTGGCAGATCCTGGCCGCACTGCAAGCCGACGGGCGGCTGTCGTTCAACCAGTTGGGCAAGCGGGTCAACCTCTCACCGCCCGCGGTCGCGGATCGGGTACGCCGCCTGGAAGAGGCCGGTGTGATCACCGGCTACCGCGCCCAGGTGGACCCGGCGCGGGCCGGTCAGCCGCTGTCCGCCTTCGTCCAGATGCGCTGCACGACCGGACGCTGCCTACTGAAGACCACACGAGCGGAGGACTTCCCCGAGGTCCTCGAGATCCACAAGCTCAGTGGCAACTCCTGCTCGATGCTCCGGGTCCGCGTCACCTCCATGCGCCACCTCGAAGGGCTCTTCGAACGCCTCGGTGAGCACGGCGAGATGAACACCCACGTCGTGCTGTCCACAGAGTTCGAGGGCCGTCCCGTACAACCACCGGCGCACGAGACGCGGCCGGTCACTCGCTCAGCGGGATGGGGTTCCTGAGACCGCGGCGGTGGGGCGGGGGACGAATTCAGTACTGTCGGTGGACGGTTCTAGGGTGGGGTCATGACTGTGAAGCTGGGTGCGCACGTCGATCAGCAGGACCCGCTGGCCGAGGCGGCCGACCGGGGCGCCGACCTGGTGCAGTTCTTCCTCGGCAACCCGCAGGACTACAAGGCGCCGAAGCTCGCGTACGCCGACGGCGAGGAGGCACTGCGGGAGCGGTCCGCCGCCGCGGGCGTGGACTTGTACGTGCACGCGCCGTACCGGCTGAACGTGGCGAACACGAACAACCGGATCCGGATCCCGAGCCGCAAGCTGCTCCAGCAGACCCTCGACAAGGCCGCCGAGATCGCCGTCAAGGGCGTGATCGTGCACGGCGGGCACGTCGGCGACGAGGACGACCCCGAGGCCGGCTTCGACAACTGGCGCAAGTGCATCGAGCGGGCCGAGCTCCCGGTGCCGCTGCTGATCGAGAACACGGCCGGCGGCGAGAACGCGATGGCGCGTCAGCTGGACCGGATCGCGCGACTCTGGGACGCGGTCCAGTCGTCCGGCAACGACCGCCTGGAGAACCTCGGCTTCTGCCTCGACACCTGTCACTTCCACGCGGCCGGTGAAGAGCTGCCGTCGATCGTCGAGAAGGTGCTCGCGATCACCGGCCGGATCGACCTCGTGCACGCCAACGGCTCACGCGACGAGTTCGGTTCCGGTGCCGACCGGCACAGCAACTTCGAGGAGGGCCACATCGACCCGGCCGACATCGTCGCGGTCGTGCAGGCCGCCGGTGCCCCGGTCGTCGTCGAGACGCCGAACGCCGACCACGGCCAGAAGGCCGACATCGACTACCTCAGGGCGCACCTGAGCTAGTCGGCTCGAGGTTGTGCAGCCAGTAGGTCAGGCCGAACGGGAGCAGCAGCGCAAGCCCAGTGCTGTTCCGCGTGGGAATCAGGACGCCGGCGACGATCGCGACGAGGAGCAGGATCGTCGTGAGCTGGAAGACGTCGACTCGACCGAGCACCCGGGTGCGCAGGGTGAGACGGCCGATGGCGCACGCACTGTAGACGACGACCAGCGCGAGCAGGCAGAGCCCCGCGACGGCCACGCCGACCCAGGCGAGTACGTCGTACCCGTCGGCGCCACTGAGGATGCCGGAGAGCTGGAAGACACCGACGAGCACCGTGAGTCCGGCAGCGGACCACAGCAACCGCGCAGTGGTACGACGAGCCCGCTCAGGATCAGGCACGGGGTCCGGTTCCGAGGGCGCCATGGGGGCGACGGTAGCGCAGGGAGACAATGGCGCGCATGCAGACCTGGGCCGAGCGGTTCCCCGAGCTCTTCGCGCCGGACCACTGGGCCTGGGGCGAGCTCGACGTCCGGTACTCCACCGAGCGCGCGCCGGACGAGCTGATCAGCAACGTGCACGTGGTCGGCCGCGCCGACGGCGGAATCGTTGTCTGTAGCAACGATCTGGGCTGGCGCTTCCTCCCCGGCGGTACTCGCGAACCAGGCGAGACGATCGAGCAGCTCGTCCACCGCGAACTCCTCGAGGAGGCCGGTGCCCGGCTGACCGGTCCGTTGACCTGGCTCGGCGCCCACCGCGCCGAGCACGGCCGGCCCGCGCCGTACCGCCCACACCTCCCGCACCCGATCTCGTACTGGGCCACCGTGGTCGCGGACGTCGTGGTCGACGCGCAGCCGACCAACCCCGACGACGGCGAGCAGGTGGTCGAGGTTCTCGTCCTGCCACCGGAACAGGCGGCCGGCTACCTCGACGCCCAGGCCGACGGCGGGGCGATGGGCAGCCAGGTCAGACTGGCTCAGGCAATGGGGCTGGTTTAGCCGACTGCCACGGCAGTACGGCGGCACTCACCGCACAGCAGCCACCCGCGACCCATAGCGCGCCGCGAAGCCCGACCAGCGCCGCGAGCACCCCACCGAGCGCCATGAAGGCAGGCTGGACACAGCGTGAACTGATCGACCACGCCCCGACCACCCTGGCCATGAAACCGTCCTCGGTCACGTCCATCCGGTACGTCGCGAACGACGGGTTGAACACACCGGAGGCCACCAGCAGGCAAGTCTCCGCCGCAGTGAGCAGCACGAACCCGCCCAGACCGTGTGGAGCCAACGGGAAGAGCAGCAGCCACGGAGCCCGCAGAATGCCGAACACGATGAGCATCCGATGCAGTCCGTGCCGACGTATGAGCCGGGGCGCCAACTGGGCGCCCAGCACGCCACCCAGGCACGCGAGACCGAGGAACAAGCCATAGCTCCACGGCGCCAGGCCGAGGTCACGCAGCATGAACACCGTCAGCAGCGGCACCGTCATCATCACCGGCCCGCCGAACAACTGCGAGTTCCAGAACAGTGCGCGCAGTCCGCGATGGCCAAGGATGTACCGCCACCCGGCGGTCACATCCGCCTTCCCGTCCCGCCGTACGGGCGTCGGCTCGGGCTGCTCGATCCGCCGGACGCCGATCGCGGACAGCAGAAACGACACCGCATCGACCGCCAGCGTGGCGGTCGCACCGACCAGGCTGACCAGCGCACCGCCGATCGCCGGACCGATGCTCAGCGAGATCCAGTTGGTCTGCTCGAACCGGCTGTTCGCCTCGGCCCGCCCCTCGGCCGGGATCAGCGCCTTCAAATGCGCACCGCTCGCCGACTGGAACGCGATCATCGCAGCGGCTTGCACGATGCCGACCACGCACAGCTGCACGTACGTCAGAACGTCGAACACCGCGGCCAACGGAACAGAGATCAGTACGGCGAACCGCACCAGGTCCGCCGTGATCATCACCGGCCGCTTCCGCCGTTGCTCGATGAAGTCACCCATCGGCACGCCGAGCACCGCCCCGATCGCGGACAGCGCGGCGAGCATCGAGACCTGGAACGTGCTGGAGTCCAGAGCGAGTACGGCGATCAGCGGCAGGGCACCGAGGCCGACCGCCGATCCGACAGCGCTGACAGTGAACGCGAGCCACAACCGGCGGAAGTCCCGACCCAAAGACATCCCGCGATCGTAGGAGGCGGCACCGACAGAATCAGCGCAGGTTCAGACCGCCGTCCAGCAAGATCACTTCGCCGGTCAGATAGGTGTTGTGGATCAGTGCGGAGATCAGGTCGGCGACGTCCGACGGCTGAGCCGCGCGACGCATCGGGCTGGCGGTTTTCCACAACTCCTGGGCCTCGGTCCACGAGGCGGTGAGGGGTGTGTCGACCAGACCGGGCGCGACCGCATTGACGCGCACCGATGGTCCGAGTGCGGCGGCCAGCAGCTTGGTGACGTGGTTCAGCGCGGCCTTCGAAGCGGCGTACGCGACCGAGCTTCCCTTCGGCCGGACGCCTGCATGACTGGTCACGTTGACGATGCATCCGCCTGATTCCCGGAGCGCGGGCAGGGCCGCCGTACACAACAGCCACGGCGCGATCAGGTTCACATCGAGCAGCCGCCGCCAGTCGTCCGCGGTCAGGCCGTCGAGCTCGGCATGTGGCACCGGCCAACTGATCCCCGCGTTGTTCACCAGTACGTCGAGCCGCCCGTGCTCGGCCACGACCTGAGGGACCAACTCGGCCGCCGCAGCGTCGTCGGCGAGATCAGCCTGGTGGTACGACCCACCGAGCTCGTCCGCCAACGCGATCCCGGCCTCCCGGCTGCTGCGCGAATGCACCGCGACCGTCATCCCGTCCGCCGCCAACCGCCGAGCCGTCGCCGCACCGATCCCCGAAGCCGATCCCGTCACCAACGCCACTTTCTGCACCGGGTCAGCCTACGAAGGTCGGTGGCGGAGCCCGTCCAGGAGGAGGTTGACCAAGCGATCGGCCTGGTCGCGTTTGGCACCGGCGGCGAGGACGATGCCGCTGAGGCTGACCAGGACGTCGTCCGCCGAGACGTCGGGACGGATGTCGCCGGCTCTGACGCCCGCGTCCAGCAGGGGTTTGATCGCGCCGACCAGGAGCTCGAAGCTCTGGGCGTACGGATTGGCCCCGGAGGCGATCACGGCCCGGAGCGCGTCGGCCATGCCGAGCTTGCGGGTCATGTAGTCGATGTAGCGGTCCATCCACGTCCGCAGCGCGTCGGCCGGCGACAACTTGTCGAGCAGCTCGGGGGCCGCGGCGCAGACGGCGGCCAGCTCGTTCCGGTACGCCGCCTCGATCAGCAACTCGCGGGTCGGGAAGTGCCGGTACAGCGTGCCGATCCCGACGCCGGCGTCCTTGGCGATCCCCTCCAGCGTCGCCTCGAGACCGCATTTCGAGAACGCCCGGGCCGCGGCGGCCAGGATCTGGTCGCGGTTGCGCTGGGCGTCCGCGCGCAGCGGGCGCTCACCGGTGCCCGTCATGTCCCCCTCCTCCATGGCGTCCTCAGACCCTAGCGGACTTGTTAACCGGAGGTTCCTCCGGTTAACTGGATTCATCCGGAGGATCCTCCGTTTAAGCGTAGCTCGCAGAACAGGACAGCCCTGATGAGCAGGATCACGACACCTTTCACGCATGACTCCACCGCCGCCGAGGTGATCGACGGCGTCGACCTGACCGGTCGGCGGGCCGTCGTCACCGGCGGCGCTTCCGGTATCGGCGTCGAGACCGCCCGCGCCCTGGCCGCGGCCGGCGCGCAGGTCACCCTCGCCGTCCGCAACACCGCCGCCGGCGAGCGCACCGCAGCCGGGATCATCGAGAGCACCGGCAACAACCACGTCTTCGTCGCGCCGATCGAGCTCGCCGACCGCGCGTCCGTACGCGCGTTCGCCGCCAACTGGGACGGCCCGCTGCACATCCTGGTGAACAACGCCGGCGTGATGGCCGAGCCGCTCAACCGCACGCCGGAGGGCTGGGAGCACCAGTTCGCCACCAACCACCTCGGCCACTTCGGCCTCGCGCTCGGACTGCACGACGCCCTGGCCGCGGCCGGTGACGCCCGCATCGTCTCGGTCAGCTCGAGCGCGCACCTGCGCTCGGACGTCCACCTCGACGACCTCCACTTCGAACACCGGCCGTACGAGGAGTGGGCGGCGTACGGGCAGTCGAAGACGGCCAACGTGCTGTTCGCCGTCGAGGCGGCCAAGCGCTGGGCGAGTGACGGCATCATCACCAACGCCCTGATGCCGGGCGGGATCCGGACCGCGCTGCAGCGGCACGTGGACCCCGAGGTGCAGAAGGGCTGGGACAGGTTCCAGTGGAAGACCACCGAGCAAGGTGCATCGACGTCGGTGCTGCTGGCTGCCTCGCCCCTGATCGCCGGCGTCACCGGCCGGTACTTCGAGGACAACAACGAGGCCTTGCCCAACACGGGTGCGGAGATGAGTGGTGTCGCGACCTACGCGCTCGATCCGGAGTCGGCCACTCGGTTGTGGGATATCTCGGAGAGGCTGCTCGCCGGCTGACTTATCCACAGGTTTGATCAGGTCACCGGCCCGACCTGGGCCGCTAGGGTCTTTGGCTCCGGGCCGGTAACCTGACCGACCGTGAGTGACTTGAGCATCCGGACCATCTCGGCCGACGAGCACGCGGCGTACATCGCGACGCAGCCGTCGGCGAGCTTCCTGCAGACCCCTGGGTGGGCGGCGGTGAAGAGTGAATGGAAGGCGGAGTCACTCGGTTGGTACGACGCCTCGAACCCAAGCGAACTGCGCGGCGTCGGGCTCGTCCTGTACCGGCAGATGCCCAAGGTGAAGCGTTATCTCGCCTACTTGCCCGAGGGTCCGGTGATCGACTGGGACGCCGTCGACCTCGGTGTGTACCTGCGCCCGCTGGCCGCTCATCTGCAGCAGCAGGGCGCGTTCGGCGTCCGGATGGGTCCGCCGGTGGCGACGCGGCGGTGGGGCGCGAAAACCATCAAGGACGCGATCGCCGGCGGGCAGCAGCCGAAGCTCGGCGATGTTCGGCCCGACGTGATCGAGCCGTCCGGTGCGACGGTGACCGGCCAGCTGCGCACCCTCGGCTGGAAGGCGCCACGCGTCGGCGAAGGATTCGCCGCCGGGCAACCGCAGTACGTCTTCCAGGTCCCGCTGGCCGGCCGCGGCCCGGACGACCTGCTGAAGGGCATGAACCAGTTGTGGCGGCGCAACATCAAGAAGGCGGAGAAGGCCGGCGTCGAGGTGACGCAAGGTGGCGTCGAGGACCTGAAGGCCTTCCACCAGCTGTACGTCGAGACCGCGGAGCGGGACCACTTCACGCCGCGGCCACTGCCGTACTTCGAGAAGATGCACTCGGCGATGGCGAACCAGCCGGCCGACTGTTGCGACTTCCGGATCTACAACGCCTACCACGAAGGCGATCTGGTCGCGTCGACGATCTGGGTCCGGGTCGGCGGTCACTCCTGGTACTCCTACGGCGCCAGCTCGACCGCCAAGCGAGACGTCCGTGGATCGAACGCGATCCAGTGGCGGATGATGTCGGACGCGCTCGCTGCGGGCGCATCCGTGTACGACCTACGGGGCATCACCGACACCTTGGACCCGAACGACCCGCACGTCGGGTTGATCCAGTTCAAGGTCGGCACCGGCGGCGAGGCCGTCGAGTACGTCGGTGAGTGGGATCTTCCGTTGAACAAGGCGCTCTACACCGCATTCGACCTCTACATGAGACGGCGTTGACACCATGCCCCTAGTCCTGCACGTCGATTCCGATCGCTGGCGTGATCACCTGCGTTCCACGTGGAACCCCGACATCATCCCGGTCGCCAAGGGCAACGGGTACGGCTTCGGCAACCAGCGGCTGATCGCGGAGTCACGCGCACTCGGCGCCCGCACGGTCGCGGTCGGCACGTACTTCGAGGTGCCGCCGGACCCGCGCGAGGACATCGTCGTCCTCTCGCCGTGGCGGCCGTTCCTCGAGGTCCCGCAGAGCAAGAACGTGATCCACACGGTCAGCCGGCTGGCCGATCTGGTGTCGATCCCGGCCGGCAGCCGGGTGCTGATCGAGGTGATGACCTCGATGCGGCGACACGGTATCGGCGCCCGCGAACTGCGGCACACGATGCTGCTCAACGCGCTGGACCGGATCAGGTTCGAGGGCTGGTCGCTGCACTTCCCGATGGGTGCCGGCGGTACATCGGCCAACCTGAGGGAAGCGCAGCAGTTGGCCAAGGCGGCGCTCGATGTCCGCAAGGGCACGCTGTGGGTGTCGCACGTACCGTCGCAGAAGCTGGCCGATATCGGCGAGAGCGTGAAGCTGCGGATGGGCACCGGGCTGTGGCTCGGCGACCGCGGTGCGCTGACGGTTCGGGCGACGGTGCTCGACGTGCATTCGGTCCGCCGCGGTGAGCGCGTCGGCTACCGGCAGCGCCGGGTCAGCGGAGACGGCCACATCCTCGTCGTGTCCGGCGGTACCGCTCACGGCGTCGGCCTGGAGGCACCGACCGCCGCCGCGACCGTCCGTCAGCGGGCGATCGCGATGGCGAAGGGCAGCCTGGACGCGGCCGGCATGGCGCTGTCCCCCTTCACCATCGAGGGCAAGCAGCGCTGGTTCGCCGAGCCCCCGCACATGCAGGCCAGCATGCTCTTCCTGCCGTCCTCGGTCGCACCCCCCGCGGTCGGCGACACCGTCGGCGTGGACGTCCGGTACACCACCACCTCCTTCGACAAGGTCTCGATGGACTAGCTCACTGTTGACTTCAGGTGGACCTGAAGTTGCAGCGTGATCTCATGAGCTTTCTGGAACGGATCGAGGAGCGGCCCGGAGCAGCGGAGCTCCGGGCGGAGTCGTACCGGTTGCTGGGCCTGAAGCGCGGTGCGACTTGCGTGGATGTTGCGTGCGGTGCGGGCCACGCGGTTGCCGAGCTGGCGGCCAAAGGGCTGAAGGTGACCGGGGTGGACACCGACTCCGAGGTCATCGACGCTGCCCGCGGCCGTGCGCCCGGGGCAATGTTTCACGTGGCACGGTCCGACGACCTGCCACTGGAGGACGAGTCGATGGACGGCTATCGCGCGGTCCGGCTCTTCCATCTCCTGGAGGACGCCGGGCCGACCGTGGCCGAGGCGTGGCGGGTGCTCCGGCCCGGCGGGCGGATCGTGCTCGGCGGCCAGGACTACGGGTTCCTGCTCGTCGACAGCTCTGACCAGGACCTGACCGACGTCGTCCTTCTGGGCCTCGAGTCGCGGTCGGTCTCTCCTCGCGCGGCGCGCAGCCTCCGCGACGTGCTCCTCGACAGGGGCTTCCGCGACGTCGACGTCGTCGTACACACGGAGGTCGTGTCGGACCACCGGCTGATGGCCGGTCAGCTCGAGGGCGCGGCAGCCGCCGCGGTCGAGAAAGCGCTGATCACCCAGGAGGACGCCGACGCTTGGCTCGCCGAGCAGGCGGACCGCGGCCGGGACGACAGGTTCCTGGCCGCCCTCCCGACCCTTCTTGTCAGCGCACGCCGTTAGCGTTGTTTGAGGTGACCCTTCCAGCGGACGGTCGGTAGCAGCGCGGCCGGGTCGACGCGGTCCTTGTTGGCGGCGACGATGTCGAACATCGAGTCGATCAAGGTGTCCGACAGCAGGTGTGGCTGCAGGCCCAGGCCGACCAGGCCGGTGTGCTTGACGTTGTAGTAGTGCTCGGCCTGCTCGACCCGCGGGTTCTCCAGGTGCTCGACCTGGACCGGGCCGGGGAAGCATTCCGCGACCTTGTCCGCGAGCTGGGCGACCGAGTAGCTCTCGGTCATCTGGTTGAAGACCCGGAACTCACCGGCGTCGGCCGGGTTCTCGACCGCGAGCCGGATGCACTCGACGGTGTCCCGGATGTCCAGGAAGCCACGGGTCTGGCCGCCGGCGCCGTACACGGTCAGCGGCTCGCCGAGCACGGCCTGGATCGCGAACCGGTTCAGCACCGTGCCGAAGACCGCGTCGTAGTCGAACCGCGTCGCCAGCCGCGCGTCCCGGACCGTCTGATCGGTCTGCTGCCCGTAGACCACGCCCTGGTTGAGGTCGGTGACCCGCATCCCCCAGATCCGGCAGCCGAACTCGAGGTTGTGCGAGTCGTGCACCTTGCTCAGGTGGTAGAACGAGCCCGGCTTCTTCGGGTAGAGCATCCGGTCCTTGCGACCGTTGTGCTCGACCTCCAGCCAGCCTTCCTCGATGTCGATGTTCGGCGTCCCGTACTCGCCCATCGTGCCGAGCTTGACCAGGTGGATGTCCGGGTTCGTCTCGGCGACGGCGTACATCAGGTTCAGCGTGCCGACCACGTTGTTGTGCTGGGTGTAGACCGCGTGCTCGCGATCGATCATCGAGTACGGCGCCGCCCGCTGCTCGGCGAAGTGCACGATCGCGTCCGGCTGGAACTCCTCCAGCACGCGGTAGGTGAAGTCCGCGTCGAGCAGGTCGCCGGTGTACGCCGTGATCCGCCGGCCGGAGACCTCCTCCCACGCCGCCACCCGGGTCTCGAGGTCCTGGATCGGCACCAGGCTCTGCACGCCCAGCTCACGGTCATAGCCGCGGCGGGCGAAGTTGTCGAGGACGGCCGTGTCGTGGCCGGTGTCGGACAGATGCAGCGCGGTCGGCCACCCTAGGTAACCGTCACCGCCCAGGACGAGAACACGCACGGCTCGGCCGCCTTCCGGTGGGACATTGGCTGTCACAGTCCTTCCTATCCCGAGTACCCACTCCAGTAACGTGATCAGCCCCACTGATTAGCTGGCAATCGGCTGAGAATCCCCGCCGGGAGGCGCATGCCAGGCGCGGGGGTGCAGAATAGGCGGCGATGCGTCTGCTCACCAGGATCAGGAACGGCTCCGGCCCACGCCGGGGCCGATGGTTGCTGTGGGCGAGATATTCGGCCTCTTCCGTAGTCGCCACCGTGGTCAGCCAGCTGGCGTTCGCGCTGTGTTACTGGTTCGGTTCGGCGGCGATCGTGGCCACGCTGGTCGCCTGGCTGGCCGGCGCGGTGCCGAACTACCTGATGAACCGCCGCTGGGCCTGGGGCCGGGGCGGACAGCTGTTGCCCTACGCAATCATCGTGATCGGCACGGCCGCGACCGCGGCGCTGGTCACGACGGTGACCAGCCACCTGGTCCAGGGCATCGACTCACACGCGTGGAAGACCCTGCTGGTGACCGGCTCCTACTTCGGTACCTACGGCGTGCTGTTCATCCTGAAGTTCTTGCTGTTCGATCGGTTCGTGTTCGCCAAGCCCGCGAACGCCGACCCCGCCGCAGCACGTACTCCCGTAACCACGTCGTAGTCATCACCCGCCCGTAGTTCGCGCCGTACACCAGGCCCGGGCCCTTCTTGCTGGCCCCGTCGCCGCGGCGCCGCATCGTCATCGGCAGCTCGACCACGCGCGCACCGAGCGCGAGGGCCCCGAGCAACAACTCCGACGACTGGTACTGCGGCTCGCGCAACGTCACCGCGGTCGCCAGCTCGGCCCGCAACGCGCGGAACCCGAACGACGTGTCCGTGAGCCTCCGCCGCGTCAGGATCGACGCGAGTACGGCGAACACCCGTACGCCGACCCACCGCAGCCGACTGTCCGCGTCCTCCGCCCCGAGCCGCCGTGACCCGGTGACGAAGTCGGCCTCGTCGTCCAGGATCGGCCGCAGCAGGACCTCGAGCTCGTCGTTGTCGTACTGCCCGTCCGCATCCGTGGTCACGACGTACCGCGCGCCTCCCCCGGCGGCTAGGTGGTACCCGAGCCGGAGCGCGGCACCCTGACCACGGTTGCTCGGGGCAACACACACGAAAGCCCCATGATTGCGGGCGACTTCCGCCGTGTCGTCGGTGGCGCCGTCCACGACCACCAGGACGTCGACGGGCAGACTGGCGCAGGTGCGGGGCATGCCGGTCAGGACCGGACCGATCCCGCCGGCCTCGTTGTACGCGGCTATCACCACGACGACAGGCGCGAAGTTCGGTTTCCCGAAGTCCTTCACAGCAAGGGAATCCACGGTGTCCGGGTAGTCGGCCATCGCCGGCCGGGCCTGGTCCTTGCCGAGGATCGCCCGCAGGCCGATCGCGCCCGCGAGCGGGAAGAACACGAGCCCCGGCAGCTGATAGCGCCAGGAGAACTCGAAGGCTGCCGAGGCCAGCAACAGGATCACACCGGACGCAAGCGGGAGCAGGGCGGCCGATCTGAGACCGGATTTCTTGGCACGGCCGAGTCCTGCGACCGCGGCCAGGGCGATCAGGGCGTAGAGCCCGAGGAGGGTTCCAGAGGTGTAACCGCCATGCAGTTGGTACGCGCGCAGGATCACAGCCGGCCCGTGGGCGACGTGTGGCTCCGATCCGCCCCACTTCACCGCGGCCTTGGCGGTGTTGGGGTCCTGCTGGTTCGGATAGGTGAGCTGGAACTGCCAGCGGTCCAGTGGCACGTCGTCCGGCGAGGTGGTCCGCGTCGGGGCGAAGCCCTTCGCGAAGTCCTTCAGTGCGGCCCACGTGACATCAAGCGGCTGATGCCGGATAACCAGGCGGGCGAACTCAGTGGCCAGCTCCCGCTTGGTGGTGCCGGGTGGCAGCGGTCCGGGCCAGTTCGGATCGCCGTAGTGGTTGTGCGCGTACTTGTCCACGCCCAGGCGCTGTCCCAGCGGCTCCTTGGGACAGAACAGCCTCGTGCCCTCGTTGAGCGGCAGCTTGGCGCAGTTGGCGACCACTGCGGTCCGCCCGTAGAGCACCTGGTTCTCAGCGCCGGTGAAGCCCCATCGGCCGGTCTCCGCGTGGTAGTAGGTCGCATAGGCCCCGAACACGACCGCAAATCCGGCTATGGCTGCGGCAGTGCGTAGTACGAGGTGCATGCGGCGCTTGCGCCAGGCGTTGCCGACCACAATCAGGTAGAGGACGACGGGGATGATCAGGACCATGCCGATCGCGCGGACCGCGAAGGCGGCTCCGATGAGGACGCCTACTACCGCTGCGCGCTTCCAGCCGGGTGCGCCGCGGCCGAGGAGCAGCCAGAGGATCGCCACCAGCAGTACGTCGAAGGTGGTCTCGGCCATGATGTTCTGCTCGATCTGCACCTGGTAGGCGTCGAGCAGGATCGGTGCGGCCGCTACTGCGGCCAGCCAGCGGTAGACGGTGAGCCGGCGGGCCAGTGCGTAGATGGCGATGCCCAGGAGCAGTCCGACCACGTGCTGCACGATCACGACGAACGTGAGGCCGCCGAGGGCGACCATGGGACGCAGGACGAAGTCGTAACCGATCGGGTTGAGCTGGTCCGGGCTCAACTTGTGCATGTTGTTCAGGTACTGCTGGGAGTCCGTGTAGACGATCGCGGGACGGTAGGCGATCGTCGCGAGAACCCGCAACACAGTGCCCGCCACCAAGAAGACAGCGAGCAGCCAGTGGGTTCGGAGAACCCGCTTCACTGTGCGCGGAAGTACTGCCACGTGCGGGCCAGGCCGTCCTCGAGCGACACCGTCGGGGCGTAGCCGAGGTCGTTGGTGATGTCGACGACCACCGCCGGCATCTCACCGGCCGGTGCCTCGACGTGCTCGGCCGGAACCGGGCAGCCGGTCGCCGTACGCACGGTGTCGATCATCTCGAGCACTGACACCGACCGACCGGATCCGATGATCGCGCGACCGTCGTACCGGCTGTCGAGAGCGAGCAGTACGCCGTTCACCACGTCATCGATGAACACGAGATCCCGCCGCTGCTGTCCATCGCCGTACACCCGTACACCGGTGCCAGTGAGCGCTGCCCGCATCATCCGGGGCACGAAGCTGTCCTTGTGCGACATGCCCGGCCCATAGACGTTGGTGAACCGCAGTGCGGCGGTGGCCATCCCATAGCTACCGGAGTACGCCGAGAGCAGCATCTCGCAGGCCGCCTTGGTCGCGCCGTACGGCGTGAGTGGCCGGAGCGGGAGGTCCGCGGTGATGGTCGACGTACCGACGTTGCCGACGACCGCATTGGTCGAGGCGAGCACGAACCGATCCACACCACTGCCGCGCGACAGCTCCAGCAGCACCTGAGTGATCGTCACGTTCTGCGCGAACGTCTGCATCGGCGCATCGACCGACCGCAGCACCGACGTCAACGCCGCCAGGTGCACCACCGCGGTAGGCCGAGTCTCGAAGGCCGAAATACAGACCTCCTGCTCAGCCAGATCCCCGGTCACCACGGTCACACCCTCGTCCCAGGACGCATCCGGCGGCTCCCGATCCACAGCCGTGACTGGCACCCCACGCCCCCGCAACGCAGCCACCACGGCCCGTCCGATAAACCCGGCCGCCCCGGTGACCAGCACACGTTCGTCCATGGGCTTCAACCTACCGCTCACAGACCAACTGAGGGACACGGGCGAACAGTGTGCGACGAAGCCTTGACCGCAGGTGATCATGATGGGCAGGATCACCCCGGGCGCGGGCTGACAACCTTGTCATCGGGGCCGCGTAAACCCACTGGCGGGCAGCCCACGAGGCTGCCGCGCCGGTCCGGCCGTGCAAGGAGCGTAGATGGATCTCCGCCGCCCACTGGGGCTCGTCGCGTCTCTAGGGCTTGTTGCTGTGACACTGTCTTCTTCCATGACGCCAGCGAATGCCGTCTCACCGACCTCGGAGGATCAGCCGGTCGTGTCCGGATCCTCGTATTTCACCTCGTTCGAGCCGGGCCAGCCGCAGCCCGGGTACACCGATGCGGTCGAGACCGGTCCGGACGGGAAGCCGCGGACCGACGGGGTTCGCGGCCCGACGCCGACCGGGATCGGCGGCAGCGAGATGGACAAGGTCACCAAGGTGACCGCGAACGGCGAGAACACCGGTGGCGGCGAGATCGCCACCAACGCCGCCGACGGTGACAAGTTCACCAAGTGGCTGGTGTTCGAGCCGACCGGCTGGCTGGTCTACGAGACCTCGGCCCCGGTGGTGATCCGCAAGTACGCGCTGACCTCGGCCAACGACGCCGACGGCCGCGACCCGCGGAACTGGACCGTCTCCGGTTCGAACGACGGGACCACCTGGACCGCGCTGGACACCCGGACCGGCGAGAGCTTCGAGAACCGGTTCCAGACCAAGGAGTACAGCTTCACGAACGAGACGGCGTACAAGTTCTTCAAGCTGGACGTCACGCTGAACCACGGCGAGAACATCGTCCAGCTGGCCGACTGGTACCTGTCCAACGGCGCGCCGCTGCCGCCACCCGGCCCGGTCGCCGAGTCGCGGCTCGACTCCGGGCCGACCAGCGCGTACAACGCCCGCGCCCGGGTCGGCTTCACCGGCGTCAAGTCGTTCCGGTACGCCGGCCACCAGGAAGCCGAGGGCCGTGGCTACACCTGGAACAAGATCTCCGACGTGGACCTGAAGGTCGGCAAGGACACCCGGCTGTCCTACAAGATCTTCCCCGAGCACGTCGAGGGTGACCTGAGCTACCCGAGTACGTACGCCGCCCTCGACCTGGCCTTCTCCGACGGCACGTACCTGAGCGACCTCAAGGCTCGCGATCACCACGGGTTCGAACTGAGCCCGCGTGGTCAGGGCGACGCCAAGGGCCTGTCGACGAACCAGTGGAACAACGTCGAGGCCGACCTCGGCAGCGTCGCCGCCGGCAAGACGATCAAGCGGATCCTGATCGGGTACGACAAGCCGTCCGGGCCGGCCGACTTCCGCGGCTGGCTCGACGACATCCGGATCGCGGCCGCGATCAGCCCCGACCGCGCGGCCCAGAAGACCGCGGCCAAGCACCCGTCGGACCTGGCGCTGACCACCCGCGGTTCGAACGCGACCGGCGGCTTCTCGCGGGGGAACAACTTCCCGGCGACCGCCGTACCGCACGGCTTCAACTTCTGGACCCCGGTGACGAACGCGGGCTCCACGTCCTGGCTGTACGACTACGCCAAGGGCAACAACGAGGCGAACAAGCCGACCCTGCAGGCGCTGTCGATCAGCCACGAGCCGAGCCCGTGGATGGGTGACCGGCAGACCTTCCAGGTGATGCCGTCGACGGCCGCGACCCCGACCGCGGACCGCAAGGCCCGCGCCTGGTCGTTCAGCCACGACAACGAGATCGCCCGGCCGTACTACTACGGCGTCACGTTCGACAACGGCAACGCGGCCGAGATCGCGCCGACCGACCACGCCGCGATGATGCGGCTCAGCTTCCCGGCCGGCCAGGCATCACTGATCTTCGACAACGTGAACAACAGCGGTGGCCTGACGCTCGACCCGGAGACCGGTGTGGTGACCGGCTTCAGCGACATCAAGAGCGGCCTGTCCACGGGCGCCGGAAGGCTGTTCGTGTACGGCGTGGTAGACCAGAAGGTGGTTGCCTCCGGCAAGCTGTCGAACGGCGGCGGCGCCAACGTCGGTGGCTACTTCTCCTTCGACCCGAAGGTCACCCAGGTGCAGTTGCGGATCGCGACCTCGCTGATCGGCACCGCGCAAGCCAAGAAGAACCTCGAGCTGGAGCTTCCGGCCGGATCGACGTTCAGCAAGGTCAAGGACGCCGCGCAGGACCTGTGGGACGCCAAGCTGCGCACGATCGAGGTCGAGGGTGCGACGGCCGACCAGCTGACCACGATGTACTCGAACCTGTACCGCCTGTTCCTCTACCCGAACAATGGCTCGGAGAACACCGGTACGGCGTCGAAGCCGGTGATCACCTACGCGTCGCCGACCTCGCCGAAGGTAGGCACCGACACCCCGACCACGACCGGCTCGAAGCTCGTGGCCGGCCAGACCTACGTGAACAACGGCTTCTGGGACACGTATCGCACCGTGTGGCCGGCGTACTCGCTGTTCGCGCAGGACGAGGCGGCGGACCTGGTGAACGGGTTCGTCCAGCAGTACAAGGACGGCGGCTGGATCTCCCGCTGGTCGTCGCCGGGATACGCGAACCTGATGGTCGGTACGTCGTCCGACGTCGCCTTCGCGGACGCGTATCTCAAGGGAATCAAGGGCTTTTCAGACGACGACGTGCAGTCGATTTACAATGCGGCACTGAAGAACGCGGCCGTCGTGCCACCGTCACAGAACGTCGGCCGCAAGGGGATGGACCTGTCCACCTTCAACGGCTACACGGCCAACACCACCGGTGAGGGCTTCAGCTGGTCGATGGACGGCTACATCAACGACTTCGGCATCGCGAACATGTCGAAGAAGCTCTACGACACCGCGAAGAAGAGCGACCCGCGCAAGCAGGAGTACCTGGACAACTACAAGTACTACCTGAACCGGGCCCGCAACTACGTCACGCTGTTCGACCCGGCGATCAACTTCTTCCAGGGCAAGGGCCCGGACGGCGTCTGGGGTTACTCGCCCAGCCTGTTCGACCCGCAGGACTGGGGTCACGACTACACCGAGACGAACGCGTGGAACATGGCGTTCTCGACCCCGCAGGACGGGGCCGGCCTAGCCGCGATCTACGGCGGCCGCGACGGCCTGGCGAAGAAGCTCGACGAGTTCTTCAGTACGCCGGAAGACGCGCTGCACCCCGGCGGGTACGGCGGCACGATCCACGAGATGCTCGAGGCCCGCGACGTACGGATGGGTCAGTACGGGCACAGCAACCAGCCGTCGCACCACCTGACCTACATGTACGACTTCGCGGGTCAGCCGTGGAAGACGCAGGAGAAGGTCCGCGAGGTGCTCTCCCGGCTGTACCTGGGCTCGGAGATCGGGCAGGGGTACCCGGGTGACGAGGACAACGGTGAGATGTCCTCGTGGTACCTGTTCAGCATGCTCGGGTTCTACCCGTTGCAGGTCGGGTCGCCGACGTACGCGATCGGGTCGCCGCTGTTCACCAAGGCGACGGTGCGGTTGGCCGGCGGCAAGAAGCTGGTGATCAGCGCGCCGGGCAACAGCGCTCGGAACATCTACGTGCAGAGCGTCCGGGTGAACGGGAAGAAGTGGACGTCGACCGCACTGCCGCACGACCTGATCGCGAACGGCGGCAAGATCGAGTTCGAGATGGGTGACAAGCCGTCGACGTGGGGCACCGGCCGGAACGACGCGCCGCCGTCGATCACCACCCCCGGCGAGGACCCGATGACGTGGCGGGACTCGACGTCCGACGAGGGCGCCGTGGTGGGTGCCGGTGACGCGGACGTGACCGCGCTGACCGACAACGACGCGAAGACCCAGGTCACGCTGCCCGGCGCCCAGTCAACCGTCACGGTCGCCCTGCCGCAGGGCCGGCCGGTCGGCATGTACACGCTGACCAGCGGTGCCACCGGTACGGCGCCGTCCGCGTGGGTGCTGGAAGGCTCGAACGACGGTACGACGTGGTCGACGGTGGATCGCCGGACCGGTGAGAGCTGGGCGTGGGCGTCGTACACCCGGTCCTTCAGCGTCGCCTCGCCGAAGGCCTACACGCAGTACCGCCTGGTGTTCACCCCGGCGGCGGGCGCTGACGGCGTCACGCTGTCCGAGCTAGAGCTCCTCGGCACCCTGAAGGGCGTCGAACCCGGCACACACCCGAGCGACAAGCGCGTCGCCGAGACGAAGCCGAGCCCGACCCCTTCACAGTCGATCGACCGCAACTACGGCTGACCGTCTCGCTGGGCGGCGGCTGGTGCCGCCGCCCTCGCGGACGATTGCCCGGCGAAGCCTGCCCCTGAAAGGTTCCGCCGGAAACTTAATGAGGGGTGGCGGTCCCCGCCCGGACTGCCACCCCTTCTTCCCTAACGACGCTCGAGCCAGGTCAGGGGTTGCCTCCGCCGGAAACTGTCCACATGCCGGACACAGTGAGGTCTGCGGCAGTCGCCAGGAACCAGGCGAGGTTCAACGCGAGCACGACAGTGGTGGCCACGGCGGCGACCACCCAGCCCAGCCTCGCGCGGAGTGCCAGCACCGGCAGCGCGAGCGCCATCGCGACTCCGCCGAGCTGGATGGCGAACAGCACACCCCAGGTGTCGACCGCGCAGTCCGTCGCGGTCGGCGGACATAGCGGCGCCTGGAGGTGCAGCATCAGCCCGTACGCCAAGCCCGCCACCGCCCCGACGAACCCCGCCTGCAACGCCACCCTGCCGATCGACCGCCCCCAGCTGTCCATGGCCTCACGCTAGGCGCGCGACGAACGGCGTACCTGAGCAGAACTACTCAGCCGGACCAGCGGCCGGTGAAGAAGCCGGCGGCCCAGATGGCGGCCAGTGGTATCGCGAGGGCCAGGTAGAGGCGGCCCAGCCAGGGTTTTCGGCGGGCCGCGACGGCGAGGCCGATCCACAGCGGCCACCAGAGCAGGGTCGCCCGGGTGAGTGAGTAGATCCAGAACGACGTACAGAACGCGCCGACGGTGGCGGCGACCCAGGCGGCCTCGCCCCAGGAGCGGCGCCAGAGCAGCCAGGCGAGGAGCAGTAGGCCGATGAGCAGCGCGACCAGCTCGGCCCGGAACATCCAGGTCCAGTCGCTGCGGTCGGCGGCGAAGTGGCCCTTGCTCGCGGCCTCGAACGTGTGCACCAGGGAGGTCCACGGCCAGGTGAACTCGCGCGCCCAGCCCTTCTCCTGCGCCTCTTGCCAGGCGAACCAGGAGCCGTGGATCTGCTTCAGGTACGCCATGAAGCCGAGTACGGGGACGGCCGGCAGTGCCAGCCACGGGAGCGAGAGCCAGTCCCGCTTCTTCGAGGTGACGAACTCGACGATCAGCGCGAACGCGAGGAAGATCCCGGACACCCGCACGGTCGACGCGAGCGCGACGAAGATCGCCGCCCGGCCCCACCGCCCCTGCCGTGCCGCCAGCCAGCCGGGGAACGCGAACGCGCAGAACAGCGCCTCCGTGTACCCGGCAGCCAGGAAGACGCCGACGGGAGCGACGTACCAGATCATCGCCGCGTTCGGACCGATTCCCTTGAGCTCCGGGAACTCGTACTGCGCCAGTCGCGCCAGGTACACGCCCGCGACCGCGCTGGCGACCGCGGACACGACGATGCCCGCGGCAACGTATCCGATCCCGGTCCAGCTGACGATCCGAACCAGCACCGGGAACCCGGGGAAGAACGCCGCCAGCGGAGCGCCCGACGGCTCCCCGTGGTTGTACCCGAACTCGGCGACCGCCTTCAGATGCCAGACATCCCACTGCAACCAGGCATGCCAGACGTTCGGGTAGTCAGTCCCCCGGTTGAACAGCAACGGCGCCGAGATCGACAGCAGGAACAGTCCGGCCCGGGTGACCAACCACCACCCGAGCACCTCCCGCGTCATCGCGGTCGGCATCCACCGCTGCCACCCCACCCCAACAACCCGGGCCCGCCGCGCCCGCCCGGACCGCTGTGGCTCGTCGGCAGCCGTCCGCTCAAACACGGCAGCACCACCGCACACCACAGTCCGCCCGAGTCACCCCCCTATGGTGCCCCATCCGTTCCACTGGGGACGCTGCCACGGCCGAACTGCCGCAAACGAGAACGGCACCCCGGATGGGGTGCCGTTCTCCGGAGCTATTGGCCGCCGCCGGGGTTCTTCGGGGTGCTGGTCGGTTGTGGCGGCTGGCCGGTGGGGATCGTCGGCCAGATCGGCGTACGCGTCGGTTTCGTCTTGGTCGGCGTACTGCTCGGCGTGTTCGACGGGGTGTTGCTGGGGGTGTTGGGCGGTGGGGTGTTGGTCGGGGGCGTGATGGTCGGCGTCTCCGACGGCGTGAACGTCGGCGTCGGGCTGTCCTTGATCGCGTCCTCGTCCGGCTCGGCGAAGTCCGCGGACTCGACACCGTCGAGAGCATCCGTCATGTAGGCCAGCCAGGTCTTCAGCGGCCAGTTGCCACCGAAGAACGCCGGGTCGTCGCTGTAGGGGTCGAGGTCCGACTCACCGGAGTTGCCGGCCCGATAGAGCACGGACGTGGACAGCTGTGGGGTGTACCCGGTCCACCACGACGTCAGCGTCGCCGTGCCCTCCTTGCAGCCGTCGCATTCCTTGTTCTTCTTCCGGTCCTCGAGCGCGACACCACCGGCGGTGCCGGTCTTCCCGGCGACCGGACGATCGAGCTCCTTGGCTCCGGTTCCGGTGCCCTTCTTGACGACGTCCTGCAGCACGTAGTTGACCATGTTGGCGATCTCGGGCGGGAAGGCCTGCTTCGACTTCAGCTTCGCCTCCGACCACAGCACCTTGCCGTCCGGTCCGCGGACCTCCTTGATGGTGTGCAGCGGCACGTACTTGCCACCGGCCGCGAACGTCGCGTACGCGTTCGCCATGTCGACCGGCGACGCGTACGCATCCGGGCCGAGCACCGTGGAGGGGTTGCTCTTGTCGCCCTCGAGGGTCTTCGTGGCCGGGATGCCGGCGGCCTCGGCCGCGGCGACGACCTTCTCCGGCCCCTGGTCCATCTGGTTGTCCACCAGGTCGTAGAAGGCGGTGTTGATCGACTGCTCGGTCGCCTTCAGCAGGCTGACCTCGCCGTAGTCCCGGTTGAGCTCGTTGCCGAGCTTGAGCCCCTGGACCACGATCGGGCTGTCACCCTGGTACGTGTCGTAGATCGACTTGCCGTCCTCGAGCGCCGCCGCGAGCGCGAACGGCTTGAACGACGAGCCCGGACGGGCCTTCGTGGTGGCCCAGTTCAGCTGACTCTTGAGGAAGTCCGGTCCGCCGTACATCGCCAGCAGCTGCCCGGTCCCCGGTTGCACGGTGGCCATCCCGACGTGCAGCTTGTCGCGCTTCTCCGGCAGTTCGTCCTGGGCCGCCTTGACCATCTTCTTCTGCTGACTGAAGTTGAACGTCGTCGTGACCTTGAGGCCGCCGCCACTGATCTGGTCCTGGTCGAAGCCCAGCCGCAGCAGCTCGCTGCGCGCCATGTCGAGCAGGAAGCCCTTCGGCCCCTGGTACCGGCTGTTCTTGTCCTTCTTGGTGATCGCGGGAAGCCTGTTCGCGTACTTCGTCTCCTGGGCAGCGGTGATCGTGCCCATCTGCTGCATGCCGTCGAGGACGTAGTGGTACCGGTCGATGATCCGCTTCTGGGTGCGCGGATCCTTGTCGTCGATGTCGAACAGCGTCGGGTTGTTCAGCACGGTCGCGAGGAAGGCGGCCTGCGGCACCGACAGCTTCTCCGGATCCGGCTGCTTGAAGTAGGCGTCGCCGGCGGCGGAGATGCCGTAGGCGCCCTCACCGAAGTAGATGGTGTTCAGGTAGCCCTCGAGGGTCTTGCTCTTGTCCTGCTGCCGGCTCAGCTTCGTCGCGATGAACAGTTCCTGGAGCTTCCGGGAGACCGTGCGCTCCTGGGTCAGGTACATGATCTTCACGTACTGCTGGGTGATCGTCGACCCACCCTGCAACTGCTCACCGTTGGCGATGTTCCACGCCGCCCGCACCATGCCCGACGGCGAGATGCCCGGGTTGGTCCAGAAGGTCCGGTCCTCGGCGGCGATCACCGCGTCCTGGACGTGCTTGGGAACGTCCGCCAGCGGGACCGTGTGCCGGTTCTGCTCGTAGAACGAACCCAGCGGAGTCTTGTTGTCCGAGTACATCACCGTGGTGGTGTTGGTCGCGAACTCCTTGTTCGGGTCCGGGATCTTCGTCGTCTGGTAGACGATGAAGAAGGTGGCGACAGCGCCGATGATGCCGACGAAGAAGAGCGCGGCCAGCCAGCCGAGCACCCGCAGCGCCCAGTGCTTCTTCAGGCGCGGGGGCTTGGCGGCCTTTCTACGAGCTTCACTCACAGTGCAATCCTCGACGATCTCGCGGAAGTCATTGCCCGCCAGACTACGGTGGGTGTGGTAACGCGCCCGAATCCGCTCCGGATGCTAGCAAGCCGGGCGGTCAGGCACGATTCGGGTGCGATCAGCCTTACCCAGATCTTTCCCGGGCCTTCGGCAAGCGATTACCCCGTCACGTGCGGTGCGAGCAGAGTCACAGCGATCAGCGCGGCCGGGAAGCAGGCGAGGAACATCGTGAAGGTGTAGCCCATGATGTCCCGGGCTTTCAGCCCGAGGATCGCGAGCGTCGGCAGCATCCAGAACGGCTGGAGCAGGTTGGCGCTGGCCTCTCCGAGGTCGTAGACCACGACCATCCAGCCCGCGTCCACGTTGAGCTCGTTGGCGGCCTGCAGCACGTACGGCGCCTCGATCACCCACTTGCTGCCACCACTCGGGACGAAGATGCCGAGGATGCACGAGTAGATCGCCACCAGCGGCGGGAACAGGAACTGGCTGCTCGCCTGCACCATCCAGCCGGCCAGCCGGGCCGAGATGCCGCTCGCCTTGATCACTTCCTGCACCGGCGCCGGGCTGCTGCTCGCACTGGCCACCTGCAGCGCGGCCGAGCCGGACAGACCTTGTGCCCATACAGGGCCGAGCCCCAGGAACGCCATCGCACCCAGCGCGCGGTAGTCCGCCTTCGGCACGTTGCGAGCCACCTCGCGCGCCAGGATCGCGGCGAAGATCAAACTGAACGCCCAGTTCAGGTACGACGCCAGCATCGCGACCGCGGCTACGAACGCCACCGCGGTCCGCGGGCTCTTGGGAATCCGCGCCAGCCGGGTGATCAACCGGGCAACCGGTCCGCTGGTCGCGACGGCGTACCCACCGATGATGATCACCGCCATCTGCAGCGTGAAGGTGATCAGCGACCAGAAGCCGAGGTCCCAAGCGTCGACCAGGCCGAAGCCCTTGGTCGCCGCCGGATCGTCCGGCCGCTTCAGCAGCGGCTCACCGGCGACGAGTCCGAACAGCAGCACCACGAACGTGCCGACCAGCACGAACCCGAACGCGTCGGGCAGCCACTTCTCGGTGAAGGCGGTGAACCGGAGCGCGATCTGGGCCAGCGGCCCGCCGCCCGCCGCACCATTCCGGACGTCCAGCTTCGTGTGCTTCCCATGGCTGTCGGCCATGACCCTCCGCTTCTGCGTCGCGACGCTTTGTGTCAACCGATTTACGCAGCTCGGCGCCTGACGTAACAGGTTTCCCGGGCGTGCCGCGTGACGCAGGTGACAAAGCCCGGCTTTGTCAAGAGTTGTCCACAGCCCTTGGCTGTGCTTACCCTGGCAACACGATGTATCGAACCGATACATCAGGTCATGACAAACTAGACCGAGGAGGTGGGGGTCATGGGAAACCGCAGTGGGGTCCTTGAGCTCGCCGTACTCGGTCTGCTGCACGAAGCGCCGATGCACGGTTACGAGCTCCGCAAGCGCGTCAACGCCCAGTTCGGCTGGGGGCGCGTGCTGTCGTTCGGGTCGCTCTACCCGTGTCTGAAGGCGATGCTCCGCAACGGCCTGATCACGGCCGACTCCGGTTCGCCGGAGTCCGGTCGCCGGCCGAAGATCGTGTACACGATCACCGCCGACGGCAAGGACTACTTCGCGCACGCGATGCACGACGCTGGTCCGTCAGCCTGGGACGACGACACGTTCGGCGTCCGGTTCTCGTTCTTCGGCCGGACCGATCCGGCCACCCGGTTGCGCATCCTCGAGGGCCGCAGGGCCCGGATGGAGGAGCGGCTGGCCAACTTCCGGGCCGCGATGAACCGCACCGCGGAGCGGGTTGACGCCTACACCCTCGAGCTGCAACGGCACGGCCTGGAGTCGGCCGAGCGCGAGGTCCGCTGGCTGAACGAGTTGATCGACGGCGAGCGGCGGCAGCAGCGGCCCCCTGACCTGCACCAACCGCCTACCTAAGGAGTTCAGATGACCTCGATCCGCGTAGCGATCGTCGGTGTCGGCAACTGCGCCAGCTCGCTCGTCCAGGGCGTGCACTACTACCGCGACGCGAAGCCCGAGGAGCGCGTCCCCGGTCTGATGCACGTCCAGTTCGGCGACTACCACGTCCGCGACGTGGAGTTCGTCGCCGCCTTCGACGTCGACGGCAAGAAGGTCGGACTCGACCTCGCCGACGCGATCGGCGCCAGCGAGAACAACACCATCAAGATCTCCGACGTGCCGCCGACCGGCGTCACTGTGCAGCGCGGCCACACCCTCGACGGCCTCGGCAAGTACTACCGCGAGACCATCACCGAGTCCGACGCGTCGCCGGTGGATGTCGTCGCCGCGCTGCGTGAGGCACAGGTCGACGTACTGGTCTGCTACCTGCCGGTCGGCTCGGAGCAGGCGGCGAAGTTCTACGCCCAGTGCGCGATCGACGCCGGCGTGGCCTTCGTGAACGCGCTGCCGGTGTTCATCGCCGGCACCAAGGAGTGGGCCGACAAGTTCACCGCGGCGGGGGTGCCGATCGTCGGTGACGACATCAAGTCGCAGATCGGCGCGACCATTACGCACCGCGTGCTGACCAAGCTCTTCGAGGACCGCGGTGTCACCGTCGACCGCACGTACCAGCTGAACGTCGGCGGCAATATGGACTTCAAGAACATGCTCGAGCGCGAGCGCCTGGAGTCCAAGAAGATCAGCAAGACCCAGTCCGTCACCTCGCAACTGCGCGACGAGATCGACGCCCGCAACGTGCACATCGGCCCGTCCGACTACGTGGCCTGGCTGGACGACCGCAAGTGGGCGTTCATCCGGCTCGAAGGGCGCAACTTCGGCGACGTCCCGCTGTCGCTGGAGTACAAGCTCGAGGTCTGGGACTCGCCGAACTCGGCCGGCATCATCATCGACGCGATCCGCGCGGTCAAGATCGCCGAGGACCGTGGCATCGGCGGCCCGATCCTGTCGGCGTCGTCGTACTTCATGAAGTCGCCGCCGGAGCAGTACGCCGACGACGTCTGCCGCGACCTGGTGGAGAAGTTCATCCGCGGCGAGGTCGAGCGCTGAGCTAGTCGTCCCTGCAGCCCCGGGGGGGGGGGGGGGGGGGGGGGGGGGGGGGGGGGGTGTGGGGGGGGGGGGGGGGGGGGGGGGGGGGGGGGGGGGGGGGGGGGGGGACCA